>JASHQB010000306.1 GCA_030037775.1 Candidatus Acidiferrales bacterium
CGCGCCTGCGCCAGCCGGAAAGCGGATACGGCACGTCCGGCTGGCACCGCAAACTCCGCCACACGCTTGGGAAACTCGCGCCGCTGATCGTAGCGGAGCCCCAGGCGGCCCAGCAATTCGGCGGCAAGCTTGGGGTCATCGGTTCGTTCGACCCCCCAAAACCATAGCCGCTCTTCTTCCCGCTGCAACAGCTGTACGGCCTCTTCCAGTCGCTTTATGGCTGCATCGAACGACGACACCAGGAAAAAGACTGGCAGCGACCAGTCTTTTCCCCCAAAACGCACCTGAATGCGAACCGAGTACTTCCCGTTTTGATTGATCTCGATGCAGCAGCGGTATTCGTTCCGCTCCGCGGTCATTTTCTGGT
The DNA here is from genome assembly GCA_030037775.1 of Candidatus Acidiferrales bacterium. Lineage (GTDB taxonomy): Bacteria > Acidobacteriota > Terriglobia > Acidiferrales > UBA7541 > DAHUXN01. The sequence continues at coordinate 368 of JASHQB010000306.1, forward strand.
TCATAAGTTCCTCGATTCCGGAGAAAGCTAGTCCCGGCAAGCCCATGTCGCTCTGTGGCGCTAGACCAGTGGCTATGGCCACTGTCTGGTTTTGAGTCGCTCCGCTGGGGCGTTCAACTGGGAAGGGCGCTGAAGCTTCACCCCGCTGGCGACGGGAGCTCAAAGCTGCGGAAGCAATATGCTAGATGACCGCGGTGAGGGTTGCAACAAGAAAAGCGTCGGAAATTGCGTAATGCTAAGCCTTTTATTTACATGTACTTATTACGAGGATTGGCCCATCAGGAGCTTCAGATTCGCTGCGTTGAATGCCAGTTTGCCGTCCTGTATATACCGCTTCTGAAGGGCGTCGTGGAAGGCTTCAAAGGCCGCAGCCTGCTTCTCTTCGAGGATTTGCTTCTGCAATGCGTCCTTGGCCTTCGCAAAATCGTCGGGATTGACCGCCTGTTTCGACTTGACCTGATACACGACCCAGTTCCCGCCAAGCAGGGCCGGGCCGCCGGTCTGGCCCACGTTCATAACGAATGCGTCTTCCAACTCCTTCGCCGGGCCGACGTCGACCACTTGGCTTGTCCGCGTGATGGGATCCGTTGTCTTGAGGTCCAAACCAAGGGATTTGGCGGCTTTGTCAAATGCCATGCCGCTTTTCACGTCCTTGGCCAGCTCCTCAGCCTTCTGTTCAGCGAGATCCTGCGCCTTCTCCTTACGGTAGTCGGCGAGCACGCGGTCACGAACCTCAGCCAGAGTTCCCTGGTGGCCGGCGACGATCTTGCCGACCGAGATGATCACGTAGCCACGGTCAATCGAGATCGGCTGGCTCAGCTCTTCCGGATGCAAAGAAAAAAGAGCTTCTTGCAGCGCCGGCTCCGCTCCCAGATCGCCCACCGCGTCGGTCACACTCACCAAAGGTGTCTCGCCAGTTTGCAGGTTGAACTGTTTGGAGATGCCATCGATGCTCTGCCGATTCGACTGACGTACCACAGCAGCAAGCTTGTCGGAAATGTCGCCCTGCTCAGCGTTGAGCCTTTCCTGTGTCAAGGTGTTGACGATCGAATCCTTTACTTCGTCCAGGCTCTTGGTGTGGGCGTTCTCTTTGTCCAAAACTTTGATGATGTCAAAGCTGTACGGCGTCTGCACAACGTCCGAAATAGCGTCTTTCGGAAGGCTGAAGGCTGCCTTTTCGAACGCCGGGGCAGTCTGGCCAGCAACGATCCAGCCAATATCGCCGCCTTTCGTCTTGGTATTGGTATCCTCGGAATACTTTTTCGCCAGATCCGCAAAGTTCGTACCGTGCTTGGCTTGATCATCCACCTTTTGCGCTTGTTGTTTGACCAATGCCACTTCTGCATCGGTTTTCCCGAGCGTGTTGAAAACGATGTGCGCAACATCCACACGGTTTTCGACCTTATAGTCATCCAGATGCTGCTGGTAATAGGCCTGAACGTCGGCATCGCTGATCTTTATGCTCTGCTTCAGTTGGTTCAGGTCCAGCAAGGCGTATTTTGCCGAGCGCTTCTCGGGAACTTGGTATTTCGACTCATTCTTCGCGAAGTAGGTGGAAAGCTCTGCATCCGTGGGGGTAATGGACGACTCAAGGTCCGATGGTTTGACCTCCGCGTAGGTCAGCTGAACCTTTTCGTTCTCGTAGCGATAACGCGCTTCGACTTCCTGCGGCGTGACGCTGATACCGTCCGTCACCAGGTACTTGAACTTATCCGTTAACACGTCGTCGCGAACGTAGTCCTCAAACTCCGGCACGGACATGCCCGTGCGTATTTGCACTTCCTGGGCGTAGCGCTCCGCGCCTACCCATACGCCACCCGGGAACGCGGTGGGAAGCACTTGCTTGATGCGCAGCGTAATTTCGTCGGGAGTCACCTGCATGCCGAGGCGGTCCGCTTCCATCTGGAGCAGGCGCTGGAAGATCATTTGGTCGAGCACCTGACGCATGTACAGGCCCTGCATGACTTGAGGAACGTTTTGCCCGCGAGTCTGCTGAGCAAACTTCTGGCGCACGTCGATGACGCTGATACTTTCTCCGCCGACGGTTGCCACTGCATCCGGGCTTCCCGTGCTGCTGCCGCCGATGCCTCCGACCGGGGCCATGGTTAACACCATCGCGCCGCAGATGAGGACGAGCACGCCTCCCAAGAAAATTTTGACGGCGGTCTTGCTCTGGCTCAGATTCTTTAACAAGTGTGTTTGCGCCTCACTGGTAAACAACCGATTATAGAAGACCGCCGCGCGCGACTCAACTTGAATCGATGCGCGAGAACCGCGCGGTGACGCCGCGGCATATCCTTGACAGCCGTCCAGCGCCGCGGTATGTTCCGGTTAACAACGGTGTAGTCAGAGTAGGCCTTTTCCGCAGAGGGTAAGTTGAAATCGAAGTTCATCACCCTCGTCGCAGTCGCGTTGGGCGTCCTTGGTATTCCGTCTCTCGCCTTCGCACAAGGTGGAGCTCCGCCAATCCCCAGTACTCTAGGTCATCAAGGTTCGGCAGGAAATTCTCCCGTGGGAACTTCCGAAACAGGTTGGATTAGCGTTTATCTCCGGAGCGAAAGCGAGCTGCCGATTTCTGCGATACCGCAGATGACCCTTACCTCCCTGGATGACGTCCCGATTCCTCAATTTCCACGCCTGGACGGCAAAGCCTGGATCTTCTCTGGCCTCCCGATAGGCACGTCCTACGAACTCGACGTGAAGGTCGATGGCTTTCAGCCAGTCCATGAGACTGTGGACATCCCAGACATGGAATACGGCACGGCCAATGTTGTTATCACGCTCAGAGCCATCGACGAACAGCTGACCTTTCATCCTCCGACCGGGCAGTTCATGCTCGCGCCTCGAGTGCAGAAAGAGGTTCAGCAGGGCCTGCGCGATTTGAGCTCGAACAAGATCGCTTCGGCGCAGAAACACTTCCAGAAAGCGATCGTGATGGCTCCCGGCAATCCGTACGTGAACTACGTGACGGGCATGAGCTACGTTCTCGCAAAGCAGGAGGCGAAAGCCCAGCCTTATCTGGAGGAATCTGTCTCCTTGGATCCGAATGAAGCATCTTCGCTGCTTGCGCTCGGGACCTTGCGTTTGGACCAGGGGAATTATGCTGGCGCCGTTGATCTGTTGAGCAAGGCGGTGAAGCTGGAGCCTTCTTCGTGGAAGTCGCAGTGGCTGCTAGCGGATGCCTGCCTGAAGCAACGCGATTTTCCCCAGGCTCGGGAGCACGCGGAAGAGGCCCTTGCCGCAGGCAAGGAGAAGGCCGATCGTGTGAGACTGGTTCTTGCCGAAGCCGTGGCGTCCATGGGCGACCGCGCGGGCGCCCTAGCGACGTTGGATCGTTTTCTATCCGACCATCCAAACGATCCAGACGCTTCGAAGTTTCGCGCTTGGCTGACCAGCCGGCCGGAAACTTCCCCAACGATTGAAAACGCTGCCGTCAAACAGGTATCGGCTCCCGAGGCCGCGGTCCCGCAGATCGAGCCTATCGCCGTTGCCGCTCCTGCTCCGCAGCCAACCGCGGACCTTCCACCAAACCCGGATTGGGCACCTCCAGACATCGATGCCGAAAGGCCGGTCATCGTCTCAGGGGCGTCGTGCTCTTTGCCGAAAGTTCTTAAAGCCGGGGCGAAGAATGCTACCCGGCTAGTGACTGACCTGCAAAAATTCTCCGCGACCGAGGAGTATCAGACCGTCGAAATCAAGAGAGATGCGAGCCTGCAAAGACCGGCTTCGCGGACGTTCAACTACATGGTTTTTATCGAGCATCCCAGCGCGAAAATCCTTCAAGTCAATGAATATCGCGATCAGGGTGTGACAGCTCAAGATATGCCCGGTGAGCTCGCCGACATGGGCGCTCCCGGTCTGGCGCTCGCGTTTCATCCGCTGCTGCAAGGCGATTTCACATGGAGTTGCGAAGGAGCCGGACGGTGGCAAGACAAACCGGCGTGGATTGTACGGTTCGAGCAGCGCAGTGACCGGCCGAATTATCTCGCCGTTTTCCGGGATGGGCCAAATTCATATCCATTGCCGTTAAAAGGCCGCGCCTGGATTTCCGAGAGTGGCGGTGAAGTGATGCACCTCGAAACGGACCTGGTGAAGCCAGTGGCCGAGATCAAGCTGGAACGCGAGCATTTGGTTATCGACTATGAAGCTGTATCTTTCCCCAAGCGCAAAGTAACCTTGTGGCTCCCGGAAAATGTGGACTCGTATTTTCAATATCGCGGGCACTATCTGCATCAGTTCCACCACTTCAGCAATTTCAAGCTTTTCTGGACCGGCGCTGCAGAGAAAATCGGCCAGCCCAAAGGAGCAACCGACAACAGCAGCGATTAGTTCGGGCTGAGGTTCAGTCTTGCATCAGCCGTTCACCTCTGTACCACCCTCTTTTCGGTCAGTTAACGAGATTGACAGCCAGCGAGCCTTGAGGCTAACGTAGGCGCGCCGATAGGTCGCTGCGTTCTCGGTCGGACAATGGGAAGGGGCCTGCAACCGAAAGCGAGATGAAAACCAGACTTCTAATCCCTTTTGTCGGTACGCTGCTTTTGGTGGGCGCCGCACGCAGTGCCAACGCACGACAGCTTACGGACCTCGCGGCGAGGAATGTGGCAGTTGACATCAGCCATAGCGGCAACATAGCGGTCTACGTCCGAACCGAAGACGGGGAACCGCTGTCTTCCCCTCCGAACCTGACTCTTTTCGCGATCTCCAGATTCATGCCCACACCCAAGGCGCAGAAGGGCGACGGGGATGTTTGGATTTTCCCGAACCTCTTGATCGGAGACATCTACGAGGTCCAGGTGCAGGCACCCGGATACCACACCGAGCTCAGGGCCGTGACCGTACCCGACTCCGTCAGCGCCTCGGCAAGCATAATTGTCTTCATGCGGAACCCCAGCGATGAACTGGCTTTTCATCCTCCATCGGGCCAGTTTGTGCTGGCGCCCGAAGCCGAAAAGGAAGCGCAAAAAGGATCGGCGGATCTGGACTCCGGCAAAATCGCGTCGGCGCAAAAACATCTAAAGAAGGCGCTCGAGATGGCTCCCGGAAATCCCTATGTGAACTATCTGATGGGCATGCGCTACCTTCTGAACGGGGAGCTGCCCGCAGCCAAGCCATATTTGGAGAAATCCGTTTCGACTGATCCCCGGCAGGTTTCGGCTCTGGTGGCGCTCGGCAGCCTCCGCTTCCGGCAGGGAGATTATGCTGGAGCGATTCAGGTGCTCACACCGGCGGAGCGACTAGACGGCTCGAAGTGGAGAGTGCATTCCATGCTCGCCGGTTCGTATCTCAAGCAAAAAGATTTCCTAGACGCCCGCGAGCAAGCAGAGAAGGCGCTGGCCCAAGGCGGCGGCCAGGCTCAGCGCGATCAGTTGGTGCTGGGCGAAGCGCTCGCGGGACTGGGCCGCGTCGACGAGGCGATCCATGCGCTGGAAGCCTTCATGAAACAGTTTCCCCGCGACAGCAGCGATCCGGCCATTCGCGCCTGGATTCCGGACCTGAAAAAGCCGCAGCCGTCGATGTTGCCGCCGGCCGCAATTGAGATCCCGAGCGCCCCAACTCTAGTGGATTTACCTCCGAAGGAGAACTGGGCCCCGCCGGACATCGACGCCCAAAAACCACTCATCATCTCTGGCGCGTCGTGCTCTTTGCCGAAAGTTCTTAACGCCGCGGCGAAGAATGCCGCGCAGTTGGTGACTGACCTCGAGAAGTTCTCCTCGACCGAAGAGTATCAGACCGTCGAAATCAAACAGAACGAGAGCCTTGAGACGCCCGCATCGCGCAAGTTCAATTACATGGTTTTCATCGAGCATCCGAGCGCGCAAATCATTCAGGTAAATGAGTTCCGCGACCAGGGTGTGACGGCCAAAGAAATGCCCGGCGAGCTGGCCGACATGGGTGCTCCCGGTCTGGTGCTGGCGTTCCATCCGCTTCTTCAAGATGACTTTACCTGGAGTTGCGAAGGCCTGAGCGAGTGGCGGGACGAACCCGCCTGGCTGGTGCGTTTCGAGCAGCGTCCTGATCGACCGAACCGGCTCCTGGAGTTCGAGTCCCCCATGGGCGCATATCCGCTGCCGCTGAAAGGCCTTGCCTGGGTATCGGAAAACAGCGGACAAGTCATCCACATGGAGACCGACTTAGCGAAACCAATCCCCGAGATTAAACTGCAACGCGAGCATTTCGTGATCGACTACAAATCAATCGCTTTCCCGAAGACCAAAGTGACATTGTGGCTGCCGGAAAGCGTGGACGTCTACTTCCAATATCGCGGGCACTACCTGCATCACTACCATCACTTCAGCAATTTCAAGCTTTTCTCCACCAGCGCCACGCAGAAAATCGGCCAGCCGAAGGAAGCGAAGAACGACAACCATTAGTTCAGTCTGAACTGCCTAGCGTTGTGTACGCTCCTGCCTGCGGTTCGTTTCTGGCTTTGCTCTCCTTTCCGCCACCACGCGATTGACACGGTAGCGCCTTTCCCGTAAGGTTAACCAGCGCTGCATGACTTGAGAGTGATTCCGATGGTGCGATTTTTCCCAAGTTTTACTTTGACATCAAAAGTTGCCAGATTTGCCGCCATTCTATTCGTGCTTCTTTGCTTCGCGACCTACGCGCACGCCCAAATTCCGAGCCACGTCAGTCCCGGTACATCACTGTCACCCGGCGGCCCGCAAATGGGCACGATCACTGTCTATATTCGGAGTGACCGAGGGGAGCGACTTTCCGTAATACCGACTCTCTCGCTCTCTTCGACCAGCCGGGGTTCGATGCCAGGTTTCGCTCAGGGAAACAACGAGCAGGGTTGGGTATTCTCGGATGTTCAACAGGGGGATGAATACGAAGTGGAAGTGAAGGCCGACGGGTACGAGACCACGCGCCAGGCGGTAATGCTCGTGGCCGGGAATGCCAACATCATCGTCTTTTTGAAACCCGTCGACGAGCAGCTGCAATTCCATCCTCCTGCTGGGCAATTCGTTTTGGCGCCCCGCGCGCAAAAGGAAGTCGAAAAGGGACTGAACGATCTTCGCTCCAGCAGAATCCCCTCGGCACAAAAGCATTTCGAGAAAGCTCTGGCGATGGCGCCGGGGAATCCCTACGTCAACTATGTAATGGGCGTGAGCTATTTGATCGCAAAGCAATTGCCGGAGGCCCGGCCTTATCTGGAGAAGTCCGTCTCGATCGATCCAAAGGATCCTGCTTCGCTCCTTGCGCTGGGTACTTTGCGTTTTCAATCGGCGGACTACACTAGCGCCATACAAACCTTAAATCAGGATGTTCAGCTCGATCCTTCCTCCTGGAAGGCGGAATGGATGCTGGCGGATTCCTATCTGCGCCAGCACGACTACGAGCAAGCGCGCAGCCATGCCGAGAAAGCGCTCGCCAACGGAAAACAAAATGCCACACCGGTGCAACTTGTCTTAGGCCAAGCGCTCGCTGGCCTAGGTGACAGAGGGGGCGCCGTGATGGCGCTGCAGACCTACCTGGCCGTTTACCCGAGCGATCCCAACGGTGCCAAGATTCAAAGCTATATCGTGAGGTTGCAGCAGCCCATCTCGACGATGGGAACGGGGGCTCCTGCACCCGCCGCCAAGGGCTCCTCTGTGAGCATTCCTTCTGCCCGGTCTGCAAGTGCGACCATCCCTGCACCGGCACCGCCTGTCGAGCTTCCACCGAAGGAAAACTGGGCGCCTGCGGATATCGACGCGGAGAAGCCATTCGTGATCTCCGGAGCCGCGTGCCCTGTGGCCAAGGTTCTCGACCAGGCTGGAAAAAACACCGTGCAACTTGTGACCGATCTGCAAGAGTTCACTGCAACCGAAGAGTATGAGTCTGTCGAGGTCAAACGCGATGAGCGCTTGGAAACGCCCATCACGCGAAACTTTAGCTACCTGGTTTATATCGAGACGCCGCGCCCGCGACTGATTGAAGTGAAGGAGATTCGCAATAACAATCTCAGTCCGGCCGACATGCCCGGGCGCCTTGCCGATAATGGCGCGCCTGGATTGGTGCTGGCGTTCCACCCCATCTATCGGGACGATTTCTCCTGGCAATGCGAGGGGCTTGGGGAATGGAACGAGCAGCCGGCCTGGCTCGTGCACTTCGAGCAGCGCAGCGACCGCCCCACAAGTCTTCTCGCCGCGTTCGATACGCCTTCCGAGGAGTTCGCCCTGCCGCTGAAGGGCCGGGCTTGGATTTCCACCAAGACCGGCCAAGTGGTGCGGCTGGAGGCCGACTTGGTGCGTCCGGTCGAGCCGCTCGGTTTGAAGCGGCAACATTTCGTCATCGAATATGCGCCCGTTAGCTTCCGTGCGCACAAAGTCACTCTTTGGCTGCCGGAAAGCGTAGATGTGTATATTCAGTTTCAGGGGCACTATCTGCACCACCAACACCGCTTCAGCAATTTCCAACTCTTCTGGGTGGGTACGTCACAAAAGATCGAAGCGCCCAAGGAGCCCGCAACTGTGAAACAAAAAGAATAGTCGATGACCTGCTCTTCGCGGCGACTTGCGCAGTTTTTCCCGCTTTCAACAGCATTTTTTCTGCTACTTGTATTCTTCGCTCCGCGCGTTTGTGCACAAAAACCTGATCCGGAGCTTCTCGCGTACATACGGACAATCCGCGCCATCGACAACCATTCGCACCCGCCGGCCCTGGCAATCAACGGCCAGCCCGACGACGAATACGATGCTCTGCCATGCGCTCCGCTCGAGCCGACCGATGCCCCGATGACCAGCCGCCCGGAGAATCCGCAGTTCCTGGCGGCGTGGAAGGCTCTCTACGGTTACGAATATTCCGACATGAGTGCGGCGCACGTGCGCGAGCTTCTGGCTGCCAAAGAGCAGGTCAAAAAAGAGCAGGGCGACAACTACCCGAACTGGGTTCTCGACCACCTGGGTATCGAGGTCGAGCTGGCTAATCGTGAAGCCATGGGTCCAGGCCTTCGACCACCGCGGTTCCGTTGGGTGCCCTTCGACGATGCCCTACTTTTCCCCCTCAACAATTCAGCGCTCGCCTCTGAGACGCCTGATCGCAAATTTTTCTTCGACCGCGAAGAGCTGCTACTACAACGCTACATGAGGAAGCTCGGTGTAGCCAAGTTGCCCGCCACTCTCGATGAATACTTGTCGCAGGTCGTTACCGCGACCCTCGAGGATCAGAAAAACAATGGCGCCGTGGCCGTTAAGTTCGAGGCCGCCTACCTTCGCGCGCTCGATTTCGAGCCTGCCGATGCGCCAGTGGCGGCGCAGGCGTATGCGGACTACATCCATGGCGGCATTCCCGCCAAAGCCACCTACACCACATTGCAGAATTACATTTTTCACCACATCGCCGAGGAAGCTGGGCGCCTGGGCATGCCCGTTCACTTTCACACTGGGTTCGGTTGCGGCGGCTATTTCAAGATGGCCGGCGCGGATCCCTTGCTGCTCGAATCCGCTTTGGACGAGACATCCCTGCGCGGAACAAAATTCGTACTGCTCCATGGTGGAGCGGGGCCATTCTCAAAATCCGTTGCGGCGCTTCTGGTGAAGCCGAATGTTTACACCGATTTTTCCGAGCAGACCTGGCTGCTGCCCACGCGCGAACTGAGCAAGAACATCCGCTACTGGCTCGAATGGTTTCCTGAAAAAGTGATGTTCGGCACGGACCTTTCGCCGGGAACTCCGGAGATTGATTGGGAAGAAATTGGCTGGCAGACGGCTGAATCCGGCCGTGAAGCCCTGGCCATCGCGCTTACAGGGATGATAGACGACAACGAAATCACGCGCGCCCGGGCACGCGAAATCGCGCGCATGGTGCTGCGCGGCAATGCCCTGAAGCTCTACGGCTGGCCGGACCGCTGAAGCGCAGCGGGGGAAAGCTCCCGAGGCGAAGTGAATCCACTGAGGGCCATCGACAAATCAAAATCCGCCAGCAAGTTCAGCATCGCGTCGCGCACACCAGCCTCACCCGCCACCGCCAATCCCCAAATGTAAAGCCGCGCCACGAGCACAGCGCGCGCACCCAGCGCCAGCGCCTTCATGATATCCGCGCCGCGGCGTACGCCACTATCGAAGAGCACCGGGATTTTTCCGTTCACTGCTTTCACTACGCCGGGAAGCGCATCGAGCGCCGCGATTGCTCCGTCGACCTGCCTACCGCCATGATTCGAAACAATCACACCCTCGACGCCGCAATCCACGGCGCGGGCCGCATCATCGCCGTGCAGAATCCCTTTGAGAAGAATGGGCAGTCTGGTGTGTTGTCGCAAGAATGCCAGATCATTCCAAGTAAGCGTAGTATTCGTGAAAATGCTGGCCCACAGCCGCACCGCCTCGACTGGGTCTTTCTCGGGGGGCTCGCGCAGCGCGCTGCGGAAAACGGCATCCGTCAGGTAATTGGAAAGCCCTTCCGCCAATAGAAAGGGCAAATAGCCGTGCTGCAAATCCCGCTCGCGCCATCCGAGCATCGATGTGTCGAGCGTCACCACCAGCGCGGTGTAACCCGCCTTCTCGGCCCGCTGCAGCATACTCGCGGTCAATTCCGGATTCTTCCCCCAGTACAGTTGAAACCAGCGCGGCGCCGGGCCCATCGTCTGCGCCACTTTTTCGATAGGCTGCGAAGACACCGTGCTTAAGACAAACGGCAGCCCCAGCGACGCGGCCGCGCGTCCCGTGGCCAATTCTGCTTCGGCGTGGACAATCCCCTGTACTCCCACCGGCCCCAGCAAAACCGGCGCCGGCAATTTGGCGCCCAGCAGCTCGATACTCATATCCGTCACGGAGACATTCCGCAGCATACGCGGCACGATGCGCCAGCGATGAAACGCCTGCAGATTGGCGCGCATCGTGTCTTCGCCGCCCGCGCCGCCGGCCACGTAGTCGTAGGCGCGCGGATCGAGCGCTTCTTTCGCCTTTTGCTCCAGCAGCGCGAGTGAAGCGGGAATCGACAGCTTCTTCGCAGCCACGCCAAGCTGGTAAATCTCCAGCTCGCGCGCGAGCCCTGGATTCAACGCCGGATTCACTTTTGTTGGTTCCATGCCGTGGACATTCTCGCAGAACTGACGCCCACGCGCCGCCTATTTTGCATAGGGATGGCCAGTCAAAATCGTAAAGGAGCGGTAGATTTGCTCGGCGAGCAGGACGCGAGCCAACTCATGCGACATCGTCAAAGGCGACAGGGAGATCGCCTGATCTGCGCGCCGTCGCAACTCTTCCGGAAAACCTTCAGGGCCGCCGCACAAGAAAATCAGTTCACGAATCCCGCGGTCGCGCAGGGCGCCGAGCCACCTGGCGAATTGCGCGGACGTGAACTGCTTCCCACCGGCATCCAGCAGCACGGCCGTCGCGCCGGGGGGAAGCTTCACTTTCCGCAGCGCGGCCTCACTGGTCTCGCGCAGCTCCGTCGTCTCCACCTCTGCGTACGGGCGGATGCGCGCGAGATATTCGTCGACGAGAGCGCGAACTTCCGGGCGCCGCGTGCGCGCGAACATGACCAGCCGCACTTTCATCATGTGTGAGGGATGCGAAACGCCCAGTTCTTAGACCAGGCCGTATTTCTTTCTTTTTTCGAGCAGCGTCTTGCGGCTGATGCCGAGAATTTCGGCCGCACGCGCTATTTTATAGTGGGTCGCTTCGAGCGTCGCACGCACCGCTTCCTTTTCCATTTCTCCGAGTGACTGCAAGCGGCCGTGCGACGGCGCATCGGACGCCACCTGAAGGGCCGAGGGGAAGTCCTCGCGCTTCAAAGTCGCACCCGTCGCAAAAACGAGCGCCCGTTCGATCACGTTCTTCAGCTCGCGCACATTCCCCGGCCAGTCGTAGAGTTCCAACGCCTGCATGGCGCCGCCGTCGATGGTGGCGCCAGCATGCCCGTGAACAGGCGCAAGCCGTTTCACGAAGTGCTCGGCGAGAGGGCGAATATCCTGGGTCCGTTCGCGCAAAGGAGGAACCTTGATTACCAGCACGTTCAGCCGGAAGTACAAATCCTCGCGAAAATAGCCGCCGCGCACGGCGCGTTCCAAATCCGCATTGGTCAGCGCGATCAAGCGCGCGTTCATCTCCAGTGTTTCGGTGCCGCCCAGCCGCTCAAATTTCCGTTCTTCCAGAACACGCAACAATTTCGATTGCACCGCAGGCGCAAGAGCGACCACCTCATCGAGGACAATCGTACCGTCCTCAGCCAACTCCATCCGCCCCGGCTTGCGCGCTTCCGCTCCCGTGAAGGCGCCACGCTCGTGCCCGAAGAGCTCCGATTCGACCAGCTCCGAGGGGAGGCTGGCGCAGTCAATCTTGAGGTAGGGCGCGTCGCGCCGTGGGCCGGCTTCGTGAATCCATCTTGCCAGTTGGTCCTTTCCGGTGCCGCTTTCGCCGGTGATCAGAACCGTGGTGGATGTGTCCGCAACTTTGGCGGCAATTTCCAGGACGTGCTGAGACGCTGGATCCTCCGTCACCCATTCGAGACGCGCCTTTGAATTCATGATCCACCACCGGGGGCTGCCGATCGGCTGGTTTCGGGAACATCGAAACGCTTGGCGGCGCGCCACAGTCGCTCGATGTCGTAAAAGGCACGCGCTTTCTCGCTGAAAACGTGGACCACGAAGCTTCCGTAATCCAGCAACAACCATTCTGTTCCGGCACGCCCCTCGCGATGCGGCAGGCGCAGCCCCTCCGCGCGGAGCTTTTGCTCGACTTCGTCCCCGATGGCCTCGATCTGCCTCACACTTTCCGCCGAGCAAATGACAAAGTACTCAGAGAACGCCCCCAATCCTGTCAGCGACAAGACGGTCACCGCCGTCGCTTTCTTGCTGTGAGCGGCGTCCACTGCCCAGCGTACGTTTTTGGGTAAGGAATCCAGGTTCACCGGTAAAGGGCCTGCCTATGAATGTAGTCTTCCACGGCCGGCGGCACAAGAGCACGAATCGAAGCTCCACGCTCGCAGCGGCAGCGGATATCTGTCGAGGACACATTGGACGCCACGCTGGTCAGCAGATGCACCGTCGATTCTCTGAGCGCGATGGCGTTGCGGCCACGCGCTTTCTGCTCGCTGAGCAGCCGTGGCGGAATTATTCGCCGCAGCGCTTCCAAACGAATACCAGGGCGGCTGGCAACTATGAAATCACAGGAATCGAGCAAAGCCTCGTAGCTCCACCAAATCGGAATTTCCAAAAACGAGTCCGCGCCCAGAATGAAATAAATCTTATCGCTGGCATGTTGTTCACGGAAACGCCGCACCGTATCGACGGAATAAAAAACCTGCGAGGCGTCCGCCTCATCAGGGGCCTCCGCAAGTGATGGCACAAATCGCGCTTTTCCTGCGCAAGCCAGCGCCACCATGGCGTAACGGTGGGCGAAGGCCGCCAGCTCCTGGCGTTTCTTGTGAGGAGGCCGGGAAGAAGGCACAAAGTAAATCTCATCGAGCTGAAAGCGCCGCGCGGCTGCTCCGGCCACAATTAAATGGCCGCAGTGAATCGGATCGAATGTGCCGCCAAAAATTGCGATGGCGCGCGCGCCCTTGGCAGCACGTTTGCTCAACGCTCCTCCGAACGCACACCCGCGCTTTCCGCGCTTGCCTGACTGGATGCCGGCATACCTCTGTCCAGATCAGGATCTTCCAGCCGCGGCGCCGCTTGCCGCGGGAGCTGCCCCAGCGCATCGGCCATCGCTCTTACCAGAGCTTGCACGCCCTCGCCGGTAGCCGAGGAAATCGCGAAGAAGGGGAGCCCGCGCGCGGCGGCAAAATCGCGAAGCCGCTCGACGCGCTCACGGTTGGTCGTCGCGTCGAGCTTTGTGGCCACCACGAACAGCGGCTTCTTCATAAGCTCTTCGCTGAACGCGCGCAATTCGCCCTGAATGATCTCAAAATCGCGGATCGGGTCGCGCGGGTTCCCATCGCTGGTGTCAACCAGCTGGGCTATCAAACGCGTGCGGTCGATGTGGCGCAAGAAGCGAATGCCTAGCCCCGCGCCTTCGTGCGCCCCTTCGATCAAGCCCGGCAGGTCGGCGACTACAAACGTGCGCCCAGTGCCGGGCGGAGCATCGGGGTCTGCGGAAACCACACCCAAATGCGGTTCAAGCGTCGTGAAGGGATAATCCGCGATCTTCGGCTTCGCGGCCGAAATGCGCGAAATGAAAGTCGATTTGCCTGCGTTCGGAAATCCCACGAGTCCCACATCGGCCAGTAGTCGCAGCTCCAAACGCAGCCGGCGCTCCTCTCCCGGTTGGCCATCCTCATGCTCCCGCGGAGCCTGATGCCACGGCTTTGTGAAATGCGAATTTCCCCGCCCGCCCTGGCCGCCGCGCGCCACACGGAACTGCTGCCCCGGTTCGCTGAAATCGAAAAGCTTCTCGCCGCTTTCTTCGTCGAAAACCAGCGTCCCAACCGGCACAGTCAGCACCGTGTTGACGCCCGACCGGCCGTGACAGTTGGAACCTTCGCCGTGACGGCCACGGTCGGCGCGAAACTCGCGGTTATACCGATAGCGCAGAAGGGTATTCTCCTGCTCCGTAGACTGAAGAATGATGTCGCCACCATTGCCTCCGTCGCCCCCCGAGGGTCCGCCTCGTGGCACATATTTCTCGCGACGGAAGGCGACGCAGCCGTTCCCGCCGTCGCCGCCCTTGATCCAAATCTTCGCCTCGTCGACAAACACGTCTGCACCTTCAGCTGTCAAGGAGAGAATACGATACCGCTCGGTAGAAATACAAAAGAAGCGCGAATAGACAGCGCACGGAAAAGTCGCTTATTGCTTGGCAGGCGCTTCGGCGGTCTTGCCCGCTTTCTCTTCGGCGGGCAGAACGCTGATGTAGCGGCCTTTCTGACCCTTGTCCTCAAACAGCACTACGCCCGTGATACATGCAAAAAGCGTGTCGTCCTTAGCGCGGCCTACGTTTTTGCCGGGCTTGTACCGCGTGCCCCGTTGGCGGACCAAAATGCTTCCGCCATTCACCAGCTGGCCGCCGAAGCGCTTGATTCCCAGCCGCTGCCCGTGGGAATCCCGTCCATTAACCGACGAACCGCCGCCCTTTTTGTGTGCCATAGAAAGCCTCTAGTCCACCTTAATGTCGCTGACTTCGACTGCTGTGTAAGCCTGCCGATGGCCGCGCGTGATCTTGTATTGTCCGCCGCGCTTGTATTTCAGCACCAAACGCTTCGCCGCTCGCCCGTGCGAGATGATTTTGCCCGTCACTTTGGCCTTGGAGGAACTGGCGCCGGCAAGCAACTCCTTGTTGTCATCGTGGACCGCGACCACTTCGTCGAAAGTCACCTTTCCGCCGACCTTGCCATCGAGCTTTTCGACGCGAATCGTCTCTCCGGGCGCAACGCGATACTGCTTTCCACCACTGCGAATCACGGCGTACATACAGCCTCCTGAAGCAAAAGCGAATCCACGATTATACCGGCCATTAACATGTTTCGTCAATTGAGAGACGAGAGCGCGGCGAAGCAAACAGTCAACTGGATTTCAAGGTGAGCGCTCAGGCCTGAGCCGTGCGGTATCTTTCGCCTAACGCTATTTCCCGGACGATCGCATCCATGGCCTCTACAGGGTCCGGCGCGGCGGTGATTGGCCGCCCCACCACGAGATAATCAGCACCCCACCGAGTTGCATTGGACGGCGTGGCAACTTGCATCTGATCGTCCTGCCGGCCGCGCTTCTTCGGCTTGTTCGGATCCACAGGGCGAATCCCCGGAACCAAGATTTTCATTTCGCTGCCGAGGGCCTTTCGCAGCGCCTGAACGTGTTCGCCTGCGCTGACGACTCCGTGCATCCCCGCGGTCTGCGCCATGGCGGCGAGTGCGGCCACCCTCGCGCTCACAGGTCCCGTCAGTCCTACCCGAACCAGTTCGGTGTCGTCCAAACTCGTCAGCACGGTGACGCCTAGGAGCATTGGCGGCCGCTTGGCGCCATCCACTGCAGCCCTCGCGGCCCGTAGCATCGCCAACCCGCCCGTCGTATGGACGGTCATCATCCGGACACCCGGAAGCCTTACGGCGGCCTCTACCGCCCCCGCCACGGTATTGGGGATATCGCAGAATTTCAGGTCAAGGAAAATGCCGGGAACCAGCTTGGCGATTCGCCGTACTGCATCTGGTCCTTCAGCGGTGAACAACTGGCTGCCGATTTTGACAAAACCAACTCTGTCGCGAAGCCGGCGGATGAAGCGAATCGATTGGTTTACGTCAGGGAAGTCCAGTGCTACGATCAGTTTACGGGCTGCGTCGCTTTCGATGGAGGCACCTTCAGCAGTTCCACCCTCACTCGGGCGGTCCCGCGTTGTACGAAGCCCAATTCTCTAGCAACCTGGTAGGAAACGTCAAGGTCTCGTCCCGCGACATAGGGTCCACGATCATTGATCCGCACGATGGCGCTCTTGCGGGTCCTCAGGTTCATCACGCGAACCACCGAGCCCAACGGCAGAGTGGGGTGCGCCGCCGTCTGGCCGTACATGTCATAGATTTCCCCATTCGCGGTCAGCTGTCCGTCGAAGTCCCCCCCGTACCAACTGGACAGGCATATGAAGCTGCTTAGCGGCTTGCTGCCTAGCGCCGGATTGGGCGTCGCCAGCGGGGGCCGCAGCAGGGCCTGGCCGCCCGGAGCGACTGGGCCGGTGCCCTCCACGTGCGCCGTTGACCTGCCCGCGGCGAACAAAACCAGTGCCGCGACCGTGGCAAGTATCACCGCGCGCGTCCAACTGAGTCTTGCACCGAGTTTCGTTAAGTCTTTCATAATCAACGAATATTATACTATGAGGGTTCGGCCTGCTCAATACATATCTTCCTCCATTTGGGGCACTACTTCACTCGATATGAGACCGTAACTCGCTGATATTATGATAGGTTAAATCATTACAGTGGTGCCGCAGATCTCCCACCACACGCTCGCTTGCCTTCGGATCGGAAAAATGGGCCGTTCCGACCTGAATCGCAGTCGCTCCGGCTCGCAAATACTCCACAGCATCCTCGCCCGTTTGAATCCCCCCTAATCCGATTATGGGTATGCGCACGGCCCGCGAAACCTCATAGACTAGTCTAAGGGTCAGGGGCTTAATCGCCGGGCCCGATAGCCCTCCGCTCAATCTGCCGAGCCGGGATCGACCTGTCCGAGCGTCCAGGCTCATTGCTGGGTACGTGTTCGCCACGGTTAAGGCATCTGCGCCGGCTGCCTCGACGGCGCGAGCCACTGCCCGCACGTCAGCGTTCGGAGCCAATTTCACCCACAGCGGCCTGCGCGAAGCCTTCCGCGCGGCGGCCACCACCTCGGCAGCCAGAGCCGGTTCGGCGCCGAATTCTGCTCCGCCGCAATCGACATTGGGGCAAGAGATATTCAGCTCATAGGCGGCAAGGCCGTCGGCGCCCTCAAGCACCTGCACCACGTCGCAGTATTCGGCGACGCTGTGCCCAAACACGTTTGCCACGATGGCTGTACGGTACTTTCGCAGTTCGGGAAGTTTTTCGGAGACGAAGGCGCGCACGCCAATATTCTGTAACCCCACGGCGTTCAGCATTCCTCCGGAAGTCTCGCAGAGGCGCGGCGCGGGAGCGCCTTCCATCGGTTTTGCAGAAAGACCCTTCACCACGATTCCGCCGAGAGAATTCAAATCAACGAGGTGGGCAAACTCGATGCCGTAGCCGAAAGTTCCGCTGGCAGCGATTACAGGATTGGAAAGAAGGAGGGTACCTATACGGACGCTGAGGTCCACGTCCGTGGGCCGCCGGGCGCTTGCGGGCGAGCTCACATGAGGCAGTCTATCATGTGAGTTCCAAATTACAACACCCACCGTTTGGCCGGCCGAGCGGGTTCTATAGAAAATCGTCGCGTCTGCCTATGCTGCTCCTTATGTTACGATGGTCGGCCCTATGCGCATCATCGAGAAGCGCCAGCTCATGTCCGCGGATGAAATCCGCCGCACCCTGGAGCGTTTGGCACACGAAATTGTGGAAAAAACCGCCGGCGCCAAAGATCTGGCTTTGATCGGCGTGCGCCGTCGCGGCATTCCGCTCGCCGAACGCCTTGCGAAGTCCATTCGTGCCTCTTCCAAGGCCGAAGTCCCGGTCGGCACGCTCGACATCACCCTTTACCGCGACGACTTGTCAACGGTCGCTCCGCAGCCCGTCGTTCAATCGAGCGAAATCCCGTTCCCGGTTGACGACCGTGACCTGCTGCTTGTCGACGACGTCCTTTACACCGGGCGCACCGTTCGCGCTGCCATGAATGGCTTATTCGACCTAGGCCGCCCGCGGCGGATCCGGCTTTGCGTGTTAGTCGATCGCGGGCACCGCGAGCTGCCCGTTGAAGCGACTTTCGTCGGCCGCACGGTTGAAACCTCCGACGCGGAAATTATCGAAGTCCGCCTCCAGGAGATCGACCATGAGGAGCGGGTCATGGTTATGGACCGTGTGGACTGAGCCTATATTAGAAATTCGCAACCGAGGGAGATTGTGTCGCACCGTTTTCATCATTTGCTGGCCATCGAGCCGCTGAACCGCGAGCAGATTACTTTTCTTCTTGATCAGGCGAAGCCTTTCCAGGAGTTCCAGCGCTATCCGCTAAAAAAACTCGCCACCCTGCGCGGGAAAACCATCGCTCTGGCCTTTTTTGAAAACTCCACGCGCACGCGCATCAGCTTCGCCACCGCGGCCTCGCGGCTTGGCGCAGACACAATGAGCCTGCAGGCCGAGTCCTCCAGCCTGAAAAAAGGCGAATCCCTGATCGACACGGTGCGCACACTCGAAGCGATGAAGCCCGACGCCATCGTCATTCGCCACAGCTCCTCGGGGGCCGCGGAATTCATCTCTCGCCGCGTTGATGTGCCGGTGATCAACGCTGGCGACGGCACTCACGAACATCCCACCCAGGGACTGCTCGACGCGCTTACCATACGTGACCGTCGCGGCAAACTCGACGGCTGCAAGATCACTATCATCGGCGACATCCTGCACAGCCGCGTGGCACGGTCAAACATCCATCTACTCTCGAAATTCGGTGCGCAGATCACGCTCTGCGGACCGGCCATGTGGCTTCCGCGCGAGCTAGAATGCCTGGCGCCGAATATTCGACGCGTTCCACGCCTGGAAGAAGCCCTCGACGGCGCCGAAGTGGTCATGGCATTGCGCATTCAGCAGGAACGCCTCCACGAACCGTCTCTCGCCGCGGACGAATACATTCTTCGCTATCAACTGACGCCGGCGCGCCTGCGCCTCGCCCACCCGGACGCCATCGTCCTGCACCCCGGACCGATGATCCGCGGCCTGGAAATCGATCCCGCGGTCGCCGACAGCTTGCAATCGTGCGTCCTTGAACAAGTGACCAACGGCCTCGCCGTTCGCATGGCCCTTCTCTTCGAGCTCGTCGCCGGTTCCACGGACCCACAAGATCATGCAAAGGATTCCGCACATGCTTCTCATTAAGAACGGCCGCGTCATCGATCCTTCTTCTAAGACCGACGCGCGGCTCGATCTCCTCATCGACAAAGGCAAGATCGCTAAGCTCGCTCCGTCGATTTCCGCTGCTGACGCGCTTTCGCTTGACGCTGTCGGCTGCATCGTCGCTCCGGGATTCATCGACTTGCACTGCCATCTTCGCGAACCCGGCGGCGAAATCTCGGAAACCATCGAATCCGGCACGCAAGCCGCCGCGCGTGGAGGTTTCACCGCGGTCTGCTGCATGCCAAATACGCAGCCGGTAAACGACAACGCCTCCGTCACGCGCTCCATCATGGAGCGTGCCGCGTCAGTTTCTCCCGTTCACGTGTGGCCCATCGGCGCGGCGTCCAAAGAAAGCAAGGGCGAACAGCTCGCGGAAATCGCCGCCATGCAGCAAGCCGGCGCTGTGGCCGTCAGCGACGACGGAAAGCCCATCGCTTCCGCCCGGCTGCTTCGCCAAGTGATGGATTATTGCGGCCCGCTCGGCCTGCCGGTAATCGACCACTGCGAGGATTCCTCGCTCGCCGCCGGAGGCGTGATGCGCGAAGGCCCGCGCTCCGTTCGCCTCGGCCTAAAGGGCATGCCCGCCGCCGCCGAATCGATTTGCACGGGCCGCGACGTCGAAGTCGCTCTGCTCAGCGGCGCCCGCCTGCATATCGCGCACATGTCTACGCGCGGGTCGCTTGAACACGTGCGCTCCGCCAAACGCCGTGGGCTTGCGGTCACCTGCGAGGTGACGCCGCATCACTTCACGCTGATCGATGAAGACGTACAGTACGACTCGCATTTCAAAATGAATCCGCCGCTCGCCTCGCGTGAGGATCGCGATGCGCTCATCGAGGGCCTGGCGGACGGCACCGTCAACGCCATCGCCACCGACCACGCGCCTCATCATCCCGCCAGCAAAGATGTGGAATTCGACCGCGCACCTTTCGGCATCCTGGGCTTCGAAACGGCCATCGCTCTGGCGCTCGGCGAACTGGTGCACACCAAGCGCATTTCGCTGATGCGAATGGTGGAATTGTTCACCACAGGTCCTGCTCATGTGCTGGGCAAGAATGGCAACAGCCGCGCGCTTGCTGAAGGCTCTCCCGCGGACATCACCCTGTTTTCGCTCGATCGCGAGTGGACCTACCGCGCCGCCGATTCGCCCAGCCGTTCGCGCAACACGCCATTCGACGGCCGCAAATTCCGCGGCGGCCCCGAGGCCACCATCGTCGCCGGTAAGGTCGTGTACCGCGTGTGACGTGAGGAAAACTCACTCCAAATTGCTTTTCAGAAACGCCAGCGACAGCGCCCATGCCCGCTCTGCCGCCACCTTGTTGTAGCTCGGCCGCGCATCACAGAAAAACGCGTGATCCGCATCCGCGAACTCCAAGCTGACGAACGTCTTGCCCGCATCTCGCAGTGCTTTTCCCACGGCCTCTCGCTGCTCCGGGCCAATGTGCTTGTCGAGTCCGCCCCAGAAGAGAAAAATCGGCCCGTGAGTCTCGGCAACTCGTCCCAGCAGTCCCGGTCCGCGCTCGCTCTTCGCGATTCCTCCGCCATAGAACGAAATTGCCGCGCGCAGCGGCAAAATCAAGTTCGCCAGAAAGGATAGTCGTCCGCCCATGCAAAATCCGACGCACGCGATGCGATGCGCATCGATGGCGTTCTGCTGCAGCAGCGCGTTATGCGCCGCGCGTATGTCTGCTTCGAGATTCTTATCATCCAATGCCATCACGTGCGGCATCACCGACTGAAAATCGGCGTAGCTCCCCTCGTATCCTGGCGGCGCCGTGCGGTGGAACAGTTCCGGCGCAATCGCCACGTATCCCTCTCGGGCGAAGCGCTGCGTCACGTCGCGAATATGCTCATTCACGCCAAATGCCTCTTGAAACACGAGCAGACCGGGCAATTTGTCGCGCCCCTCGGGCTGCGCCACGAAGGCACGCATCGCTGTTCCGTCGCTCACCTGCAACGTCACAAATTCTGCCTTGAGTTCAGGCATGACTCGCTCCTCGCGCAGTTCTATCCGGTTTGTTTCGAGCGCGCTGGCGGAAAGGCATCATATAAACACGCGAAAAACTTCAGATTATCGGTTCTCTGCAGACTGGGAAATTCCTCCAGCTTCTACTGGAGCCGAGCAAGGCCTAGCACACCGTCGAGGTCAGCGACTGTGTGCTGAGGAACTCAATGGTGCCCGCCGTTCTAGGGGAACAATCCGCGCACCACGGTCGCGTCGGCGACGCGCCCCACCGCCAACATATAGGCGGCAGTGCGCATATGCACATGATTTTTCCGCGACGTCTCGTACACTTCCTGGAACGACCGCTTCATCACCGCTTCCAGCTTCGCATTCACTTCCGCCTCACTCCAGAAGAAGCTCTGCAAATCCTGCACCCACTCGAAATAACTGGTGGTGACGCCGCCCGAGTTCGCCAGAATATCCGGCAGCACCATAATGCCGCGCTTCGCCAGCGCCTCGTCAGCATGCGGAGTCGTGGGCCCATTCGCCGCTTCCGCCACAATCTTCGCCTTGACCAGGTCCGCATTGTTCAGCGTGATTACGGTCTCGAGCGCCGCAGGAATCAAGATGTCGCATTTCATGGTCAGCAAATCGTCGTTCGAAATGCGCGACGTTCCCGGCATGCCCACCACGGTCCCGGAACGCTCCTTGTACCGCGCCGCTTTGTACGGATCGATTCCCCTCGAATTGTGCACGCCGCCGCGCGAATCGCTGATGGCCACGACTTTCGCTTTTTTCTCGGTGAACAGCCGCGCCGCAATCGACCCTGCGTTTCCGAATCCCTGAATCGCGACCGTCGCGCCGCGCAAATTCATCTTCTTCGTTTTGCAAGCTTCTTCCGTCACGAAAAGACATCCGCGCGCCGTCGCTTCGTTGCGCCCTTCCGACCCGCCCAGTGGCACCGGCTTGCCTGTCACCGACGCCAGCGCCGTATGCCCCACGGTCATCGAATAGGTGTCCATAAACCACGCCATGGTTTGCGAATCTGTGTACACGTCCGGGGCAGGGATATCCCGCTCCGGCCCGATAATCGGCAGAATTTCCGAGCAGAACCGCCGAGTCATGCGTTCCAGCTCCGACTTGCTCATGCGCTTCGGGTCGCAGATGACTCCGCCCTTTCCGCCCCCGAACGGAATATTCACGGCCGCGCACTTCCACGTCATCCACATCGCCAGCGCCTTCACTTCGTCCAGCGTCACGTTGGGATGGTAGCGAATCCCGCCCTTCGCCGGCCCACGCGCCACGTTGTGCTGCACGCGATAGCCCTGAAAAACCTTTACCTGCCCGTTATCCATCTTCGTCGGCACGGACACTTCCATGATCCGCTTCGGCGTTCGCAACACTTGCCGCAAGCCTTGATCCAGCTTCAAGTGCTCCGCGGCAATATCGAACTGAATCTGTGAAATCCGGAAAACGTTCAAATCTTCACGCGGTGCAATCCGCGGAATCGCCTGGGGAACCGCTTTGGCGCTTATGGCCATTCGGTCTTTCCTCCTTGCCTTATGCTCCGGCTGCTAACCGGTTGCCCGCGCGATAATGCTCCATGCAATCGCGCGAACAGAAATGCAATGTCTCTCTGCCTTGTTCCAATACATGAGAAATATCTTCCGCCACGTAGGTCCCGCACATCGGATCGCGGAACAGCGCGCGTGTTTTCGGCGCCGACGCGCCCGGTTCAATCGGCCCACGCGCGGCCCCTCGCCGTTGCGCGTCAGCCGCCCGTTGAAATGTTTTTCCGACGATCCATGCAATGCTCGCCGTGACGACCAACCAAAAAACGTATCGGAAAAATCGCTCTAGATATTTCATCGGCCCCAACCGCTTTCGGACACGCCGCCATTGCATCCCGCGACGTCACTGCTTGTAAGTGCTATCAGGCCCGAAGTTTATTCAACCCGGCTATAGCAGTCAATTGAAAGCGCCTAAATTCGAGTGATTCTGTGTTTTCCCCACAACCGTCTCATTCGAAATACCTTAGCGGGCATCTAGTCGTAACATACTGTAAATGCAGGGCTTGCAGTGAAGTTGACGCCTTATTCAGCCCGTATGGTCATAGAAGAGAGCTTGGCCCTTTCCGATGCGGTTTCCCCCTGTTTGTCCTTCCCTTTCTCTGAGTCCGGTGCGACTGTTACGCATCTCTTCCAAGGGCTTGCAACATCCGCCGGCCGCGCTCCGGGCGTATTCTCCTACGAGCGCTTGAGGGATTGTGAATCGCGCGCAAGGCCCTGAAAACCGTGCTTCGGATTGGTCGCTGCTCGAACGCGTCGTCCGCTTGGACGAGTCTGCGCTCGCCGCTCTCTACGACCGATACAGCGGACTCGTGTACGCCGAATGTATTCGCATTCTTCGCGATGCCGGCGCCGCCGAGGAGATTCTTCAGGACCTTTTTTTTCAGATTTGGCGCAGTGCCGCAAGATTCGACCCGCAACGCGGCTCGCTACCCGGATGGCTTCTTGTCGCGGCCCGCAACCGTTCCATTTCCCGATTGCGCCGCCGCGACAGCCGTGAAAATGACGAACTGACGGAGAACAGCGTTGTGCTGCCTTGCAATCTCGAATCCGTCGCTGCGCAAAATGAACTGCTCGGTCGCGTCAAGATCGTTCTAAGCGGTTTGCCCAACGGGCAGCGCGAAGCCATCGAGCTCGCCTATTTCGAAGGCATGTCGCACAGCGAGATCGCCGGCCGCACCGGCGCGCCTTTGGGCACGGTAAAAACTTGGATTCGCACCGCCGTCGATACTTTGAAACGGGAGTTGACTTGAGCATTCATCCCATCAGCGAACAGGACCTCGAGCTACTCGCCCTCGGCGTTCTTGCCGGCGAAGAATGCCAGCCCCTTCACGGGCACCTTGCATCCTGCGCGGAATGCTCACGCAAATTCGCCGA
The DNA here is from genome assembly GCA_030037775.1 of Candidatus Acidiferrales bacterium. GTDB lineage: Bacteria > Acidobacteriota > Terriglobia > Acidiferrales > UBA7541 > DAHUXN01. Next base: position 24,659 of record JASHQB010000306.1, read on the forward strand.
GGCGCACGGCCGCATTGCTCTCATTGCACTTGCCGCGCCGCCGCAAGCTCCTTCCGCGAACGCGCGCGAAGGCCTTCTGCAGAAAATTCGGTCTGAGGATTCGGCTTTGCCTGCTCGAACGGCTCTGCGCCCTGCTCGCGCCCGCTGGTGGAATTCTCTTTGGGTTCCCGCAACTGCCATTCTCGCCATCGCCACGGCTCTTCTCTGGGTCAATGACCGCCGCATGGACGATCAGTTGCAAAAAATGCGCGAGACTGAGCAGATGTTTGAACAGGAAATGCATCACCAGCGCGCGCTCGTTGCTTTTTTCTCTGCGCAGGACACTCAAGCCGTTTCACTCGCACCCAAGCCTACGGTGCCAAAGGACGCCTGGGCCCGCGTTCGCTACAACTCCCGATTGGGCATGATTTGTTACACCGGTGACCTTCCCGCTCCGCCGCCGAACAAGGAATACCAGATGTGGATCGTCCCGATGGTCGGGAGCCCCATCAGCGCGGGAGCTTTTATGCCCGCCTCCTTTAGCGGCGGGCATATGTGCATGGCCAAAATGCCCGCGGGAATCAGCTGCAAAGCCTTTGGCGTCACCATCGAACCGATGGGTGGAATGTCCCATCCAACTGGCCCGGTAGTTCTCGCCAGCGCTTTTTGAATTTTTCGAGGCTCTGAGGAGAATTTTCTGGAACTCATCCAAATCCCCGAGCCCGGCGTACTCCTCACGAACGAGAAGAGTCCCATGAAAAGGCCGGCTCACCAATCGAAAGTGACGACGGTTTGCGGCATTGCTCTGCTTTCCTTTGCCGTTGGCTCTCTGCTTACTGCCGGCCTGATGCACGTGCATCAAGTCCGGGCCGATAGCAATCGCATCTTCGAGCTTCGCGTTTACCATGCATTGCCGGGCAAATTGCCCGCGCTGGAGGCGCGGTTTGGCGACACGACTTCGAAGCTGCTCGCAAAACACAATCTGAACGTCGTGGGTTACTGGACAGTGCCGCAGGACCCTTCTCCGTTTTGGAACGACACTTTCATTTTCATGTTGGCTCACTCGAATTTGGACGAAGCAAAAGAGAATTGGGCCGCCTTTGACGCCGACCCAGCCTTTCAGGACGACGTGCTCAAACCCGAGAAAACGGACCCGACCGTGACAAAGATAGAGCGGACATATATGCGACCGACCGATTTTTCGCCCATGAAATAGCGCGAATTTGATAAGATTCCATCGTCTGGAGGTACATTCCACGCGATGGGAACCCAGCAACAATGCTAAAGGGAGGAACTATGAAAAAGCTGTCGAATGTGCTCGGCCTTGCCGCCGCGCTGCTGTTCACCGTGGGGCTGGCCTCCAACGCCAGCGCCAAGGCTCACACCTACACCGGCTGGATCAGTGACAGCTCTTGTGGCGCGAAGGGCATGAGTGCGGACCACAAGGATTGTGCCATGAAGTGCGTTAAGGAAAAGGGTGCCTCATACGTCTTCGTCAGTTCGAAGACAAAAAAGGTCTACGCCATCCAGAACCAGGACGCCGTTACCGATGCCGACCTCGGCGGCGAAGTTACGCTGACCGGCGCCATCAACGCCGACGGCTCCATCAAGGCAGATTCCATCACTCCCAAGTCCGGAATGTGATTCCCACTCACCATTTTTCTTCCGGGCGCGGCCACTTTGCACTTCGAAGCTGCCGCGCCCTTTTTTCATCTTGGGGAGTTCAATCTCATCCGCCTCGAGACGAACAGTTGAAGTCGCCATTGCGACCTCCTCAGGCTTCCACGTTCACTTCTCGACGAATTTCTGCAGCTGCTGGACCACCATCGGCCAGCCGCTGCTGTAGCCCTTGCGCGCGGCTTCTTCGCCAGCGAGCCCGCTGTGGGTGACTTTCACCAGAGTGGCGTTTCCGGCGGGCGTGAGGTCCCAGCGCACGACCGTCGGATGCTTGGGGTCGGCATGGCCGCTCGAAAGCCAACTGTAAATCAGCAGCCGCGGCGGGACGCATTCGAGGATTTCTCCCTGTGTTTCGTATCTGTCCGGTCCGGCGGCAGGTTTCTGCCGTGGGCCTGAGACCATGCGCCATTTGCCGCCGGCGCGGGCGTCCATTTCCCACACTTTGACCTCCCACGCATCGTTGCCCCACCATCGCATCAGTTCGTCGGAACGCGTGAGAGCCTGAAAGACGCGTTCCGGCGGGGCCGCGATTTCAATTTCGCAAGTGATCGCGTCGGAGTCCGGAGAAACGACCGATTTCACTGCGGCGCTGCCTTGATCGGACATTGGAATTCTCCCTTTTTTAGATTCGCTTACGCGCGCGGGCTTTACGCCTGGCACGCGCAGCCGTTTTTTCGTTCTGGTATTCGGATTCGACGAACCTTTTCAAGCTAGCAAGATTGGCGCTCCAGAAGGAACGGTAGCGCTCAAGCCAGGAGTCGACAGCCTTCAAAGGATCAGGATTGAGGCTGTAGAGACGCAGGCGACCGAGACGGCGCTGCTCGACGAGGCGAGCGCGGCGGAGCAGGCGCAAGTGTTTGGAGATGGCAGGCCGGGAGACGGGAAAAGCATGGGCGATTTGGCCAGCCGAGAGACTGCCGGCGCGGAGCAGGTCGAGGACGGCGCGACGGGTCGGGTCGGCGAGGGCGGCGAATGCTGCTGCGCCATTATATGTAGCCAATCGGTTACGCATAATGTGTAACTATACGGTTTCGCATTTATGATGTCAAGGATTTTCACAAGCGAGAGGAACACCGTTAGCGCGCGGGGATGCGGTCGGCGCCCATGAAGGGGCGGAGGACTTCGGGAATCGCGACGGAGCCATCGGCCTGCTGATAGTTTTCGACGATGGCGATCCAAGTGCGGCCGGTAGGCAGGCCTGAACCATTGAGCGTGTGCACAAATTCGCTTTTGCCGACTTTGCCTTTGAAGCGAATGCCGGCACGGTGGGCCTGGAAAGCTTCGCAGTTAGAGCAGCTGGAAATCTCCATGAATTCGTTGGCGGAGGGGACCCAGACTTCGATGTCGTAGGTTTTCGAGGAAGCGAAGCCTATATCGCCGGTGCAAAGCTGCATGACGCGATAGTGCAGGCCGAGGCGCTGGAGCAAATCTTCGGCGTCGTGGACCATTTTTTCGAGCTCGTCGTAGCTCGTTTCGGGATGCGTAAATTTGAACATCTCGACTTTTTGAAACTGATGCTGGCGCTTGATGCCGCGCGTGTCCTTTCCGGCGGCGCCGGCTTCGGAGCGGAAGCAGGCGGTCCAGGCGCAGACGTTGATGGGCAGTGCGGACTCGTCGAGAGTTTCGTCGCGATAGAGGTTGGTCAGTTCTGTCTCGGCGGTGGTGGTGAGCCATAGGTCGGTATTCTCCAAATGGAACATATCGCCCGCGAATTTCGGAAGCTTGCCATCCGCAACGAGTGAGGCGGTATTCACGATGAACGGCGGCAAGATCTCCGTATATCCCTGCTCGCGCGTGTGCACATCCAGGAAAAAATTCGCCAGCGCGCGCTCCAGTCGCGCGCCTGCCCCGCGATAGAGCGCGAAGCGCGTGCCGGCGATTTTCACGGCGCGCTCCAAATCCAGGATCCCCGCTGCTTCCCCTAATTCCCAATGCGGCTTGGGCGCGAAATCGAATTTCGGCGGCGCACCCCACCGTCGCACTTCCACGTTATCCTCGGCGCCCTTTCCTATCGGGACCGAGCTGTGCGGAATATTCGGCACCGTTAGCATGAAGACGCGCAGTTTTTCTTCGAGCTCGGCGGCTGTTGCGTCGTCGGCCTTGATCTCCTCGGCGATCTGTTTCATGCGGGTCATGAGCGCGGAAGCGTCCCGGCCAGATTTTTTCAGGCGGCCTACCTCCTCGCTGCCCCTGTTGCGCTCCGCCTTCAGTCGCTCTACCGAAGTGATCCGCCGCCGCCGTTCCGCGTCGATTTGGCGGAAAGCGTCCAAATCGAGTTTCGCATTGCGGTTGCGCAGCATCGTCTCGATTTCGCGGAGATGTTCGCGAAAATACCCCAAATCGATCATGGCTTAGCAGCATACCCCACCAAAAACGTTTCACCAACGCCCTCGTGCGGCACGTTGCTTTGTCGGGCGACTCGCTGTATTTTCCTGAGAAATCCAGGCGCGCACGAGAAACCACTGCGAGGTCATTTCAATGGGAAAAGCAGCCGCGAAGACCGAATCGCTCTACAGCGTGAGCTCCGGCGTGGCCATGTTCCAGAACTGGGTCGCCGGCCTGAAAAGCAAGACCGGCCGTTCGCTTGAGGAGTGGCTTGCGCTGGTCAAGAAAGAGGGTCCCAAGGACGAAAAGAGCCGCCGCGATTGGCTCAGGAAAAAACACAAATTCAATAGATATCACTCCGGATGGATCGCCGAGCGTGCGGAGGGGAAAGGCGGCAACCACGACAATCCGCAAAGCTATCTGAGGGCCGCCGTGCAATACGTCGAAGAGCAATACTCCGGCGCCAAGCAGAATCTGCGCCCCATCTATGACCATCTGCTCGCGCTCGGCCGCTCCCTCGGAACGGACGTGAAGGCCTGCCCTTGCAAAACCATCGTGCCGCTCTATCGCCAGCACGTCTTTGCACAGATTAAGCCCAGCACGAACTCGCGCGTCGATTTGGGGCTGTCGCTCACGCACTACAAAGGCAAGCTGCCCAAACGGATCATCGACACCGGCGGCGCAGCCAAAAAAGACCGCATCACCCACCGCATCGAGCTGAAAAATGTTTCCGAAATTGATGCCGAAGTGAAATCCTGGTTCAAGACCGCCTACGACCTCGACGCCTAGCTCCGCGCGCAGGATATTTCATCACGCCTGGCGTCAAGTTTGCACCGAAGTCGACACAGGCCATTCGTGCTTCATCAAAGTATCAATCTCGCGCACGTCGCTCACGCCGCGTGCAGAGAATCACGCTTGCCCTCACAAAGATGACCGGGCGAGGCAAGCCCGCGCGATGAGGATAGGATATGATGAAAAAGGGATTTGACGGCGGCTAGAAATAAAAGATTGAGGAAAACGGACGATGAAGAAGGGCACAGCTTATATCGTTAGCGCTGCGAGGACTCCGATCGGCAAATTCGGCGGAGCCTTGGCGGAATTCACCGGACCCGATTTGGGCGTGATCGCCGTTCGCGCCGCGCTGGAACACGCCTTTGGCGCGCCACTGCCGCCAGAAGGCGAGCCGGGGTTCGGCGGCACAATCGAAGACAGCATCAAAGGTGCACTCAATGGCGCACCGCAAAAACCCGGAAACGAAATTCGCTGGCACGTGGACGAATTGATTTTTGGCAATGCGCGGCCTGCGGGCGTGGGCCCGAATCCTGCCCGGCAAATCGCCTGGCGCTCCGGGCTGGGCGACGACGTGCCGGCGTATACCGTCAACATGGCCTGCGCTTCCGGCCTGCGTGCGATTCTTCTCGGGTGGCAGCAGATTCTGCTCGGCGAGGCGCAAGTTGTCGTTGCCGGCGGCGCGGAGTCCATGTCTAAGGTGCCCTATCTCGTCGACGCGCGTTGGGGCATGAAACTCGGCAATCAGCCGCTTGTCGACGCAATGTATCGCGACGGATTCTTGTGCCCCATTTCGAAAATGATCATGGGCGAGACGGCCGAGGTGCTCGCCACGCAGTACAGAATTTCGCGCGAAGAGCAGGACGAATTCGCTCTTGAAAGCCATCGCCGCGCCGTGCGCGCGCAGCGGGAGTGCCGCTTCAGCCGTGAGATTTCACCCATCGAAGTGAAGGACAAAAAAGGCAACGTGACGCGTGTCGACAAAGACGAGCACGTGCGCGCCGACGTGACGCTCGAAAAACTGGCGAAGCTCCCTCCGGTTTTCAGCACGAGTGGAACCGTGACCGCGGGAAACGCCAGCGGCATCACCGACGGCGCTTCCGCCGCGGTGCTCGCGAGTGAAGAAAAAGTGCGCGAACTGAATTTGAAACCGCTCGCACGAATCGTGGACGCGACGATTGCCGCAGTTGACCCGCGCGTGATGGGCATTGGTCCCGTGCCGGCGGTGCGAAAATTGCTCGCGCGCACCGGAACGAAGCTCGAGGATTACGGCGCGATTGAATTGAACGAAGCCTTCGCCGCCCAGGTGCTCGCCTGCGACCGCGATCTGCATTTTCCGCGGGCGACGCTGAATCCCAACGGCGGAGCCATCGCGCTGGGGCATCCGATTGCATGCACCGGCGCGCGCATCACGACGACGCTGCTACACGAATTGCGGCGCGAAGAAAATCGCGCCGCGGGAAACCGGGGGCTGGCCACACTGTGCGTTTCCGGCGGGCTGGGCGTAGCGCTGGAAATCGAAACGGTCTGAGCAAGCCTTCAGGCGTTCGCAGAAGCGAAAAAAAAACGGACGGCCCGTAGAAGCGGCCGCCCGGGTTGGTTTGTGCAAACGAAGGCTAGGATTCGCGGTCGACGGTGAGCGTCACCGTTGCGGTGACGTCGCGATAAAGCTTCAGCGTGATCGGATATTCTCCGACCAGCTTGATCGGATCGTTCAGCTGGATTTTCCGCTTGTCGATTTCGTAACCCTGCGCCTTGAGCGCTTCGGCGATATCCGCGGTTGTGACCGAGCCGAAAAGCTGGTCGTTTTCACCCGCCTTGCGCGAAAGCTTGAGCGTGACGGAGGCGAGCAGTGCGGCCTGCTGCTGCGCGCTCTCGCGCTCGGTGGCTTCTTTCTTCGCGAACGCCGCGCGCATTTTTTCCAGGCGCTTCATGTTCGAGGCGTTGGCGGGAACGGCCAGCTTCTGCGGCAGCAAATAATTGCGCGCGTAGCCTTCTTTCACGGTCACCACCTGGCCGCGGGTGCCCAGCTTTTCAACGTCTTCCTGCAAAATGATTTCCATGGCTTTATCCTCAAAACTTTTTGACTCCCAGGCGCGAGCTACAGCTCTGTGGCGAACGGCAGCAGAGCGATATTCTGTGCGCGCTTGATGGCTACGGTGAGCCATCGCTGGTGCCGCGCGCACGTGCCGGTGATGCGCCGCGGAAGAATCTTTCCGCGCTCCTGCAAGAAGGACTGCAGGATTTCCGGCTTCTTGTAATCGATCAGGTCCACTTTGTCGACACAGAAGCGGCAAACTTTCTTCTTGCGCACGTAGTTGCGCTTGCCGCGGCGATGCGGGCCGGCGGGCCTGCCGCCCGGTCCGGATGGCCCTCCCGAGGGTCTTCCGCCGGGCGAAGAAGAATGCTGCGATGGCGGATGCGAATGCGGCGCTGGTGCTGGTGTTTCTTCAGGCATCGATTTTCTCCCTATCCTCTGGCCGCGGCCTGCTCAGGGGCAGGAGGCGCGGCGCCCGGCGTTGCCGGCGCGACTGCCGTCTTGCGCGGACGGCGCGCGGCTCGCCGCTCACGACGCCTGGCGAATTTCTGCTGGCGCTTGATTTCCTCGTCCAGGCGGATGGTCAGGTATTTCACCACGGCGTCGGAAACGCGCAAGCGGCGCTCCAATTCCTTTAGCAATTCGCCATGGCTGGAACGCAGCAGCATGTAAACGAAAAATCCTTCGCGCAACCTTTTCACGCGATAGGCCAGGCGGCGCGTGCCCCACTTTTCCACTTTTTCCACCTTGGCCTGCTTTTCCTCGGCGGCATGCTGGAGCGTGGCGATCAATTTGTCGATCTCCGGCTCCGGCGTGTCCGGCCGGCAAATGAAGATCAGGTCGTAAAGTCTTTCTTCCATATTTCCTCTTTTCCCTTCGCTACCTCAGCAACTTGTTTCTTCCTCACCTTCAGACGGCGTGTCGCGGCGATTGAAACGCGACATCGCGCGGCTCGCGCCCTCGGTGACGATCGTCTCGATCGCGTCCGCGGCGGTGTCAATCATCTTCGCCGCAGCCTCGCGAACGTCCTTGCCCATCGGCGCCAGATCGTAAGCTGCCAAATCCCTCACCGGAAATTCCGGCCGAATGCCCAATCGAACTCGTAGAAAGTGATCGGTCCCGAGCGCCCCGATCACTGACTTCAGACCGTTATGCCCGCCAGCGCTGCCGCGTTCGCGAATGCGGATCGCGCCCCACGGCAAAGCCACTTCGTCGCTGATGATGATGGCCTGCGACGGATCGACCTCGTAGCGCTCGATCAAATCGCTCACGGCATGGCCGCTGGCGTTCATGAACGTCTGCGGCTTTGCCAACGCCACATCGTGGCCGTCGATTCGGCCCAGGCCGACATAAGACTGCGCTTCCGGCCGCGTGACGTGAATGCCAAACCGTTCCGCCAGCAAATCAATTACATGAAAACCGAGGTTATGCGGCGTCCAGGTATACTCGCGACCGGGATTGCCAAGGCCCACGATAATTCGCATTCAAGCATCCCCGCGCGCGAACATCCCAGGTGCGTGCGTTACTTTTCCTTGCCCTTCTTTTCCTTTTCGGGCTTCTCCGCTTCCGCACCCTCTTCGCCTTCCTCGACTTCCTTCTTGCCCTTCTTGATCACTTCGGGCTCCGCCGGTGCCGCTTCCGTGGCCACCGCGGCCGCTTCCGGCGCGGCGACCTCCTCTTCCTTCTTCAGCACAACCACGTGGGCCAAAACGCGCTGCGGATCGGTGACCAGCTTGATTTTGTTCGGATCAATCGGCAGGTCGGCGGCGCGCAACTGCTTGCCGATGGTCAAGCCGCTGACGTCGACTTTGAACTCCTCGGGAATGTCCGCCGGCAGGCACTCCAGTTCCACTTCGCGTGTGACCATTTCAAAAATTCCACCTTGCAGCTTCACGCCCTCGGGCTCGCCGAACGTGTGCACCGGCACCTTGACGCGCATGCGCACGTCCATGGCGATGCGCAGCAGATCCACGTGCAGCAGCGCACCGCTGACCGGATCCACCTGCCAATCCTTGAGCATGGCCCTTTCGTCTTTGTGCCCGGAAATCTGTACCGTGAAAATCGTGTTATGCCCGGTTTCCGAGCGGAGAATGCGAGCGATCTGGCGCGCATTCACGGCCATGGCGATAGGCTCATGCTTGCCGCCGTAAAGCACGGCGGGCACTTGACCGGTGCGGCGCGTGCGCCGGGCAGCATGTTTGCCGCGTTCCTCACGTGGCGCGGCTTCCACAACAAAAGCTTCCATACGTCCTTCCTTTGCTCGGCTAGATGAACAGCTCGCTAATCGAAGTCTCTTCGTGAATCGAACGGATGCCGCGCGCGAGAAGCTCCGCGACGCTGAGCACCTTGATTTTGGAAACGCGCTTGGCCGCATCGGTAAGCGGCACGGAATCGGTGACGACAACTTCCTTGATCGGCGACTTGCAAATGCGCTCGACCGCGGGGCCAGAAAGAATGGCATGGGTGCATCCGGCGTAGACTTCCGTGGCGCCTTCCTTCAAGAGAGCCTCAGCGGTTTTTACGAGCGTGCCAGCGGTGTCGATGATGTCGTCAATCACCAGCGCCGGGCGGCCGTTCACTTCGCCGATCAGGTGCATGACTTCGCTGACGTTGACGTCGATGCGGCGCTTGTCGACGATGGCCAGCGGCGCGTCCATTCTCTTCGCAAAGAAGCGCGCGCGTTCTACTCCGCCGGCGTCGGGCGAAACTACCGTGGCGTTACGAATGCCGTTGTTCTGAAAATACTCGACCAGCACCGGAGCGGCGAACAGGTGATCGACAGGCACGTTGAAATATCCCTGGATCTGCGGCGCGTGCAAATCCAGCGTGAGCGCGCGGCTGGCTCCGGCGGTCTCGAGCAAATCGGCAACGAGCTTCGCGGAAATCGGAACGCGCGGACGATCTTTGCGATCCTGCCGCGCGTAGGCGTAATACGGAATCACCGCAGTGACGCGCCAAGCGGAGGCGCGCTTGAACGCGTCGATCATCAGCAGCAGTTCCATCAAATGGAAATCGACAGGCTGGCTGCACGCCTGCACCACGAAAACGTCCGCGCCGCGCACGTTTTCGAGAATCTGAAAACGCGATTCGCCGTCGCTGAACTGACCGCGCTCGGCGTGTCCGCGAGGAACGCCCAGATATCTGCAAATGGCCTCGCAGAGAACGGGGTTCGCACTTCCGCTGAAAATTTTCAGCTTATCGGCCGTCAAAGAATCCTCGTTTGTGATTACCGCGCGAGCATGGCCCGGCGGTAAGAATCTCGCGTGAGAGTCCGCGCTACAAAAACCTGATCATCCGGAAACGCTCGAGCGGCTCGGCGCGCCTGCGCTGGGTTTCGGAAAAATCCGAACACCGCCGACCCGCTACCCGCCAGCGCGGCTTCCGCAGCTCCTTCCTGAAGCAATCGCCGCTTGATTTGACTCAAGCGAGGATGGCGACCAAAGACGGCAGCCTCGAAGTCATTGCAAAGGCCGCCGCCCTGCCGACTCCAGCACAGAGCGCAGAAACTCCACATTTTAGAGGTTGCCACCGGGGTTGTCAATTGACGATCGAGCCAGGAGTAGGCGTCGCGCGTGCTCACGCCGACGCTGCACGGGGAAACAACCAGAAGGGTCTGTGTGGGAAGGTCGGGTAGCGGATAAATCTCGTCGCCACGCCGAACGCCCAGGGCGCGGCCGCCAAGAAGAAAAAAGGGGACATCAGCACCCAGCGAAGAAGCGATCTCAAGCAAACGCGGCAAAGGCAATTCCCGGCGCGTCAGCCGCAAAACACCCAGGAGCGCCGCGGCCGCGTCACTGGAGCCGCCACCGAGCCCGCGCGCGACGGGAATGCGCTTGGTGAGCCGCGCGCGAAATCCCTGGCGCAACCCAAGTTCGCCTCGGAGCACGTCGATGGCGCGCCAAACCAGATTGCTCGAATCGGCGGGCAGAGCGGGATCGTTAAGTTCGAGAGAAATTTCGCGCGAAGAGAAAAGCTCTAGCTCCAGCGAATCGCGCAGCGAAATCGATTGAAATACCGTACGCAGCTCATGGTAGCCATCGGGAAGCTTCCCGACGACGTGCAGGCACAGATTAACTTTCGCAAACGCCGAGAGGCGAACAGTTTTTCTCATGCGCCGGCGGCTAGAATCGGCTGTCGCCGCTCGGAGAGCGCTGTGCGACGTGACGCTTGATGTTCTTCAGTTTGTTCTGCAGCTCGGAAACCTTGTCCGGCTCGTAATCGGCAGGCAGCGCTTTTTGCCAGCAGACCAGTGCCTTCTCCCAGATTTGCTCGGCGCGATCGGACTGGCCCAACTTGGCGTACACGTCGCCCAAGTGGCTGAGGATTGTAGGATCGCCCGAATCGTGAGCGATGGCTTGCTGCAGACACTGTTGGGCCTCCGCAAGATTGCCCTGCTTGTAGTAGGCCCAACCGAGGCTATCGAGATACGCGCCGTTGGTGGGATCTTCGGCGAGGGCGCTGTGAATCATGGAAATCGCTTCGTCAAGGCGAACCCCGCGGTCCGCGAGCATGTAGCCGTAATCGTTCAAGACTCCGGCGTCGTGCGGATTGACCGCAAGTGATTTGCGGAACATCTCCTCTGCTTGCTCGTAGCGTTTCTCGTCGTTATAGATGGCTCCAAGTAGGAACCAGGAGCTTTCCTTATCTGAGGGATCATGTGAGAGGCCGAGGGCAGCATTGGCATCGCGTTCGGCGTCGCTGTAGCGCTTGCCGCGCTCTTCCACTTGCGCCAGATTGATATAAGTATCGCGGTCGAGCTGGCCATTGACGGCCAGGCCGCGAAGAACTTTGGTCGCGGCGTCGACTTGGCTGTTATCGCCCAGAAGCATTGCGTACGTAACCGCGAGCGTGGGATCGCCAGCATTGGCGGCGCGCGCCTTTTCCGCTTCGGCGATGGCATGCTTGATGTCGCCGCTGGCGCGATAGGTGTCAATCAGCAGGAGCTCCCCGCGCTTTTGGCTCGAGGGGCCGAGCTGCTGCATCTCCTCAAACGTGCGCTCCGCAGAATCGTAGTCCCCCGCATCGCGATGGGCCATTCCGAGTTGCTCGTAAAGGATTTCGAGCGCGCTCGGCGCGGGCTGGCCCTCCTGCTGTTGCGCTTTCACTCCGGCGATGGCGTCGGAAAGAACCTGAATCGCGTCCTTGTAGCGCGCCTGCGCCTCGTAGAGCAACGCTTCGTTGTACAGCACTTCCAGGTCGCCCGGCGCGTATTTCTTGGCCTGCATCAGCGCAGCTTCGGCCTTATCAAGCTCGTTCATGTGCCGGTAGATTTGCGAAATGCGCAGATAGTTTTGCGGATTGTCCGGCTCCATCTGCACCAGCCGCTCGAATTGCGGCAGAGCGTCCTGGTAATCGTTGTTCGCAAGCATGGCCTGCGCGAGCCCGTGACGATGACTGGGCTCATCGGGATCCAACGTGACGGCACGCTGGAAAGCGGTTTGCGCCTCGGCGTTGTCATTGATCTTCGTGTAAGCGTTGCCGAGCAAATCGTAGAGTGCCGCGTCATCGGAGGAACCAGCGGCGTCGCGAAGTACCGTGATGGCGTCTTGCGGACGGCCCTCCTCCAGATAAAGCTGGCTCAACTGTTCCAGCGCGCCCTCGTTGTCCGGCGAATGATTCAGGATGCTGCGCAATTGCTCTTCGGCGCGCTGCGGCTGATTTTGGAAACCATAGAGGCGCGCCAGCCAGAGCTGCGATTCGATGTCCGCAGGATCAAGCCGCTGAACGGCCTGCAATTGTTCCACGGCCGAGGCGATTGTCTGCTTTTGTGCGTCGTTGTCGGAATTGTCCGCCAGATTGTGAACGTAAATGCGCGCCAGCAGCCGGTGCGCCGCCAGATTGTTGGGATCCTGCTGCACGGTGGAATTCGCCAGTCGAATCGCTTCAGACGTGCGCTGCGATTCCGCATAAACCTCCGCGAGGCGTTCAGTGATGGCCGGATCGGAATCCACCGCCAGCGCCTTCTGGTAATAGCCGATGGCCTGGTCGGCATCCTCCGATTTGCCCGAGGCTTCGAATTGCCGCGCCGCCAAAACGCCCATCATGTAATCCGTGTAGGCTTCGGCGCGCTTGGCCTGATCATCCTGCGAATAGAGCGAAGAGCCCAGAGAAGCGCTGCCCGAAGCAGAGGGTGGCGCGGCACCCTGGGCCGCGGCCCCTCCGGCGCATAAAGCGACCGCTAAGATGGTTTCTGTGAAATGAGTCTTCATGCGCGCTCCCCAATAGAATCCATTATTGAATAGACGGCCAGCCGCGTCAAAGCGTTCCTGCCCCGGCGATTCCGTTTTGCTCAATTCATTAGATGCCAATCGTCGCGCGGCGGGTTAGTGCCGAAAATGGCGTACTCCGGTGAAAACCATCGCCAGGCCGAGGCGATTCGCGGCGGCGATCACTTCATTGTCGCGAACTGAGCCGCCCGGCTGAATCACGGCAACGGCTCCGCCTTTCGCCGCTTCTTCCACGCCGTCAGGGAACGGGAAAAATGCGTCCGAAGCGACCACGCTTCCCACGAGCGGCATCTGCGCCTTCATCACCGCGAGTTTCACCGAGTCCACGCGCGACATTTGTCCCGCGCCGATCCCGAGCGTCTGGCCTTCGCGCGCAAATACGATTGCGTTGGACTTGACGTGCTTGCACACGACCCACGCGAAGCGCATCGCCTGTCGCTCGCCGGTTGTGGGCTGGCGCTCGGTAACGATTTTCCATTCCGCCTCAACCACAGAGCGATGGTCCGGCTCCTGCACCAGCATTGCGCCGCTGATCCGCTTCAGCTCAAGTTCCTCTGCCGGGAACGCGCCAGGCGCGGCCACGGACATTTCCAGCAAGCGCAGATTCTTCTTCGTGGAAAGTTTCTCGAGCGCACTTTTTTCATAGCCGGGCGCGGCAATACACTCCACGAAAAGCCTCTCGAGTTCAGCGGCGGTAGCCGCATCGACGGTGCGATTGAGCGCGATCACGCCGCCGAATGCGGAAACGGGATCGCACGCCAGCGCCTGGCGATATGCTTCGGCGAGCGAAGGATTCTCGGCCGCTCCGCAGGGATTGTTGTGCTTGATGATGGCTACCCCAGGCGCGGAGAATTCGCAAGCGAGCGACCACGCCGCATCCATATCGACCAGATTGTTATACGAAAGCTCTTTGCCTTGCAGTTGCCGCGCGGCTGCGAATCCCGTTCGCGCGCGGTCCGCTGGAACGTACAGCGCCGCTTGCTGATGGGGATTTTCACCGTAGCGCATCTCCTGCTGGCGCTCGAAATCGAAGTGCAGGCGCTGCGGCAAGATTTCCTGTGCGGGCGCGAGTTGCAAATCGTGATTGGCTGAAAGACGCTCGAGCTGCGTGGCAATCAGCCCGTCGTAACGCGCGGTCAGCGCAAACGCCTTTCGCGCCAGCTCCAGCCGCGTCGCGAGTCGAATTTCACGCGCGGCGCATAATTCTTCGAGCAGCACCGGATAATCGGCGGGATCCGTGACCACGGCGACGCTCTCAAAATTCTTTGCCGCCGAGCGCACCATCGTCGGCCCACCGATGTCGATGTTCTCGATCAGCTCTTCGGCCGTGACGCCCGCTTTGCCCGCTGTGGCGGAAAATGGATAGAGATTCACCACCACGATGTCGATCGGCGCGATGCCGTGCGCCGCGGTTTGCTTGCGGTCGTCGGCGTTTCCGCGGCGAAAAAGAATTCCGCCGTGCACTTTGGGATGCAGCGTCTTCACGCGGCCGCCCAGCATTTCGGGCGAACCGGTCAGCTCGGCCACGTCGCGAACTGCAATGCCCACGTCACGCAAAAAGCGCGCGGTGCCGCCCGTAGAGACGATTTCGATGCCGAGCTTCGAGAGCCGTGCTGCAAAATCAGCCAGTCCTATCTTGTCGTAAACACTTATGAGAGCGCGTTCCACCGCCACAGCCACCTCCGCGATAAAAAAGGCTTACCAGTGTATGCGCTCGCGCAGCGATGCGAAAGGATGAAATGAAAGGCAGTACTCCCGAACTCGAAGGAATGGTGCGCGCGCCCCGCCGATCGGAAAATTTATTCTGCGGCTTGAACTATCGTTATGGTCCGCAACATCCGAATCCAGCGGGCCGGGCGCTTGTCGCGAGGGGCAACCAGCTTCAGCGGGCCCTCGTTTGAACCAAGCGGGGCCCCATCGAGCGTATCCGCGACGATTACGTCGGAATCCAAGAAACCAGAATCCAGCTCGGCCAGTGAGAATACCACGCGGTAACGATCGGAGGCTTCCGCCAGCACATATGTGGCCATCAGAGGCCCGCGCAACTTCTCGCCTTGCGGAACGCCGGCGCGGCGAAACAGTTCCTTCAGCGGAACGCCCTGGTAGACTTCCGTTTTATTACTGTGCGCATTGACCACCGTCACCGTTGTCCGAGGCATGTTTTTCAGGTCGGCTAAGGAAAGCTCGAGCGGAGTTGCCACGTTTCCGCTGATCCGCAGTGCGGGCGAAGTCCCCGTATTCTGCGCAGATACAGGCCGTTGCAGAGCAACAATCGACAGCATCGACACCAAGCCCGCGGCCCACGCGACGACTGCATTTTTTCGATTGATCATGGGAGTTTACGAGGAAACGATCGGCGCACTTACGCTAATGCCTAGTCCTTCTCCAGCATGACTTCGGTCGATTTGATTACCGCCTTCACCGTGTCGCCGACCTTGAGCTTCATTTCATCGGCGCTGCGCTTGGTGATCACGCTCTCAATGAGGTCTTTGCCCACGCGGACGACCACATGCGCCATCACGCCTCCGAACTGAATTTCTTCCACTTTCCCTACCAGTTTATTGCGCGCCGAAAGTGTCATGGCCGAAGAATACAACCGGCGGCTTGCGGATGTCTATAGCGAGGATGCCCAAGCAAATGAATTGCGGCGAGGCGGCTTAATTGTCGGAGTAGTAACCGTCGCGCACTTGCACCGCCAGGTCCTTGTTTTTCGTAGTGAGGGCAATTTTGTGGTAGCCGGGTCCGGAACTGGCGTGGTCCGGCGTGTAGCCCAAGGCGTACTGGCTCCTCAACCCTTCCTCCACCTGCGCGTAGATTTGGTCGAAGGTCAGTTTTTTCGAAACTTGAAATAACTGTCCGCCAGTCTCCGTCGAGATCCGTTCCAGTATTTTCTTGCCATCGGCGCGCGCTTCCTGGGGATACCGCTGCCCTCTGCCGCCGCCTGGCCAGCCGCCGCCACCACGCCCCGGCCACCCGCCTCCGCCGCCTGGCCAGCCGCCGCCCCAACCTCCGTGACGATTCGAACTGTCGCTGTCCGATCCGTGATCGGCAAAGTAGATCGAATAAACCGCCGTATCCGCGCGTTGCGCCGCTTCGATCGCAGCCGTGAGAGTTTCCTTGCTGCCACGGTCCACTCCGTCGGACAACACAAAAACCGCCTTGCGGCCCGGCTGCTTTTTCATCTCGTCATTCGCCGCCAAATAGATCGCGTCGTAAAGCAGCGTCCCGCCGCCGCTATCGTGCGCTTGGTTGTGCCCGTTATTGCTGCCCGTACTGGTCGGAACGTTCTCGTCCGGATCGCTCGTGTTTGTTCCGCCGCCACTTCCGTCGTTGCCATCACTTCCGTTGTTCCCGTTGTTACCGTTGGCAAACTGCGGCTGAGGCGTCTGCAGCTCCTGCAGCGCGGCGTTCAGCTTCGGACGCGACGACGTCAAATCCTGCAGCAGCTCGACCTGCCGGTCGAAATGAATTACGAAGGCCTGGTCTTTGTCGCGCAACATCTGGTCCAGGAATTTGTAGCTGGCGTCGCGCTCGTCGTCGATCACATTGCGCTGGCTCAGGCTGGTGTCGACCAGCAGGCCAAGCGTCAGTGGAACGTCGCTCTCGCGGATGAAATGCGTGATCGTCTGCGGACGGCCGTCCTGCTCCAGCGCGAAGTCTTGTTGATTCAGCGTCGGTATGATTTTCCCGTGCTTGTCCCGCACCGTCACATACAGATATACCAGCTTAACTTCGACGGATATCTTGGGCTGGCTCTGCTGCTGCGGCGCCTGTTGAAGCTGCGGAGCTTTCTGCGGTGGCGGGGTGATTGGGCCTTCCGATTGCGCGCGGGCAATCCCGCCTGCAAAAAAGAGCATCATGCCAAGAAAGGCAACTAAGAACGGGCCGACGAGGCTCGCTCGCAGCCTCCAGCCATTCTTGCAGGGCGCATTCTTATGATACCGCGGCATGGGCATGGTTAAGGGATTCGCGCGGCGCGGCGGAGGTTGCCCGCGTGCTCAGGCGCTGAGGCGCGCTTTGAGCTTGACGCGCCCGGCTTCCACGCTGACCGTGTATTCGACTTGCGCGGCGGCCTTTTTCGATTTGAGTTGCCGGGTTTTTTCGCGCACAAACTTCGTAAATTCATCAAAATTGGGCGTCCCGCCTTTTTCGCCCGTTGCCGTGCGAGCTTCTACCAACTTGCGATAGAGTTGCTCGATCTTGTCAGCTTCGCGTTCGGGATCCGAAAAGGTCATCGCAAACGCGGAAGCGCCGGATGTTTCATGCGCGGTGGCGTCCTTCTTGGCCCGCTCGGCCTCGATCGCTTTCGCGGCTGCGCCGAAGTGCCTCGGGGTCGTGCCTTCCTCGCGCTCCTTCAGCTTCTTGCGCCATATTTCGCAGTATTTCGCGAAGGTCTGCGCGAGATTGGTGTAGCGGAAACGCTGCGCGTAGCTCATCTCCCCGCCGCGGTCCCCATAGCGTTTCATCAGCGATTCCACGCGCCACTGCGTGTCGGCCGGGGGGCGTTTGCGGCCGCCGCCGAAGTACTGCTCGTATTCGATTTTCAGGGTGCGAATGTCTTTTTCGATCTGCGAGAGATCTTCTTCGATTGTCGCCATGGTCTCCGCAATGCGTGGAAAGGGGACTCCTGAGTATCGTAGAGGGCCAGTGTGGCACCGTCAACGGCAGCGTGAAAAGTGAGTGCCTGAAAAGTATTCGGTCCACCGTCCGGCGCGAAGTTGCGCACGCTCGGGGCGTGTGCTGAAATAGCAGCCATTGTGGCTTCTCCTGCGCAAAAGAAACTGCGGGTAGAAAGCGAGCGCATCGCGCTCCTGCGGCAGATTCCCTCCGTCGACGAAGTCCTGAATGCGCCTCAGGCGGGAAAATTGATCGACGCCGCCGGGCGCGCGATGACCGCAGCCACCGTCCGCGAAGTGCTGGCCGAGTTGCGCGAAAAAGCGCGGAACGGAGCGCCGGCCGCTGTGCTCGGCATCGCTGAAATTCACAACGTCATTGCCCGGAAGATTGAAGAAAAACTGGCGCCGTCGCTGCGCGCGGTCATCAACGCAACGGGCGTGGTGCTTCACACGAATCTGGGACGCGCGCCACTCTCGAAAGCATCTGCCGAACGCATCGCCGCCACGGCGACGCGATACTCCAACCTCGAGTTTGACCTCGCCGCTGGCGAACGCGGCAAACGCGACGCCCACACCAGCCGTGCCCTCGCGGAACTCACCGGCGCCGAGGCGGCCATCGTCGTGAACAACAACGCTGCCGCGGTCTTCTTGGTCCTGAACACCCTGGCCAAAAACGCCGAAGTGATTGTCTCGCGTGGCGAGCTTATCGAGATCGGCGACGGCTTCCGCATCCCGGAAATCATGGCCGAGAGCGGCGCGCGACTGCGCGAAGTCGGCACCACCAACCGCACGCGAATCGCCGATTACCAGCGTGCTATCGGCGGCGAAACGCGTCTGCTTCTCCGTGTGCACCCTTCGAATTTCAAAATTATAGGATTCACCAGGCGGCCTGAACTCGAAGAACTGACCGCGCTGGGACACAAGAAGCGCATTCCCGTCTTTGAAGATCTTGGCTCCGGCTGCCTCACCGATCTCGCCGATGCGGGCGCCGGTGAGCCTGTCGTGCGCCTCAGTTTTGCGGCCGGCGTTGACGTCGTCACGTTCAGCGGCGATAAGTTGCTTGGCGGCCCTCAGGCAGGCATTATCGCCGGAAAGAGGAAACTCGTCGAACGCGTGCGCCGAAATCCTCTCTTCCGCGCCTTGCGCGTCGATAAGCTCACCATTGCCGCCCTTGAAGCCACGCTCGACGCCTACCGCCGCGGGGCGCTGGACGAAATTCCCGCGCTGCGCATGATTCGCATGCGCCTGGAGGAGCTCGAACGCCGCGCCCGCGCATTCACGGAGAGATTGCGTGCCAACTTGCCGAGCGGAGCAGCAATTGAAGTTCGTCGCGGATTTTCCGTGATCGGCGGAGGCTCAACGCCAGAACAAAAATTGCCGACCACGCTCGTCGCGGTGCGCAGCGACCGTCAATCCGCGGCCCAAATCGAAGAGCGCCTCCGAAAACCAACGAGCGGAGCAACGCCGGTCATTGCGCGCATCGAAAAAAACACCCTCATGATCGATTTGCGTACTGTTTTCGAAGAGGAAGAGCCGGCCCTCGGCTCGGCTCTCAGCACCGCACTAGCCTAGTTTTCCCGCAGAAGAATTCAAAGGTGATTGATGCAGCTCGCCACGCACGCGGCGCCAAAGCCGTTGTCGATGTTCACCACGCTGATGTTCGACGCGCAACTGTTCAGCATCGCGAACAGCGCCGCTAAGCCAGAAAAACTCGCGCCGTACCCAACGCTGGTGGGGACGGCAATCACCGGCACGCTCACCAGTCCCGCCACCACGCTCGGCAGTGCGCCTTCCATCCCCGCGGCGCAGATAATCACGCGCGCGTCTCTGATTTTTTCGCGATGCGCAAGCAGCCGGTGCAGACCCGCCACGCCCACGTCGTACAGCGCCTCGGCCGGGTTCCCGAGCATTTCCGCCGTGATCAGCGCCTCTTCCGCCACCGGAATGTCGCTCGTTCCCGCCGTAACAATAAGAATCAGCCCCTTGCCTGTAGTTTTCTTACCGCGGCGAATCGCTATCGTGCCCGAAAGTTCGTAGAATTTCGCGTCGCGCGTGATCCGGCGAACCAGCGCGTAAACTTTCGCGTCCGCGCGCGTAATCAAAATATTGTGCGACGATTTCGCACGCAGCATTCCGCGCACAATTTCTGCCACTTGCTTTGGCGCTTTCCCGCGCGCAAAAATCACTTCCGGATAGCCCTGCCGCAACCCTCGGTGATGGTCAATCTTCGCGAATCCCAAATCCTCAAACGGCAAATTCTTCAGCCGCTTGATGGCCTCGTCGCACGAGACGCGCCCCTTTTTCAGCCCCTCCACCAATTCGTGAATGTCGTCGGCGTTCATAGATGTACGTCAGCCTCAAAATGCGCCGAGGCATTCTAGCATTCCGCGCCTTGACGGGTACCTTGACTTTGCCCGAACGCGCTCCATAAACTCAAAGTTTCAACTCACCGCGATGGCCCATACCGAAGGCAAGACCATCACTGTAGGAATCACCGGCGCGAGCGGCGCAATTTACGCGCAAGCGATGCTTCGCGCACTCGACGCCGACGCGCGTGTTTCCCGCGTCTACCTCGTCGCCACCGAGGCCGGCCTGCGCCTCATCACTACCGAGCTCGCCATCGTCGCGCAGGAACCAAAGAAACTCGCGTCACTCCTCACCGGCACACCCGCGAAAAAATTCGAATGCCTGCCAAACAAGGACATCGGCGCGTCCATCGCTTCCGGCAGCGCCGCCGTCGACGCCATGGTCGTGATCCCCTGCTCTGCGGGCGCGCTAGGCGCCATCGCCTCCGGCATCAGCGACGATTTGCTCGCGCGCGCCGCCGACGTTTGCCTGAAAGAGCGCCGCAAACTTGTCCTCTGCCTGCGTGAAACGCCGCTCAACCGCATCCACATCGAAAACATGCTGCGCGTCCACGATGCCGGCGCAATCGTCATGCCCGCGATGCCCGCGTTTTATTACGCGCCGAAGTCCATCGACGAAATGGTCGAACAGTTCGTCTACCGCGTCCTCGCGCAGCTCGGATTGCCTCGGGAAGAGCAATTTCGCTGGTCCGGCGGAGCAAAAAGGAAATGACGCACAGCCGCATCCGCACCGTGCTCGAAATGATTAAGTTCGAGCACTCCGTCTTTGCGTTGCCCTTCGCGCTCGTCGCCGCCCTCCTCGCCGAACGCACCGGACGCGCCGCCTGGCCCGCGCCTCGCACCATCGCCTGGCAGCTCGCTTGGATTACCGTTGCTATGGTCGGCGCGCGCTCCGCCGCCATGACCATGAACCGCATCGCCGACATCCACTACGACGCCGCGAACCCACGCACTCAGAATCGCGCTCTGCCCAAGGGGCTGCTCTCCCTCCGCTTCGCCTGGACCTTCACGCTCATCTCCGCCGCCGTGCTGGTCATCGCCGCCTGGCAACTCAACCGCCTCGCCCTCGAACTCTCGCCCCTCGCCCTCGCTTTCCTCTTCCTCTACTCCTACACAAAGCGCTTCACCGCCTTGTCTCACCTCGTCCTGGGGTTTTGCCTCGGCATTTCCCCCGCCGCTGCCTGGATCGCCGTGCGCGGCGCGCTCGACTCACGCATGCTCATCCTCTGCGCCGCGGTCACTCTGTGGGTCGGCGGCTTCGACGTCCTCTACGCCTGCCAGGACGTCGAATTCGACCAGCAAGCCGGCCTCTACTCCATTCCCAAGCGCTTTGGCATCGCCGGCGCTCTCGGCATCGCTCGCATCATGCACGTGATGATGGTCCTGCTGCTCGGTTGGCTCGCCTGGAGCTTCGCCCTCGCCTGGCCGGCATGGGCCGGCATCGTCGTGGTCGCCGCGCTGCTCGCCTACGAGCATTCGCTTGTCAAACCCAACGACCTCAGCAAAATCAATGCTGCGTTTTTCACCATCAACGGCTATATTAGTCTGTTGTTCCTGATTTTCTGGGGCGCGGCCACGTTTGTGACCACGTTCTAGATTTTCGGAATACTCGCTGGATTTCATGAGCATGCAACCGCACATATCAGATGCGCGTCTCGAGCCCATCGCCCAAAAGGTCCTTGCTGCCGAACGCCTTTCCGCCGACGACGGCCTCGCGCTCTACGCCTCGAACGATCTGCTCACCATCGGCTGGCTCGCCAATCACGTCCGCGAAAAGCGCCACGGCAATATTTGCTACTTCAACGTCAATCGCCACATCAATCCCACCAACGTCTGCGGCGCGCACTGCAAACTGTGTGCCTTCGGCCGCGACAAAGACGTCAACGGCGCTTACACCTATTCACTCGACGAAATCTGGCACCGCGCCTCGCAGGGCGTCTCCGAAGGCGCCACCGAATTCCACATCGTCGGCGGCTTGCATCCCGACTTGCCGTTCGACTTCTACCTCGACATGATTCGCGGCCTCAAGCAGCGCTTCCCGCAAGTCCATCTCAAAGCCTTCACCATGGTCGAAGTGGGATTTTATTCGCGCATCTCCAAACTCTCGATTCGCGACACGCTTCTCGCCATGAAAAACGCCGGCGTCGATTCCCTTCCCGGCGGCGGCGCGGAGATCTTCAATCCCCGCGTGCGCAAAATCATCTGCGACCACAAGACCAGCGGCCGCATGTGGCTCGACATCGCGCGCACCGCGCATCAAATCGGCCTGCGCTCCAATGCCACCATGCTCTACGGCCACATTGAAACCGCCGAAGAGCGCGTCGAACATTTGCTGCTTCTTCGTGAGCTGCAAGACGAAACCAAAGGTTTTCAGACTTTCATCCCGCTCGCCTTTCATCCCGACAATACCGGACTCGACTTCTGCCCCAAGCCCACCGGCTTCGACGATCTGAAAACCATGGCCATTGCGCGCCTGCTGCTCGACAATTTCGACCATATCAAGGCCTACTGGATTATGCTCACGCCCAGCATCGCGCAAATCGCTTTGCGTTTCGGCGCCGACGACATCGACGGCACCGTCATCGAAGAAAAGATTTATCACGATGCCGGCGCCACTACTCCGCAGCACATGACCCGCGCCGATCTCGAGCGCCTCATTCGCGCCGCTGGCCGCGTTCCCGTCGAACGCGACACCATGTATAACGCCGTCGACCGCTCCAAAATGCCGCCCGCACCCAACGCCACCCGCACCGCCGATTTCATTCCGCAAACTTCCCTCTCCCTCAACGTTTAGAGCTCTATGAATCAAAAGTTTTCGCTCTTTACCCTGTGTGCTCTGTTTGTGTTCGGCGGCGTGTCCGTGCAAACGGCCACCGCGCAGACAAAGGTCTGGCAACCATCGCCGGGACATACGCAAATCGCCATCTGGCCGGGCCCGCCGCCCGATGCGCAGCCTGTTCCGGGCCCGGAGTCCGTGCAAACCGATACAAAGTCTTTGATCGCCGGCAAGCCGACCACGGGCGTGACCAACGTCACGCGGCCAACGATGACCGTTTATTCGTCAACGGGAAAGAACACCGGCGTTGCGATCGTCGTGTTTCCCGGCGGCGGCTTTGAGGAATTGGCCATAGACCTCGAAGGCACGGAGGTCTGCGACTGGCTCACTTCCGAGGGAATCACCTGCGTGCTGCTGAAATATCGCGTGCCAAGCCTGCCGTATGACTGGCACTGCGATTGCCGGCCCCACAATCAAATGATC
Source organism: Candidatus Acidiferrales bacterium (assembly GCA_030037775.1). Lineage (GTDB taxonomy): Bacteria > Acidobacteriota > Terriglobia > Acidiferrales > UBA7541 > DAHUXN01. The sequence continues at coordinate 47,935 of JASHQB010000306.1, forward strand.
TCGACATTGTCGCTGGAAGATGCTCAGCGAACCATGGGCTTGGTGCGCCTTCACGCCGCGGAATACCACGTCGATCCGCATAAGATTGGAGTGCTCGGTTTTTCAGCGGGCGGCTATCTGATCGCGGAGATCAGCACGAATTATAAGCGCCGTTTGTATAAGCCCGTCGACGCGGCCGACAAAGAAAGCTGCCGTCCAGATTTTGCCGTGGGCGTTTATCCGGGGCATCTGTGGGTTGACGGCGACGGTTATAAATTGAATCCGAACGTCCCGGTCACGCGGCAAACCCCACCCACGTTCTTAGTCCAGGCCGAGGATGATAACGTGGACGGCGTAAACCAATCCGTGGCGTACTACATCGCGCTGAAAAACGCTGGCGTTCCTGCAGAGCTACATCTCTACGCGCATGGCGGCCATGCTTTTGGCCTGCGCCGCCGCACGAATCTTCCCATCACCGAGTGGCCCCAGCTCGTGGACAAGTGGCTCGGAACGATTGGCATGACTTCGCCGTCGCGTGAATAATTTCCTCGCAAAAAGCTATGGGCTCGCCAATCTGTGCGCTCGCCTCGCCTCGCTGCATACTCGCCACGCGAGCCACGCATAAAACGGCGCATACTCCAGCCAAAGCATCAGCGGACTCCAGTGCCATGTGCCTAGAATCCCATATCCAATCAGCACGCTGTACGACAAAAACTGCAGAATCGTCAGCAGCAGCCACGCCGGATTAGGAAAAAAGCACAGCAGCGGAATAATCCAAGTGAAGTACCACGGATATGCGTTCGGCGTGAGCAGCAGTACCGCCCCAAAAATCAAAAACGCCGCACGTTCCGGTTCGAGCCGCCGCGCCGCCGCCCACAGCGCCATTCCCACCACAATTCCTTCCCCAATTCCCAGCGCAATCTCGGCGTGTCCGCTGAACATCCGCAGCAAGGTAAACAGGCTCGCATTATTGTCCTGCCAGTGCGC
>JASHQB010000033.1 GCA_030037775.1 Candidatus Acidiferrales bacterium
TTGCGGCTGCAGGCGCAGGCAGTTCGCGCTCCAGCGAACACGCAACGGCCGCCGCAGGAGCCGGGAGCGGCGCCAGCTCCCGCGCAGCCGACGCCGGTTCTTCCCAGTTACCACGAAATTCAGCAGCCCAGGGCACAAGCGAACGCGGCGGAGGCGCAGGCCTTGCCTCCGGAAAACGAGGTTTTCGAGGCGGAGCCAGATCGCTGGGACGTTCAGATGCCGGAGTGGAGACGCTACGGGAATGGCGGCGAATACCCCTACACGCAGGAGCATTGGTGGGACCCGTTCAACAGGAATAAATGGAAGGGCGACTATCCGATCATCGGAAATTCGATATTTTTCAGCTTTACGGGAACGAGCGACACGCTTTTCGACGAACGGCTGGTGCCTTCGCCAAGCGGAGTGAGCCGGGCGGAGCCGGGGACGGCGGCTTTTTTCGGCAAGGGCGAGCAAACTTTTCTGAATCAGAATTTCCGTTTCACGTTTGACTTGTTTCACGGCGACACGAGTTTCAAACCGGTGGACTGGCAGATTCGGTTCACGCCGGAATTCAATATCAATTACCTGGATACGCAAGAATTGGGAATCGTGAACATCGATGTGCGCGCGGGAACGTCGCGATACGATACGCACATCGGCGTGCAGGAATTATTCGCGGAGTACAAAATTGCCGACCTCAGCCCGAACTACGATTTTGTTTCGGTGCGCGCGGGGATTCAGCAGTTCACCAGCGATTTCCGTGGATTCCTTTTTTCGGACGAGCAACCGGGGCTGCGGATTTTCGGCAATCTGGACTCGGACCGCTACCAATACAACGTCGCGTATTTCCAGATGCTGGAGAAAGACACAAACAGCGGGCTGAACACGTTCGAGCGGCGATACCAGCAGGTGGGCGTTGCAAATTTGTATATGCAGGATTTTCTGTGGAAGGGATACACGACGGAGCTCAGCGTCGCGTACAACAAAGACGACCCGTCGATTCATTACAACACGGACGGATTTTTGGTGCGGCCGGCGCCGATTGGAAACGTGGTGAATCAAGGCACGGGGGTGGAGACGCATGGGATTCGCGTGGCCTACCTGGGATGGACGAGCGACGGGCACATCGGGCCGATTAACGTGAACCACGCTTTTTATCAGGCGCTCGGGTACGACACGTTCAATCCGATTGCCGGGCGGAAAGTGACGGTGAATGCGCAAATGGCGGCGCTGGAACTTTCGAAGGACAAGGATTGGATGCGGTTTCGGGGGTCATTTTTATACGCAAGCGGAGACGCGAATCCGCGCGACGGGCGCGCGCGGGGGTTCGACGCGATCATCGACAATCCGGCATTCGCGGGCGGGATTTTCAGCTTCTGGAACCGCGAGGCGATACGACTCACCGGTTCCGGGGTGGAGCTGACGCCGGAGGAGAGCTTGCTGCCGAATTTGCGGTCGGATAAAAACGAAGGGCAGGCGAATTTCGTGAACCCGGGGATTTGGATTTACAACGCGGGAGCGGATTTCGACGTGACCACGAAGCTCACGGCGGTGACGAATGTGAATTACATGCGATTCGACCGCACCGAGCCGCTCGAATTGGTGCTGTTTCAATCGCCGATCCGTCACGACATCGGCGAGGAATTTGATTTAGGCGTGAAATACAGGCCGCCGCTGACGGAAAACATCGCCCTGACGTTTGGCGGTTCGGTGTTTCAGCCGGGACAAGGGTTTCAAGATATTTATACGAGCCGGACGCTGTTCTCGGCGTTTGCGAACTTGCGATTTCGATTTTGAGGCGAGCGTGCTGGTGAAACGGGCAGGCAAATTCGCGATGAAAATCTCGCGGCGACGATATTTTGTGCCGATATGCTTTGCCGCTGCGGGCGCGGCGCTGATTTTTGGGCTGTTTGCGCCGCAGAGCAGCGTGCGGGCACAAAATCAAGCCGGGCCGGCGCTGCTCATCAATCAAACGCAAGCAGACGCAGACAGGAAATCGGCGGGATGCGTTTCATGCCACGTGGGCGTGGACCAGCCGACGATGCACACCACGGGCACGGTGCGGCTGGGATGCGTGGATTGCCACACGGGAGACGCGAGCGTCGTCGTTCCAGCGGGCGCGAAGGCGGGTTCGCAGGGATACGAAAACGCAAAAGCGAAGGCGCATCCGCGGCCGACGCTGCGGTGGCTCTGGCGCAGTTCGGCGAATCCCGTGCGCGCGTATACGGACTGGCTGCGGGAGAGCCCTGAATACATTCAGTTCGTGAACCCGGGAGATTTGCGCGTGGCGAACAAGACGTGCGGACGAAACGGCTGCCACGCACAGGAAGTGTATTCGGTGCGGACGAGCATGATGACCACCGGGGGGCTTTTGTGGGGTGCGGCGCTTTACAACAACGGTTCGTATCCGCTGAAGGACGAGCATTTCGGGGAGAGCTATGCGGCCGACGGCACGCCGCAGCGCGTGAAGACGTATCCGGCGCCGGGCGCCGAAGAGACCCTCACTAGAGGAATATTGCCGTTCGTGGAGCCGCTCGAGCGGTGGGAGATTTCGCAGCCGGGGAACGTGCTGCGCGTGTTCGAGCGGGGCGGCGAAGACAAAAGCGAAATTGGGAATCCGAACCGGCTGGAAGAGCCCGGAAAACCGGATGACAAGTTGAGTTCGCGCGGATTTGGGACGCAACTGCGTACCGATCCGGTTTTTTTGGGGCTGCAGAAAACACGGCTGCTCGATCCGACGCTGAATCTACCGGGGACGAACGACCAGCCCGGAGATTATCGCGGGAGCGGCTGCACGGCGTGCCACGTGGTGTATGCGAACGATCGGTCGGCGGCACATTCGATGCAGTACGCGCAATACGGAAACATGGGCGAGAGCGCCGAGGCGGACCCGACGATTCCACGTGGAGAGCCGGGCCATCCGATCAAGCACGAGTTCACGCTGTCGATGCCATCGAGCCAGTGCATGGTGTGCCATGTACATCCCGGCACGAATATGCTGGCGACGTATTACGGAGACACGTGGTGGGACAACGAGGTGGACGCGAAGGCGATGTATCCGCCGACACAGCATAATCCGAGCAATGAAGAGCGCTACGAGGTCGGGGTGCGAAATCCGGAAGCGGCGGCGCCGCGCGGGCTGTGGGCGGATGTGAAATTTCTGGCGCAGACGGGCAGCGCGGAGTTCAACAAGAAACTCGACGATACGCAATTCGACGATTTCCACGGGCACGGATGGATTTTCCGTCAAGTGGAGAAGCGCGACCGCGACGGAAATTTGTTGGATGAGAATGGGAACGAGGTGGCGTTCGATGACGCGCAGAAATTCGGAAAGACCGTGCATCTTCAGGACCTGCATTTGGAAAAAGGGATGCAGTGCGTGGATTGCCATTTTGCGCAGGACGCACACGGCACGGGGCAGATTTACAACGAACCGCGCGCGGCGATCGCGATTCATTGTACGGATTGCCACGGAACAATTCAGCGGAAGGCCACGCTGCTGACGTCGGGCCCAGCGTCCCCCGAAGGCGGGATCGATCTGGCGGCGCAGCGCACTCCGTGGGGCGAGCGCGAATTCTACTGGCAGAATGGCAAGCTGTATCAGCGTTCGATGATGAAGCGCGATTTGCAATGGGAAGTGACGCAGGTGCTGGACACGATCACGCCGGGAAATTCACACTACAGCGAAAAATCACGACTGGCGAAGACGTTGCGCACGGATGGAACGACGTGGGGCGATGTGCCGGAGAGCGATGCGGAGCTGGCGCATCCGCGAACAGGGATGACGTGCTTCGCGTGCCACTCATCGTGGACGCCAAATTGCTTTGGCTGCCACCTGCAGATGACCGCGAACAATCGCCGGAGAATGTTGCACAACGAAGGGACGCTGTCCAGGAACTGGACGAGCTATAACTTCCAGGTGCTGCGCGACGACGCGTACTTGCTGGCAATCGACGGCACGGTGACGGGGCATCGCGTGGCGCCGGCGCGCTCGAGCTGCGCGATTCTGGTGAGCTCGCAAAACGCAAACCGGGAGTGGCTGTATTACACGCAGCAAACCGTTTCGGCGCCGGGTTTGAGCGGGCAGGCGTTCAGCACCTACGTGCCACACACGGTGCGCGCGACGGAAACGAAGCAATGCACCGATTGCCATGTGTCCAGAGCGGGCGACAACAACGCGTGGATGGCGCAGGTGCTGCTGCTGGGCACGAATTTCCTGAACTACGAAGGGCGCTACGTATACGTGGCCGAAGGGCAGAAGGGATTTTCGGCGGTGGCCGTCGCGGAGCACGACGATCCAGACACAGTTTACGGGAGCGATTTCCAGAGCATCGCGTATCCCGACGATTACCGGAAGTTTGTGGCCGGCGGAAGAAAACTGAGCACCGCGTACCATCATGAAGGAAAGTCCGTGTTGAGCGTGCAGATGCGCGGCGAATACGTCTACGCAGCAATGGGCAAGGGCGGATTCCGCGTGTACGACATCGCCAACGTCGACAACAAGGGATTTTCCGAGCGAATGGCGACCGCGCCGGTTTCTCCGCTAGGGCAAAGACTATATGTGAAGACCAAGTATGCGACGGATGTGGCCACACCGACGACGCTGGCGGTCGACCCGACGCGCACTCAATTCGCGCAGAATCAGGAGCAACCGATACATTTGATGTATGGCTTTTTGTATGTGACGGACAAATACGAAGGACTGATTGTCATTGGGAATCCGGACCTGAAGAGCAAAGCGCCGGGCGTTTCGACGCTGCTCAATGGAAATCCGGAGGATAATTTTCTACAACGGGCGGTGACGTTCAATCCGAACGGGATTTTGAATGGCGCGTGGCGCATCGCAATTGCCGGGACGTACGCTTACATTTTATGCGACCGAGGCCTCGTGGTCGTGGACTTGAACAACCCCCTTGCGCCGCGCGTGGTGTCGCAGATTGGCGCGCCGGAAGTGAATGCACCGCGAGGAATCGCGATTCAATTTCGGTATGGATTTGTGGTGGACCGCGATGGGATGAAAGTGCTCGACGTGACGGATCTCGCGCATCCGCGAATCATGCGTGGCGCAATGGTGCCGCTGGGCGACGCGAGGAATATTTATGTGGCGCGGACGTACGCGTATGTGGCGGCGGGCAAAGAAGGCATGGCGGTGATTAACGTGACGCGGCCGGAGCATCCCGTGATGGACCAAATTTTCACGGCGGGCGGCGCGATGAATGATGTGAACGATGTGAAGCTGGGGGCGACGGCGGCGAGTATTTTTGCGTATGTTGCGGATGGCAAGAATGGAATGCGTGTGGTGCAATTGATCGCGCCGGAAGACAATCCACGGTTCGAAGGATTCAGCCCGCGGCCGATGCCGAAGCTGGTGGCGACGTATCGAACGGCGGGTCCTGCGCTGGTGATTTCGAAAGGAATCGATCGCGACCGCGCGGTGGATGAGAGCGGCAACCAGATTGCGGTGTTTGGAAGGCGTGGCGCGCGACCATTTAATTTGGAAGAGATGCAACGAATGTTTTTGCGTGGCGGCAAGCTTTACACAGTGACGGATCAGCCGCCAGGAAAGCCGCGGACGGGCCCGACGAATCTCGCAACGGGCATCGCGGCGCGCGCGGAGAAGTGGATCAGCGGCTTGATTGGAAAAAGCGGCAGCGAGTAGTTAGCGCACAACTGCTGCGACCGTTGAGGCAGCATTGGAGGGCACGGCGGGCGCGAAATCGCGAGAACTCTTCAGCAAATCAGGCAGCAAGAATTTCCCGGGATAGATCCTCTCCTGCGACCAATCGTGATAGGTGTGGCATTCCGAGCAGCCGGCGGGCGCGGCGGAGGCTCGTTGCGCGTGGCACTGCTGACAGGTGCGCACGCTTGGCAGATTTACGTCTGAAGTGAGCTGACTCGACGCGATGCGCGAGTGGCAGGACTCGCAGGTGACCATGCGATGCGCGTCGTGACTGAAAAAAGAACTTGGCAACCAGCGAATGGTGATGCGGGACGGAACAATCGCGGGCAGCGAATTCCCTGCTGAGGAAGTGAGCGCATGACATTCAGAGCAGGTTTTGCGCCAGAGAAGATTCTCAGCAGTGGCGGTTTGTTCGGCGACCCACTGATCCTGGGTGAGGACGCGCGGAGTCGGTGGAACGGGCTTTTCGGGCAAGCGCGGCGGCAAGAAAGTCTCGCGCAGAGCGGAAGGATGAGAAGAAACGTATTCCTGATATACGCCGCGAAGAAACGCGTCTATTTTCGCGGGCGTGTCGTGTGGAACGGATTGTGAGAAACGCGCGTCAAACTCGAGCGCGTGACAGGCGAAACATGTGTTCGCGTAAGTCGGCGGAGCCATGTAGGCGAGTTCGGAACGCTTTTGCGCGGCGCTGGCGAAGTGCGGCGTTGCGGCTGACGGCGGGGCGAATTGCGCGCCGTTCGCAAGTGTGACGGCTTGAACGCCGGGCGCACCGTAAGGCCACGAGCCCCACGCGGCGCCGGGGCGATGGCAGTCGTTGCAGGCAAGCCGCACGCGACGGCCGCCGGGACCGAGCAGATTTTGTTGCAGATGCACGGAGTGATTGAATTTGATAGTGCCGGGATCTTTGAAATCGTCGCGCAACGGAGCGAATTCTGGATGTTCGGCGAACGAGAGCACCGTGCGAACGAAGCGCGGAGCGCCGGTGCGCGTCGAGAGACTGGCATGGCATTGCGTGCACGAAACGTCGCGCATGGCCACAAGCTGCGTGCGGCCGAGATGTTCGGCATGGCATGAACTGCACGACGGCGTGAAAGTTTGCGAGGCTTGATGAACGGGGCCATCGTGGCAGGCGAGACAGGCTTGGTCGGTTACTGGATGGCGAAACGAAACGGTGTCTGCAACATGGCACGCGGAGCACTTTCCTCCGAAAAATGCGTGCGGCTTTGAGACTGGGCCCATGCTGTAAGGTGTGCGATTGCCGGAAACGCGCACGACGGCGAGCCACAAAAGCGCGGCAACCGGCAGCGCCACGGAAAGAATGAAGCGCCAGCGACGAAGGGGATGCGGCCGCTCGAAATAGGAGAGCTCGATGCGCTGAGCCAGCTTTTTCGCGGTTCTCGAACGGCGCGGCAACGTTCGCTCCTCGTTTTGTATCAGAAGCGCAAGGCCACGATGGCATGCACCGCGGCCAGCGCCAGCAAAGCGTAAGACAACGGCACATGGACCAAAAGCCAGGCGTGCAAAACACGATGCAATTTAGCCTGGCGCGTAAGCTGGCGCTCTTCTTCGCAGATGCTTTCAAAATCTTTGAGCGTGTCATGAAGTTCTGGCGGCATCCTCAGGCGCAATTCTTCAAATAGTCCTGCGGCTTGGGGCGCGTCAGCGAGCGGCGACGAGCGGTGCGCCGCAGGCGCATTCAGAAACGGACGCATGCGCCGCAAATAGAATTCGCGCAATTGACTGCGCGCTTCCTCGCTGACCTCGACGCCAATTTCGACGGCGGATGCTGTCGCCGCGGTGTTTGCGCCGGCGACCGGAGCTGACGGCGCTCCCTGGAGTGTTCCGCAGGCGGCCGTGGCGAGCTGGTCGGCTTCTTCGCGGAGCTGAGCGCGAATGTGATCGATCTGCTCGTAAATCGTTTCCATGGGCACTTCAATGGTCATCCTGCGCGGGATATATGCCTGCAGCAGCGCGCCGAACATGCCGCTGGCAATTACGGTGAAAAGCAGAATCATCAGCACACAAGTGAGCGTGCCGCGCATGTGGAAGCCCGCGTGGAACAGAATAATCGGAAGGGCCACAAGACCAAGCCAAAGATGGCCGCGCATCCACGTTTGCGCACGGCCGATGCGCCACACCGGAACTTTCTTGCGCGCGCCGAGCAAGCCGGCAAAGATCATCAGGGCGAACCCCGCGATGCCAAACGCAAGGCCGATGGCGCTGCCGCCGCGAGGGCCTTGCGGAGAGAGGATGGCGTAAGGAATGTAAACCGCAGTCGCCACGATGAGGATAAGCGCCGCCGCGATGACCCATGGCCGCTGCTTTTGGTCGAAGAGCACGCCGGTCCTCAATCCCCTTTCGATCGGGCGAGAAGCTGGCCAAAGAACTTGCGCGGATCAACGCGATGAGCAGCGTCATGCGGGCAGGCATAGACGCAACTCGGCTCCACATGGTCGGTACAAAGGTCGCACGACGTAGCTTTCTGCTTTACGACAGCGCGCGTGCGGCCCGGCGATTCGGGATCGACCAAGTTCACGGTGAAGGGGTGCATATTGATGTTCCCATAGGGACAGTTGTTGGCGCACTGGCCGCATCCGATGCACCAATCCTCGATGATGACTTCCAGCGAATTGCGCCTGCGAATCGAGCCAACGGGACAGCCAACCATGCACAGCGGGTCGCGGCACTGGCGGCAGGAAGTGGCGACAAGGTATTTATCGAAGCGCAGGCCTTCCCGAATGAGGCGCGTCACGCCATCGTGAGCGTCGGCGCACGCGCGCACGCAGGCGTCACAGCGGGTGCAGCGTTCCAGGTCGAGAATGAGGAGGCTTTGCGCTTCCATCAAGCCTTGGGCGAGAAAATCCTGAAGCGGCGTGGACTCGACCAGAGCGAGGCGGTCGCGATTCTCCTGCTGGCGTCCAAGGGCCACGGCTTCGAGGCTTCGATGAACTTCGGGAAACTGGTCCATCATGAGGCGGAAATCTTCAGCGGCGATGCGCACGACTTCGACGTGATCCAGCGCGGCGCATGTTGCCGTGCGAACGCCGCCGCCAAGCAGACCGACTTCGCCGAAATAGCCGCCGCGGCCAAGATAGGCGAGAATCATTTCCCCGCCGGGATGGGTCTGAGAAACTTTCACGAAGCCGATGCGCACGAGATAGAAGCTATCGGCGGCCTCACCCTGTCGGCAGATCACCTGGCCCGGCGAGTAGCGCAACAATTCCACTTTGTCGCGCAGATGGTCGATGAACGCAGGCGTTAGCTGCGCGAAAACCGGAACACTGCGAAGATGCGAATCGAGAGCGCGGCGACGATAGTTTTCCTCGATTTGCCCGCGGAAATTCTTGTTGCGCTGCAAGATGTCGAGCACGTTGCGCAGCATTTCCAACACAGTGCATTCGGTGACGGCCTGCACCGTGGCGGAACGCGGATAGAAGCTCATACAAGTCATCTCGCCAAAAAGGTCGCTGGGACCGAGCTCGGCGACCGGCTTTGTCAGCGGGAGGTCCGCGGGCGCGTCGATGGGAATGGTGCGGCGGTCAGTTTCTTCGTCACGGTGATCCTCCGCGCCGCGCGCCAAACGGCTGGAAAGTTTACTGAAAAAGCCGCGCGCGCCGCCTTCGGTCTTCACGTGGCCAATCTGAGTATTGATGGAGACCTGCGCGCGGCCTTCGAGAATGTAAAACGCCGTCGAACCGTATTCGCCCTCGCGACAGATGATTTCACCCGGGCGAAAATGGCGTGTGACTACGGAGCCGCGATTCAATTCCAGAAAAGTGCCGGACACTCCGGAAAAGACCGGCAGGCCCTTCAGTAATTCGGGGGACGCGGGTTCGCCCACATGCAGGGCAGTGCCAACGTGAAATTTATTGGTGAGCGCGCCGGTGGGACAGGAAATCATACACTCACCACAGGAAACACAGGATGAATCGCCCATGGGCTGATTGGCGTCGAAGGTGATGCCGGCGCGATAGCCTTTGCCCATGCGGCCAAGAACGTCGTTGTGGCGGATCTCATCGCAGCCGCGAATGCAACGATCGCAGAGAATGCAGGCGTCATGGTCAACGGCAATGGCCACGGAAGAATCGTCGCGACCGCGCGAAGAGTCCCGGCGTGCGAAGCGAGGCGTTTCGATTCCTTCAGCGCGGGCGAGAATCTCAAGTTCGCAGTCGCCGGACTGTTGCTGGCGCGCACAGGGAGAAGGATGGTCGGACATGAGGAGCTCGACAAGCGTGCGGCGCGCGCGCGTGACTTTCGCGGAGGTCGTCGAGACGTTCATGCCCTCTTCCGCAGGGCGGACGCAAGAGGCGGTGAGCACGCGGCCGCCGACGTCGACAACGCAGACTCGGCACACTCCCACGGGCACTTCGTTCTGTTGATGACATAGCGCGGGAATACGGATGCCGTTGAGGCGCGCGGCGTCGAAGACCGTCGTGCCCGAGGCAACAGAGACCTGGCGGCCGTCAATCGTAAGTGAAATGGACGCAGGGGTCATGATAGCCGCCCCCGCGAAACAGGACAAACGCTAGCGGGACAATGGCCCTGCTTATAGTGCGCGGTGACTTCCTCCGGAAAGTGCTTCAATACGGAAGCAATCGGGGCCGGAACGACCTGGCCCAGGCCGCAGATGGACGTGAGAGCCAGCGCCTGGGAAAGTTCCTCGATAAGCGCCGCGTCGGACGCGTTTCCCTGGCCGCGGGTCCACGCGGTCAAAATATCAACCAGCTTTTGCGAGCCCACGCGGCATGGAACGCACTTGCCGCAGGATTCATTGCGAAAAAACTTGGTGGAGTTCAAGGCCATGTCGAGCATGCAGGCAGAATCGTCGCAAACCACCAGGGCGCCGGAACCGAGCATGGAGCCGGCGTCCGCGAGCGATTTGAAGTCCATGTGAACGTCGACCATCGACGCCGGCAGATATCCGGACGAGGGGCCGGAAGGGGCGAAGGCCTTCAGTTCGCGGCCCTCGGGAGGCCCACCTGCGCAGCGGAAGATGAGCTCCGACGCCGGAACGCCCATGGGAACTTCGTAAACGCCAGGGCGCTTGACGCATCCGCTGACGCCAACGAATTTCAGACCTGGCGCGCCTCCCTGCCCCTGCGACTTGAACCAATCCACGCCACGAACGAGAATCAACGGCACGTTGGAAAATGTTTCGACGTTGTTGATGACCGTCGGCTTCTGCCACAAACCATTCACGCCCGGAAACGGAGGCTTATTGCGCGGCTCCGCGCGCTTTTCTTCGATAGCCTCCAGCAAAGCGGTCTCTTCTCCACAAATGTAGCCGCCGGGGCTGGTGAAGATTTCGAGGTCGAAGACCAGTCCGGAGCCGAAAATGTTTTTTCCAAGGATGCCGTCGCGATAGCACGCGCGAATTTCATCGGCCATGGCTTTCTTCGGCGATTCGTATTCGTGCCGAATATAAAAAAAACCCTTGTGGGCGCCGGTGAAGAGCCCGGCGAGGATCATGCCTTCGATGACCAGATGAGGCGCATGTTGAATAATGAAGCGATCCTTGAATGTGCCGGGCTCACTCTCATCGGCATTGCAAATAATGAATTTCTCGCCTCCCGGAGCCGCTTTGACAATTTCCCACTTCGTTCCGGCGGGAAAGCCGGCTCCGCCCAGACCGCGCAGGCCGCTGGCCTTGAGCGCCGCAATCAAGCCCGTCCAGTCACGCGACGAGGCATACTGGCGCAGCGCTCCGTAGCGTTCGGCCGGCGCGTAGGGATCGGAGGCAAGTTTTCGCGGAGTGTCGCTTTGTTCGTGCTCGGGTAAGGACTGCCCGGCAAGAGCGTCGCGGATCAGGCGATCTGCAATCGCGGAGCTTGCGTGCGTGAAAATCTGATCGTTCACGCACATGGCAGGAGCGCCGTCGCACTGCCCTAGACAGGAAACCTCACGAAGGGTGAAATCGCCGGCGGACACGCCCTGATAACGGCGTTCAAGCGCGGTGCGCAGGTTGTCGGCGCCGCGAAGGTGGCAAGACATGTCA
>JASHQB010000307.1 GCA_030037775.1 Candidatus Acidiferrales bacterium
GCCGTGTCGTTGGCATCGGTCACGTGCATCACATTCCATTTGTATCCCGCGAAGCGCACCGCGACGTCTTCGTCAAATGCCAAATCCGTGCGCCCTTCGATGGTGATGTGATTGTTGTCGTAGATCCAGCAGAGGTTGTTGAGTCCCAGATGCCCCGCGAGCGACGCCGCTTCGCCGGAAATTCCCTCCATCATGTCGCCGTCGCCGCAAATCGCCCACACTTTGAAGTCGAACATGGGAAAATCCGGACGGTTGAAATGTTGCGCCAGCCAATCGTTGGCAATGGCCATGCCTACGCTATTCGCCACACCCTGCCCCAGCGGCCCGGTGGTCGTTTCCACGCCAGAAGTCCAGCGATACTCCGGATGCCCCGGACATTTGCTGTCGAGCTGCCGGAAACTCTTGATGTCTTCCATCGTCACCGCGAGCTGGCCAAGCTGCTCATACTTTGGATTCACCGCCTTCACGGCGGCCAAATGCAGCAGGGCGTAGAGCAGCATCGAGGCATGCCCGTTCGAAAGCACAAAGCGGTCGCGATTCGGCCAAATCGGGTCGTCGGGATCAAAGCACAGGAACTGTTGCCATAGCGTGTACGCCACCGGCGCCAGCCCCATCGGCGCGCCGGGATGTCCGGAGTTGGCCTGCTGCACCGCGTCCATCGCGAGTGTGCGTATGGTGTTGATGCAAAGCTGGTCGATGTTCTGTTGCGTTTTCGCTGGCTCAGTCAGCGCTCCCATCCTCGTGCACCGCCCTCCGCTGTAATCCTCGCCATGCTGCGCTCAATCCGGCGACAAGCGCGCCCTCCATCTTAATCCCTTTGAGCGCCTTGTGGCGAATGAACAACTTGTGACAGTCGCGACGCCCCTTTTCGGAGCGGCCCACCCATTTGATTCACTAGGGGCTTGCAAGGCCGCATCGTTTATGACGATCCTACGTGTGTGGCAGACCTTTTCCTGCCGCTTCCCGCTCTACGAAACCGGCCTGCAAAGGCGCTGGACGCACGGCCTCACGCTTGTCGCCGTGGTCGAAACGGACAATTTGTAGCGGGAGTCTTGTGGTGATGCCTGACGCGGGAAAATTCGGAGGCACAACTCGCGTCCACCCTAGCGAAGCAGTTTCTGCAGCAGCTGTTTGCCTTCGGACTCGCTGAGCACATGTTTGCGCATCAGCGCGATGATCAATTCGTTCAATACGAATCCTGGCTCGGCATTTGCTCTTGCTCCTTGCACGGGCTCATGCTCAACGAGCATCCCGGAACCTTCTTCGGCATGCTCGTGGTGCTCGTGTAGCTCGGGCGGCAGTTGTCCGCTGAGCCTCCCCAGCCATTTTTCCAGCACCCAGAGTTGGTCTGGCTCGACCGAAGTGAACGCCAAGCCCATCCCGGCTCCTGGCGTTTCATACACCACACGCGCCCGCGTTTCGAATATCTTTTCTTCGTTGGTAAGCCGCACTGATACATCTGTTCCGACTGGGAACGTGCTGATCGTATCTACAAAACACCCGCCGCGTCCCAAATCGGAACTTCGCGCTGACAATCGGGCGTCCGTCTCCAACTCGACCACATCTGCTGCAGCCGTAAAGGGATAGCGGAGACTTCCTCTTCGCTCGTGGGCCGGCATTTGAACCAAATTCCCAGCTTCTTTCGTCTTGGTCGCCATCTTCATGCCACCACCAGATAACCAAGCATGCGGCTTGCCAACTCCCGCCAAAGGTGTCACGCCTGCTGAAAACCCCAATGTACGGAAATCTCGCGGCGGCGGGCGCTGGACTAGCTCAAAGGCTGGAACAGGGTGAATCTGTGGTTGGATTACACTCGCGGCGAAGGGTGGGACAATAGCGAAGAACGCCGAATCCCACGCAGCTACTATCCGTTGTTCCGATTCGAGCGGCTGCCAAAGAACGTCACTCAAACTCTTTCGACCAAACGCTGATCGTAATTTTGAATTCTCCTGTTTCCGAGCGGCGCCACGTCGCCACCAGCCGTCCCATATGGTTCCGAGAATGACCGTTTCGAACATTCGAGTTTACCGAGTAGGTCGCAAGCTCTATGCCCAGAGGCTCCGTATAACCCACTTGCGTTTGCCGGATTTTCAGCTCTCCAAATCCAGCGTCGAAAGTGGATTTTAGCAATGCGCGTATGGCGACTATTCCGTTTACGGCAGGGGTGCCGTTCAACGGCAGCTCGGCCGCATCTTCCGCGTAAAAGCTGAGCACACCGTCCAAATCGTGCCGGTTGAAGGCCTCCACCCACTTCTCTCGCAGGCGGAGTATTTCTCGACCAGACTGATCTGCCGGACTAGCACTTGCATCGGTTCCAAAGGACATTTTTCCTCCTTGGACACACCATCACTGCGGTCATTTCCCAGGGAGCCTTGGGCACCAAAGACTACTCAGTCACTGCCATTTCGAAGAGCGGTTCATGAAACTGCCGGGAGCGGCGGGCATTTCAGACGCGAGCCGAATGCAGCGCGCACTGGGAGAGCGCGCTTTCCCACTTTTTTGCTTCCTAGTTCAATTCCTGTATTTCTGATACTTCAATCGTGTTAGTGTTTGGATCTAGCTTCCCCGTCACCTTCACGTCTTCGCCCAAATACTCTTTGGCTTTGTCCTGATTGTCCAGCTGGTACGTCGCGCCCAATGCTTTGTCTTCGAGCACATATTTCGCCTCAGTCTTCTCAATCGTTCCTTGAGATTCCTGCGACGGCTGTTCGGCCTGCTGTTGCGCTCGCGGCGCAACGTCGTC
The DNA here is from genome assembly GCA_030037775.1 of Candidatus Acidiferrales bacterium. Taxonomy (GTDB): domain Bacteria; phylum Acidobacteriota; class Terriglobia; order Acidiferrales; family UBA7541; genus DAHUXN01. Next base: position 2,744 of record JASHQB010000307.1, read on the forward strand.
TCGCGTGCCAGCGTGCGCAACGGCAATTATCGCGCTCGATATTGAGCATGACGCCAGAGCCAGAAATGCACCGGCACCGATTCGTCCAACTCTGTTCTTCATGGCGCCCCCGGCGCGCGCAAGATTTGTGCCGCCGATGTTCCGGGTACTTAACAGTGCAAGAAGTGGGCCAAACGCGCCCTGCGCATCTGCAATATTTTCGCGCAGTTACGCGACGTCAGGTTCTATTTGGGTAGTGGCTTGTGCCCCGCACCCGGAGATTTTACATAGCCGGCAATCACGCCGTCTGCGGGCCCACGCAGCGAAATTCGCACACGCTTATTCGAATCTGCATACGCGATGCACAGTCAGAAATTTTGAGTCCTACGACGCTCGCGCGCTCGGGCTCCCTAATACAGCAGCACGGCGATGTGGTATTGACTGAGGCCATCTACGGAGGGTTTTGCGCACGCGCCGACCTCTGCGGCAACGTAATGACCGGATTGCACCGCGTGTTCGATGGAGTCCGGCAACGCGTTCAGGTCGATGCTCGAAAACCGCCCAATGAACATCGGTTGCGGACCGCCGGGATGGCCACCGCCGCAGACCCGCCGCGCATCAGTGTTATCAGGCCGAATGGTCAGCCCGGCGGCCCGGATCGGCACCTCGACTTGCTGCTCTTGCTCCGTCAGCGACAGAGCGGCAAGCGCGCGGGAAAAATCTTCCACGGCGAAGAGACTCCCGCCTCGCTGTACCACGGCTATGCCAATGGAGTTCAATTGTGGGTCAAGCAGGTTGTGCCGGTGCGGCGGCGAATTCATCCAGCCATTGTGAATCACAGCGGAGCTCGGCCCCAGGGCGATATTTTCCGCGGCACCGGACATTTTTGCGCCGGCCTGTTTTTCGCGTGTAGGCAGGTCCGGTTCGCCGGGAAACTCGTGGGACAGGGTGTTCTCTTGTGCCATCCGCAGGGCGTGCGTACGCGCCGCTTCGGCCAACGAAGCATCCCACTTCAGCGACGGAATGCCACGGGAGGTTCGCTCCTGATTGGCCAAGTCGAAGAGCACCCGCGCGGATTCCTCAATCTTCGCTTGCGAAGTGCTGGGCCGCGGAAGCAGAACGAAGAAAGCAGCCAGGATCACCGCCGTTTTGGTCGCGCCACACACGCCATAATTCTCCACTGCAGAAACTTACCGCCGAGCGCATCACAGATGGCTCAAATTCGCTCTAAGGTTGCCAATGAATTAAGACTATCTCCGGCTTGTTGACAACACTACAACTATTCCCGGCATCCAGTGTTTTATCTGTGAGGCGATGGGCGCGAGAACAGGTGTCACCGCACGTGTTGCTTGATGCCTGACAGCGTGGCGCGACAGAACCCCGCTACAAGGCTGCCTGTGGTATCAAGGGACAGGGTCAGGAAGAGAGTCAAACTACGGAGACTCTATGACGAATAGCAGAAAGCTCCTCTGCAAGCCGATGGTTTTGGCCGCTGCCGCAGCGCTGCTCGTTCTTTGGGCCTTGCCCCGCCATGCCTTCGCGCAGGACGATCCTCCATCACGCGTCGCTCAACTTAACATGGCCGAAGGAACCGTCTCCTTTCAGCCTGCCGGCGAGCAGGACTGGGTGGCAGCCGATTTCAATCGCCCGCTGACCACTGGCGACAGTTTGTGGGCCGACCAAGATTCGCGCGGTGAGCTACATATTGGCAGTACCAGCCTGCGCATCTCCAGCCAAACCGGCCTCACTTTCCTGAATCTGAATGACCGCACGGTGCAAATCCAGCTCGCCCAGGGCTCCCTGGAAGTCACGCTACGCCAGCTCGATAGCGGTGACGCTTACGAGATCGACACGCCCAATGTCGCTTTCTCTCTGCTGCAACCGGGCCGCTATCGCGTCGACGTTGACCCCCAAGGCCAAACCACGACGATCTCCGTTCGCGACGGCCAGGGCCAAGTCACTGGCGGCGGAAATTCCTACGATTTGAACGCCGGCCAGCATGCCAGCTTCACCGGCACCGATACGCTTTCCTACGACATTTCCAACGTCGGGGCCGCCGATGACTTCGATGGCTGGTGCCAGTCGCGCGACGACGCGGAAGATCAATCGCAGTCCGCGAACTACGTTTCCACCGACGTCACTGGATATGAACAACTTGACGCCAACGGCCAATGGGAAGACGTCCCGGATTACGGAGAGGTCTGGGTTCCCAGCGGCGTTCCCGCCGGATGGGCGCCTTACCATTATGGCCACTGGGTTTGGATCGAGCCGTGGGGTTGGACCTGGGTCGACGATGAGCCGTGGGGCTTTGCCCCGTTCCACTATGGCCGCTGGGCCTTCGTAGGCGGCTATTGGGCCTGGGTTCCCGGGCCGCGTGTTATTCACCCCGTTTATGCGCCGGCGCTAGTCGTCTTCGTAGGCGTCGGCCCTAACTTCGCCTGGTTCCCGCTTGGCCCGCGTGAGGTCTACATTCCGGCTTATCACGCCAGCCCGCGCTACGTGCAGTATATCAACGTCACCAACACACGCGTCACGAGCGTGGAAGTCACCAACGTTTACACGCACGTCGACGTCACACACGTGACTTACGTCAACGAAAATGTGCGCGGCTCGATTACCGCCGTGTCCCACGACACGTTTGTCAACGCGCGCCCGGTCGCCGGCGCCTCAATCCACGTAGGCGCGGACCAGCTGCGTGGCGCCGCCTTCGTCTCTGCGCCGCCCGTCGCGCCTGTGCGCCAGAGCCTGATCGCCGCTAACGCCCAGCCGGCTCCGCATCCACCCGCCACCGTCACCTCTCGCCCAGTTGTCGCGAGGCTTGCGCCGCCGCCGCCCGCGGTGCCGTTCGATCGCCGCCAGCCGGCCCTCGCGGCGCAGCCGGGCCAGCCCCTGGCACCGGAGAAGCTCGACCAGATGCGCAAGCCGGGAGAGGAGTACAACCGTCCCACCGTGAAATACACTCCGCCGGCTCAGACGTCCAATCCCCCGCCGAAAAACCATCCGGCGCCGAAACCCTCTAAACCGGCCAAGCCCAGCAAGCCGCACTAGGAGCGCGACGAGCTATTCCTAGCGAAGGGAGATCATCGGGTCGACGCGCATGGGCGCCGGGCGGGAATGTAGGTTGCAAAAAGGGCGACAGCGACGAACGCTGCAACGGTCCTCCTGGTCCGCATCGGATTCTCTTTTTCGCACCAACCGCGCACGCCATTGGCAAACGTTCGCAGCCACGCCATTAGTTTTCACGTTTCTTCACTCATATCGCAGCGCGACCATCGGATCCACTTTCATCGCCCGCCGCGCCGGAATCCAGCATGCCACTACCGCCACGGCCGTCAAAATCAACGCCACGCCGACAAACGTGGCCGGATCGTTCGGCACCACTCCATAGAGAAACTGCTTCAGCAGCCTGCTGAGCGCCAGCGCACCCGCCAGCCCTACCACAACTCCGATGAGCACCAACTTCAGCCCCTGGCCAATCACCATTCTCAAAATATCGTCGCGCTGGGCACCCAAGGCCAGCCGGACGCCGATCTCCGAAGTGCGCTCCGCGACCGAATACGCGATCAGTCCGTAAAGCCCGATCAGCGACAGCAGCAGCGCGCTGGCTGCGAAAATCCCCAAGAGCACGGTGCGGAAATGCGAATCACTCACCGAAGTGGCAATGTTCTCCTGCATGGTGCGGATGTTCACCAACGGCTGGTTCGCATTCAGATCCTTGACCACGCTGCGCAGCGCGGGTACTTCCGTATCCGGATCTCTCGCCGTGCGCATCACCAGCGACATCGTAAAGATGGGAATCAGCGAATCGGCCTGGCGGCACGGAACGTACATCTCCGAAGGCGCTTCGCTCGCCAAGCTCTGCTTCATGTCGCCGACGATTCCGACGATCTCCATCCACGGCACCTGATTCTCCGGCAACGCGCCGAGCTGCACATGCTTTCCGAGTGCCGACTGCCCAGGAAAATACTGCTTCGCCATCGTTTCGTTGACCACCACAACGTACACGTTGCGCTCGGTATCCGAATCATTGAGCAGGCGCCCTTGCAGCAGCGGCACGCGCAGCGTCTGTAAATATCCCGGCGTCACGGGACGGTAGCCAACGAGTATGTAATCGTGAGGCGTTTTCGGCGGGCGTCCTTGAATATTGAAATGAATCGCCGACCCGCTGCCCGTCACAGGAAGAATTAGCGCGCCCCCTGCCGAGGTCACGCCCGGCAGATTTCGCGCGCGCTCGAGCAGTTGGTCAAAAAATCCCATACGCTGCGCTGACTGCGCGTAAACCTTGGGCGATACCGGCAAATCCACCACGAGCAAATTCGACGGTTGAAAACCCGGCTGCACGTCCTGCAAGCGCGAAAAGCTGCGAATCAGCAGCCCCGCGCCGACCAGCAGCATAATCGCCAACGCCACTTCCGTCACCACCAGGATATTTCGCATGCGATGCCGGCCCGCTCCCGCTGTCGAACCGCGCGACGCGTCGCTGAGCGCCGGCCGCATGTCGACCTTGGCCATCTGCAAGGCGGGCGCCAGCCCAAACAAGATCCCTGCCAGCAGCGCGACGACCAGCGTGAACCCCAGTACTCCTCCATCCAATCCAATGTTTCCCATCTTCGGAATTGTGTTTCCGGCCAAATCCAGCAGCGGAGTCATAATCAAACGCGCCAACAGCAATCCAAAGGCAGCGCCAACCAGCGCCAGCAAAACGCTCTCGGTGAGAAGTTGCCGGACCATTCGCCAGTGCCCGGCGCCCAGCGCCGCGCGCACGGCAATTTCCTTGTGGCGGGAAGCCGCCCGCGCCAGCAGCAAATTGGCGATATTTCCGCACGCAATCAGCAGCACCAGCGCCACCGCGCCGAGCAGCACGAGCAGCGCCGGCCGCACATTCTGCACCAGCCGGTCCTGCAAGCCGACCACTACGACCCCCATCCCGGTATCGTAAATCGGATATTGCTTCACCAACCGCTCCGCAATGGTGCTCATCTCCGCGCGTGCTTGGTCAATCGTCACGCCATCTCGTAAACGGCCGATCGCGTTGATCCCAGGATGCCAGTTGCGGTCATCCGGCAGCGCGTGCGCCCACGGCGCGAAGGGCAAATACACGTCCGCCGGCGAAATAATCTGAAATCGCGGTGGCAAGATCCCAGTTACCGTGTACGAAACATCGTCAATCGTGATGTTCTTTCCCACGATGCTTCGCTCGCCGCCAAAACTACGATGCCAGAATCCATAACTCAGCAGCACCACCTGCGGTCCGCCAAAACGGTCTTCGTCCTCCGTGAACGTGTGCCCTTCGAGGGCATTGACACGAAGCAGCGGGAACATACTCGCCGACACAAACTGTCCAGCCAGCCGCTGCGGATCGCCGCGGCCCGTCATCGTCACGGGCTGCGGATGCTCGGCCGCGATGGTCTCGAAGGATTTCGACTGGTCGCGAAAATCCTGATAATTCTCATACGAAGGTCCGAGCTGCGGGAATGACGGCAAGCTTTCCATCACCAAACACAACCGCCCCGAGTCGCGAAACGGCAGCGGCCGGAGCAGCACCGCGTTCACGACGCTGAAAATCGCGCTGTTCGCGCCGATTCCGAGCGCCAGCGTCAGCACCGCGACCGCCGTGAATCCAGGATTCTTGTGCAGCATCCGTACGCCGTAGCGAACGTCCTGCCACAACTTTTCCAACGTTGTTTCCCAGCCAGCCGCACGCACATTCTCTTTCACTGATTCCATGCTCCCCATCTCCCTATGCGCCTCCCGCAGCGCTTCCGTGCGGCTCAACCCGGCGTTCATCTTCGCCGCGGTCTTCTGTTCGACGAAATCGCGCAGCTCTTCATCCAGTTCCCCGTCATGCTGCCGCCTGCGGAACAGCGCACGAACCCCTCTGACAAATTTTTGCACCATCGCTACGACGCCTCCAAAATCCGCGCGATCGCCGCAATCTGCCGGCTCCACTCGCGCGTCTCGCTCTTCAATTGGCGCCGCCCCCGCTCCGTCAAGATGTAATATTTCGCGCGGCGATTGTTTTCCGTCGCGCGCCATTCAGTGTCCAACCATCCCGCGCGCTCCAGCCGTCGGAATGCAGGAAACAGCGAGCCCGGATTCACCTGGAACACTCCGTTGCTGATCTGCTCGATACGCATGGCGATTCCGTAGCCATGCATCGGCTGCAGCGCCAGCGTTTTCAGGATGAGCATGTCCAGCGTGCCCTGCACCAACTCCGTAGGTTCGCCGCCCATGAAAAAAAACACTGCCCTCCTGTGGATTATCCAAAGGAAGATACCGGTTTCATCTCGATTGTCAAGAGGAAAGCCCGACCGTCGCCGCGCGGACCTTTTCGCGTCAAAGAACTGTTGGAGAAATCACGCCAACGATTTGCGCGAGCCGACTCTATCCGCTAATCTTTGGTTTCCGGTCCAGCACCTCGCGTATCTTCCGCGCCAGCGTCTTGGGGCCGTACGGCTTTTGCAACAGCGTCGCTCCCTGCGCCGCCAGGGACGCCAGCCGCGCGCTCTCTTCCGAGTATCCGGAGGTGAAAATCACCGGTACCTCCGGTCTCATGCCGTGGATTTTTTCGTACGCTTCCGAACCACCCATGCGCGGCATCACCACGTCCTGTAGCACTAGGGAAATCTCCCTCTGGTGCTCACAGAATTTTTCCACAGCCTCTTCACCGTCCTTCGCGAGGATCACGCGATAGCCGAGCTTGCGCAGCATCTCGTCCACCATTTCGCGATTCCCCACGTGGTCTTCCGCCACCAAAATCGTCTCTGTTCCGCCGCGAATCGAATCTTCCTGCGATCCGTCCGCGGTCACCCGTACCGTGCCCCCGCTCACTGGTAGATGCACCTGAAAAACGCTGCCTTCTCCCAGCTCGCTATACACCTCGATCAAGCCCTCGTGCTGCTTGACGATTCCGTAGGCCGTCGCTAAACCCAACCCCGTACCCTTACCGACTTCCTTCGTGGTGAAAAATGGCTCGAAGATGCGCTTCATCGTGGCCGCATCCATGCCAGCGCCCGTGTCGGAAACCGACAACACCACATATCGCCCCGGCCGCGCGTACTGGTGCCGCTGCGTGTATGTCTCGTCCAACTCCGCGTTGCGTGTCTCAATTAGAAGCTGGCCGCCGGCGGGCATCGCATCGCGCGCATTGAAGCACAGGTTCATCAGCACTTGCTCCAGCTGCGACGGGTCGGCGCGCGTCAGTTGAAGATCCGGCGCCAGCGCGAGCTTCATTTCAATCTGCTCGCCGATGACCTTCTGCAGCAGCGACGTCATTTCTCCGATCATCTGATTCAAGTTCATGACTCGCGGCTCGAGCGTCTGCCTCCGCGCATACGCCAGCAGCTGCCGTGTCAGTCCCGCCGCCCGCTCTGACTGCGCACGAATCTGCTGGAAATATTTCGCCGCCCTGCTGCCTGCCTCCACTTCGTCATTTCCCAATTCCGCCCAACCCATGATCGCTCCGATTACGTTGTTGAAATCGTGCGCGATGCCTCCGGCCAGTTTCCCGATGGCTTCGAATTTTTCAAGTTGGTGCATGCGCAGCTCGGTCTGCTTGTGCGCAGCGCGATTTTTCGCCTCGCGCAGCTCGCGGTCAATCGCTGGCAACAGCCGCGCGAGCTTCCCTTTCATGATGTAGTCTTGCGCGCCCACGCGCATCGCATCTACAGCGACGTCTTCACCGATGGTCCCGGAAACAAAAATGAATGGCACATCCGCCTGCCTTTCTCTCACCATCTGCAGAGCGGCTATGCCGCTGAAGCCCGGCATCGCGTGATCGGAAATGACCAAGTCCCAGGATTCCTGCAAGCTCTTCTGCAGCGCTTCGCCTGTGTCCACGCGGTGGTAGCTGATGTCATAGCCGCCCTTGCGAATGGCGCGCGCCAGCAATTCCGCGTCGGCCTCGGAGTCCTCCACAAACAGCAGCTTCAGCGGCGTCCCCATTCCTATTTGGTCCCCAGCTGCGGCGGCTCTTCATTCAGCAGCAACCAGTAGAGCCCGAGCTGGCGGACTGCTTCGGTGAACTGCAAAAAATCCACTGGCTTTCGCACGTAACTATTCGCGCCGGAATCGTAGCCCTTCATACGGTCGCGTTCTTCCTTCGAGGAAGTCAGAATGACCACCGGCAGTAATTTTGTCCTTGGATCTGCGCGCAGCCGCCGCAGCACCTCCAGTCCGTCAATCTTGGGGAGGTTCAAATCCAGCAGGATCACATGCGGCACGATCGCGCGGCCGCCTTGTTTCCCCGTGCCGAATAAATAATCGAGAGCTTCCGCACCGTCGCGCGCCACCACCACCTCATTGCAGATCTTGTTCTTCTGCAGTGCGCGCAGCGTCAGCGCTTCATCGTCGGCACTGTCTTCCACCAGCAAAATCACTCCGTCGCTCATTATTCCTCCTCTCCTCATCGCTTCTCACAGCGTGAAATAGAAAGTGGCGCCCTGGTCGACCGCGCTTTCCGCCCAAATGCACCCACCATGCCGCCGGATAATTCTCTGCACCGTCGCCAAGCCAACGCCGGTGCCAGGAAATTCCGCTGCGGTGTGCAATCGTTGAAACGCCCCGAACATTCGCGCCGAATAAGCGGAATCAAATCCCGCTCCGTTATCCTTCACGTAAAAGGCCGATGAACCATTGCTCTCCGTTTTTCCGAACTCGATCCTTGCGTGCTCCTTCTTCGATGTGAACTTCCATGCGTTTCCCAGCAGGTTGTCCAGGACCACGCGCATCAGGCGCGGATCGCTCTGACTGTGGAGCTCCGGCGCAATCACGATTTCGACGTCGCGCTGCGGCTGCGATTCACGCAGAGCCGCCGCGACGTCTCTCCCGATTTCCGAGAGGTTCGTCGTTTTCTTCTGCATTTCCACGCGTGTGTAGCGTGACAGATTCAGCAGGTCATCGATCAGCGTGCCCATCCGCTGTGTGGCGACGCGAATCCGTTGCAGAGAATCTTGGGCAGGGCCGTCCAGCTTGCCGCCGTAGTCCTCGATCAACGCCTGGCTGAATCCGTCGATCCCGCGCAGCGGCGCGCGCAAATCGTGCGACACGGAATAGCAAAATGCTTCGAGTTCCTTGTTGGCAATTTCCAACTCCGCGCTGCGCTGCACGATTTCTCCCTCGGCCCGTTTGCGATCGGTGATGTCCCGGATGGCGCTTGAAATCAGCATGCCCTCCTCCGTCTCCAGCGGGCTCAAGCTGATCTCCACCGGGAATTCCGTCCCGTCCTTCCGCCGCCCGTATAGCTCCAATCCCGCGCCCATCTCCCGCACCCGCGGATGCGCGGAGAATCCCTGACGATTGGCGGCATGCCGGCCGTGAAATCGCTCCGGCACCAACACCTCGATCTTTTGCCCCAGCAGTTCCTCGCGCTCATAGCCGAACAGTTTTTTCACCTGGGCGTTGACCAGAACAATCGCGCCTTGCTTGTCGACTACGACCATCGCGTCCGGCGCCGCCTCCAGCAGCCCGCGGAATTTCTCGTCCGCCCGCCTGCGTCCGGTGAAATCGCGCGTGACTTTTGCGAAGCCAAGCAATTCTCCCTCCGTGCTTCGAATAGCGGTGATCAGCACGCTGGCCCAGAAACGCGAGCCGTCTTTTCGTACGCGCCAGCCCTCGTCTTCTACCTGTCCCTCCGCGGTGGCTGTCTTTAATTCGTAATCGGGCTTGCCGGCTTCAAGATCCTCTGAAGTGTAGAAGCGCGAGAAATGGCAACCGATGATTTCGTCAGCGCGGTAGCCTTTGATGTGCTTCGCTCCAGGATTCCAGGTGGAAACGCGTCCTTGCGGATCCAGCATGAAGATCGCATAGTCCTTTACGCTCTTCACCAGGGATTGAAATCGCTCCGCAGCGAGTTCCGCGCTCTTGCGATTTTTCATTTCATTGTGAATCGCGATGCTGGCCATGAACAGGAAAACGAATGCCACCGCGTAGCCAAACAAGAGAAAATTCCGAGTCCTCTGCGAACTGGCGCTTGCAGTTGCCGTTCGTGCAGTGAGCAACGCGTTTTCTTCCTGCAGCATCGCGGCAATTGACGAGCGGATTTTCTGCATCGTTCCTTTGGTCTCATTAGCGCGCAGTGCCGCTAGCGCCGCGGCCATGCCGGTCGTGTGGCGCTCAGCAATGACCTCGCGCATTTGCGCCACCCTCATGCGAAGCAACGGTTGCAGTTCTTTCAGTAATGCTTGCTGTGTGGGATTGTCGGCGGTCAGGCGGTCTATGTTGTCCGTGCGCTCGAAGATACGCTCGAACGCACCATCACCCTGGGCCCGGTAAACTTGCTCGCCGGTCAGGAGGTACCCGCGCTGGGTCGCTTCCGCTTCAGCAAGGTCGGACAAAAGTCCGTCGAGCGCTTCGCGAACAAAATGACTGTGCACGATCCAGGCTTGATCATCCGCTGTTTCGATCATGCGGCGGTACGAAAGCACGCCGACGCTCACGAGAACTGCCGATGCAAGTCCAAACGCAACAACAACTTTCCACTTGAAGCTCATCACCACCTGCAGATCTATCGCGGGACAACGAGGCTGAGAGAGGGGTCAGTCCAGGCCCACAAAACGTTTCAACAGAAACAAATGACTGCAACACTGCGCCTAGAACTATCTATTTGAAGTGACTGGCTGCTATTCTGATTCAAAGCGCTCGGATGTCAAGCCGGTAGTTGCCGCGACACGCTCGAAGTACATATCGGCAGAAAAAGCGAAGCCGTGACTTCGGCGGCACACCGTGCATCTATATGACAATAAACAAGGTAATAGCAGGGCGTGCAGAAACTTGGCGCGAGCAGAACACCCGTCGCGCCGCAATTGACGAGCTACGGTCTGGCAGCGGCGGGCGGAGGTGTGGCGGGGGAAGAGGCGGCGAAGACGTCATGGATGGCGGAGATGACGGCGTCGGGACGCTCGAAGGGGATCATGTGGTCGCTGTCGGGCACGATGATCTGGCGGCCACGCGTGGAGAGGTGGGCTTCGCGGACCTGCAGGTCATTCCTCCAGATGAGGAGAAAATCGTCGTAGGC
>JASHQB010000308.1 GCA_030037775.1 Candidatus Acidiferrales bacterium
CCCGTGCAGTACGGCACCACCGGCGGCGGCAACGACGGCTCCGCGTTCACGCGCTACGGCTCCATCGACATCGCCCTCGGCTGGCCGCTGCGCTATTCGCACTCGCCCGGCGAAATCATCGACCTCCGCGACCTCGACGGCCTCGCCCGCATCGTCGCCGCCCTCTCGCGCGCCTGGTAGGTCAGCTTTTGTTTGTCATTCCGAGCTTGCGCGCCTGGGCGGGCGAGTCCCGATGCGCCCTCCCATCGGGACGACGAGGAAGCTGCTTTTCGTTCGTCGCTGACCACTTTGCTATAATTCCGCCCTCATGCCCGAACCCAAATTCAAACCGCCCAAATATTTCGCCGTCGAAGGCCCCATCCGCGTCGGCAAATCCACTCTCGCGCGCGTTCTCGCCGAACGCTTCCACGCGCGCCGCATCTTCGACTGCGAGGACAATCCTTTTCTCGCCGATTTCTACGACGAAAAAGCCGGCTCCGCCTTTCGGGCACAAATGTTTTTCCTCATGGAGCGCCACAAGCGCCTGCTCGAAGTCGACCGCGACGCCGCGCCTTCGCCCGTGGTCAGCGATTTTCTTTTCGAGAAAGACAAAATCTTCGCTTACGTCAACCTCGACAACGAAGAGCTGAAGCTTTACGAGCGCTACTACGAAATGCTGGCCTCTTCGCTCGCCGTTCCCGACCTGGTCATCTACCTCCAGGCCAAGCCGGAAGTGCTGAAAAAGCGCATCTCCAAAAAAGGCGCGCCCGAGGAGTCCAACATTTCGCCCGAGTATCTGGAAACCATCGCGCAGGCCTACGAGCATTTTTTCTTTCACTACTCCGCGTCGAATCTCCTCGTCGTGGACACCTCGGACATCGATTTCGTCGAACGCAACCAGGATCTGCAGGAGCTTCTCCGCCGCCTCAAACAGCCCGTCAAAGGCACTCAGTACTTCCTCCCCCTCGGCCCCGACTGAAAGAGAACCGCGGCCAGCGGCGCATTGCCTGGGTTAGCTTATGCACAGGGGAAAACTGATACACTTCCTCTGGCTTCGCGAAGATTGGTATGCGGAGGAGAAATGAAGCGCCCTGTTGGAATTGCCATCGTCATTTTTTGCATCGCGATTATTTTTCTTTCTGCAAGCCGCACCGAACTGGCCAACCCAAATCACGCCGACACCCACGGTTGCCCCAGCAACGACACTGGACTGAAGTTGCCGGGCGGTTTCTGCGCAACCGTCTTCGCCGACGGCATCGGTTACGCACGCCATATGGCGGTCGCGCCCGAGGGCGTGGTTTACGTCAATACCTGGTCCGGCCGCTACTATGCCAATAAACCTCCGCACGAGGGCGGCTTCCTCGTAGCGCTGCAAGACACGACGGGATCCGGAAAAGCGAACGTGATCCAACGTTTTGGCGAAACGCCGCAAATGGGTGGAGCGGGAGGCGTTGGCATCGCTCTCTACAAGAATGCGCTCTATGCGGAGATTAACGATCGCATCGCAAAGTATCCGCTCACGTCCGGCTCGATCGCGGGCGCGACTGGCAAAGGCATCACGGTCCTTTCGGGATTGCCGCTGACGGGTGACCACCCGATGCATCCGTTCATCATCGATTCGCGAGGAGAACTCTACGTTGACGTCGCGACAGCGACCAATTCGTGCCAGCCGAGAAACCGTGTGCCGCAATCGCCGGGAAATGTCCCCTGCACCGAACTGAAAACTCGCGGCGGTATCTGGCGATACGATGCAAACAAAACCGATCAGGTGTTTTCCACGGCAGGACGATATGCCACCGGAATTCGCAATGCCGAAGGCCTCGCTTTCGATGACAATCTATTTTTCGCCACGCAGCACGGACGCGATCAGTTGTACGCCAACTGGCGTCAATTCTACAGGCCCGATCAGGAAGCTACGCTGCCGGCAGAGGAACTGCTGCTGCTGAAGCAAGGCGGCGACTATGGCTGGCCCGAGTGTTACTACGACTCGTTCGTGCAAAAGTTGGTTCTCGCGCCGGAATATGGCGGCAATGGCAAGCGGATCGGGGTGTGCGCGCAGAAAATAGAACCGGTGGCGGCGTTTCCCGCACACTGGGCGCCGAATGGGATGGTCCACTACAGCAAGACGCAGTTTCCCGACCGCTATCGCAACGGAGTATTCATCGCCTTTCACGGTTCCTGGGATCGCGCGCCGTATCGCCAGGGTGGATATAACGTCGTGTTTCAACCGCTTTCGGGCGCGCATGCTTCCGGTTCGTGCGAGGTATTTGCGGATGGCTTCGCCGGTCCGCGCGAGTCACCCCAAGGAGCCGCTCATCGTCCGACCGGACTGGCCGTGGGACCGGATGGCGCGCTTTACGTTTCGGACGACGTAACTGGACGAATTTATCGGATCACTTACATGGGAGGGCCATTCGACTCTTCCACCATCACACCCTGCCCAAGTCTGACCGCTCCCGCCGGGGAAGTGGTGGCGGCGGCCGCGAATCCGCCCGAAGGAACCCACCCCAACGCCGGACGAGAATTAGCGAGTCTTCCAGTCCCTTCGGGAGCCACGCATGCGATGGTCGTGCTCGGGGAAAAAATCTATCGCAGCGAAGTGGGCGGCGTTACTTGCACCGGCTGCCACGGCGACAACGCCAAGGGGAGTCCGCTTGGCCCTGACCTGACAGACCACACGTGGGTGTGGAGCAACGGCACCTATGTCGGTATCGAGAGGACGATTACCCGCGGAGTGCCCCGACCAAAGAATTACCGAAACCCGATGCCGCCGATGCGCGGTCAGCTCACGCCCGACCAACTCAAGGCAGTCGCGGCATACGTTTGGAGCCTGAGTCACCGCTCACAGTGAGGACGCACGCACTCTTCGGAGTGAACGGTTGCTGTGGGCACAAAAAACGAAAAGGTATGGTTTTGGCCGGTTCAGGCATCGCCCACGCGAATCCTATAGGTGGGGCTCAGCTCTGATCTGCTCCAATCAATGAGGCTTCGCTGTCGGGAAGCGCCGACAACACAAATTGCTCCAGTTCGCGTGCGCTTTGGACGTCGTTCGGGTAATTGCAAATGAAGGTCGTAAAGGCGAACTTGTTCATGCTGGCAGCGGCCTTGAGGGTTTCCTCCAGTCGAACTGTCACGCTGTTTGCGATCGGCCTGTCCGTATCCGGAAGAACCAGTCCAAACAGGCATGGCCCAAACGTGTACATCGAGTCGGTTGGACGCAAATTTCGGGTGATTCCCCGCGCCGCCTCGCCCAACGCGGATGTCTGTTCGTTTTCGGTGAGACCGGACTGGAGTTTCACGGTGACCACCACCAAAGAGAGCGGCCGCTGCATATTCGAAGCGCGGCGGTACTCCATGGTGAGACGGTCCTGAAAGTGGGTCATGCCCGGTATGTTGTTGAGCAGGTCCGCATCGGCCCGGTGGCGCAATTCGAGATTGCGCTCGAGCTCGGTAACGAGCTGTTGTTTAAGCCGCCGGACGGTTCTCTGGCGATCGAGGAGATAAACGACGAAGAGGATCGACAATATACAAAAACCGATAAAGGCGAAGCGCAGGGTCCATTTGTCCCCGGCCTCGGCGTGGACAAACACCAATGGGTACATGAGCAGCGCCACACCGCCGGCCATGACCAGAACGATGGTCGCTGCCAGAATGGATAAATGGAATTCGCGCCGCTCGAGGCCATCCAGTTCGGCCCGGTTGAATCCTGCCATTGCTTGAACTCCGGCCCTCGCCTAACGAACAAGGAGCTCCAGCTCACACCCATCCGCTCGTATCGCTCCTATTATTTTGAAGGAAAAGTGGCGGGTTACAAGCGATTCGCCCGAGTCTGTGGTTTAGCTGTTACCTCCATGGACGAAACCGGAGAGCGAGGCCTCTCTTCCGCGCGTGGCGCGCAAGGCCACCCCAGAATGATACTATCCTGCACCGAACGAGCAACGACGATGGCCGGCGGAAAAACACTCGCATGGTGACCATCCGAGATGTAGCCAAGGAGAGCGGCTTCTCCGCCGCCACAGTTTCGATTGTGCTGAACAACGCGCCCTTGGCACGCTACATTCCCTCCGCCACCAAGGGGCGAATTCAAAAGGCGGCAAAAAAACTCGGCTACCGGCCCAACGTGATTGCGCGCTTTCTGCGGTCCAAGCGCAGCCACACCGTAGGCGTGATGGTGTCGGATGTGACCGATCCGTTCTGCATTCCGATTTTGCGGGGGATTGACAACGCGCTGTATCACGCTTCGTACTTGCCGATTCTGGTC
>JASHQB010000309.1 GCA_030037775.1 Candidatus Acidiferrales bacterium
CCGCCCGAAGGGATAGGTAATCCCAGAAGGAGGACATCCAATTCCGCTTCTTGAAGCAGACGATAGGCGGCCTTGTAATCGTGACCGTCGTGGATTTCAAAATCGGCGCTCAGCGATGTGTGGATGCGCGAACGCAATTCCTCATCATCATCGACGATCGCGATGCGCGGTCTCGTTGCTTTAGGGCTCATTCTTCTCTGGCTTGTCTCAGCTTTCCGCGGTTCAACCCCGGGTGCAGTATGTTGCCGAGATTCTAGAGTGCGTCTTTGGCCATGTCAATGTCGCCTGCCGCCCAGGGTCGGACATGGGTATCCGGCGGATCACTTCTTCAAACTGTTTGAGCCAGCCAATGTTGATTGAGATCGGTCGAGGGTCGAGCTGGCCCGCTATGGGAAGCACTCGTTCGCCAGCAACTCGAGAAGAAGTGATGGTTCAGGGGCGCCCAAATAGTGTATAAAGCTGCATTTTTCCGCTTGACACACAATGGTGGCGAGAGTAGAACTCGGCCCACGTGGTGCGGTGCAATCCGATCCAGCAGTCGAGGCTATGAGTCGCAGTACTAATAGCTCGTGTGAATATCCCTTCTCCGAAGCAAATTGATTCGTTCTCATCCGCGATGAAACGGCGGAAGTTGGCGAGAGAGAAGACAGATTCCCTCGTTAGCTAGACACGATGGAGCCTCGAAGCGGCGTCGACTCGCGCTCCGAGGTGGATAGAAACGAATCGGGCAGATCAATCACGATTGTTTGCAGAGTGGCGACGCACAAGTTTATTGCGAGCGGTGTTAGCAACCTGGGCCTCAGTCTTGAGGAGTTTTTAAAGGAGATCCAAGATGCGCGTAATCAGACTCTCGAACTTCGTGCTGTATGGCATCGGCTTGTTGCTGTTGGTGGCGACATCGGCGGGGCCGAGCCACGGATCCACCGCGACGGGTGGGCAGTTCAACACCCCCTATCTTGTGTTCGGTACACAACCCGTCGGCCAGAGCGGCCTGACCCAGACGGGAATCTTGACCTTTGGCACGGGGACAGGCGCCGTCGTCGTCACCATAACCGGCATAACCATTAGTGGCCCAAATGCTGGTGACTTCAGCGCGGCCGGGAATGGGGCGACACCGTGCAACGTGGGAACGACGATTAATGTTAACGTGGACGCACCCGCTTCTTGCACACTGGGGGGAACGTTTACCCCATCAGCGACTGGAACTAGGACGGCGACGATAACAGTTACCTGGTCGGTTTCCGCGGGGCTAAACGACGGCCCCGTAACGCTGAATGTCGTGGGCGGCGATGAAGTGGCATACGTGTCGACAGGCGTTGGAGGCCAAATCCTGACGGTGGACGGAACTTCCGGCGCTTTCGAGATACTCTCGAACGGACCAGTGTGTACGGGGACGGGGCCATGTTTTAATCCTACCGGTGCAGTGGTCGGACCGGACGCGAAGATTTACATAACGGATGAAGTCTTCAGTAATGTCTGGAGAATGAACCAGGACGGAACCGGCCTTCAGCAAATCTACAGCGGCTCGAGTTGTCCGGACAGTTCACCATGCAACGTGGAGGGCCCGAGCTTCGACAGTGCGGGGAATTTATACTTCAACACGTTTGGCACAGGCCAAGGGCTCTTCGTGATGAACGCGAGCGCGGGCGACACTTTCGGTTCTCCTGTGAGCGTCGAACCGTGTACCGACGGAGGTGGCGGCTGCCCAAATGGCGGAACTGGGACGGCGTTTGACGGCAGCGGCAACTTGCTTGCCGCCGACGAGCTAAACAGTGAGATTTGGAGCTTGGCGCCGCCGTACAACACAACACCAACGGCGATTCTGAACAATAGCAGTAATCAAGTTCAGATCGGTCAACCCATCGGAATTGCATTAAACAAAGGAAACGACCAAGTTTATGTGGCCCAATATAATGGGGGGCCTGAAGCGAACGCTAATCAGATTGTGTCCATAGTTCCGCCGCTATCGTCAAGCACGACGTACACGACGATAGCCTATTACACCTTCGGCATCAATTCTGCTTGCGACAGCCCCGATGATCCGGAGTACATCCAGTCCGATATGAGCGGAACTTTGTTTGGCACGACATCGACCGATCCCATCAATACGTATTCGGGCGCGGGCTCTTCTGGTTGCGGGAAGGTGTGGCGCATTGACCCGCCCGAATCATCCCCGAACTGCATTGGTAATTCCAATCCGTGCGCGACTTTGCTCGTTGACCTGAATGCAGCTTACACCGGTGGAATCGCGGGTGTGTGCTTCGTGCCCTGCGGCTTAAACGCTGCGCAGGCGATTGGTGTGGCGATGCCGCCGACTACCGGACCGACGCAGACGGTTCCACTTTCTTCGAGCGGCGGAACTTATGCCGCAGGGATACCCTCCGGCTGTGCGGTGACCGAGGTACCACCCAACCCCTGTATTAGTACCATCACCGGCGTCTACCCGGCCGGGATTTATTCGACCGGCGACACGATGAACATAACGTTCAACGAAGTGAGCCAAGCACAATATGCGGCGAGGGTTTTATCAACCCCGTACAGCATGACTACGCTTGCGGCGATTCCCGGTTGGAACGGTAACGGAATTGTTCCGTCGCTGGTTTGTCTGAGCAGTTCGGGTACCCCATGCGATGACTCGGTCACACCCGGGACGAGCTACGAGATCTTCACAACGTGGCAGACCAACCAGACAAATTACTGCGGCATGACGCCTCACTTGCTTAGGGGCGATCCACTCGGCGGCCCGTATACCTTCCTGGTCGATACGCTCGTCCCGGCCAGTTGCCAAGTGGAGGGCGAACCAAGTGCGGGAACGAAGGGCAAGTCGAGTTGCACGTCGTCGAGTTCGTCAAGCTGCGCGTCGGATTGGCTGAACTCGACTGGGCCTGTCACCGGCCCAACCGCAACGGCGACGATCACCTCGCCGGCAAATGGGGCGACCTTCCTTCTGAATCAGCCTGAAACCGCTGCGTTTAGTTGCTCGCCGACGCCCCCAGTGATGCTCTGCCCGGGGATCGTGACCGAACCGAATGGCACAATCGCATCGGCAACGAACGGAGGGCCTGTGCCCACGTCGCAGAGCGGCACGTACACTCTTTCCGTGAATCCAAACGTTGACGGAGGCTCCCCTGGAACAGGCGCTTCGAGTACGTACACGGTGCTGGCATGCCAAGACGTGGCTCTTGCGTTTAATCCGTCTACGGTGCCGGCCGGAACATCCACGAGCGTCACGGCTACCCTCCAATCCTGTAACAGCAAGATAGAAGTCGCTACCGTTGCCATTTCTATGTCCGGGCCGTTTGGGCGGAGCTGTGGATCGAAGCCGCTGCCAACATTCTCCTTCCCTCTTCTGCTTGGCCCCAAGCCCGATCAATTCAACTTCAACCTGCCGATTCCGAGCGGATCCTGCGACGGCACGTACACTGTGACGGCTCAAACATATGTCAACAAGGCTTTAGTTGATATGACCACCGCCACCCTGACGGTTACAGCCCCTTAGCCATGGGCGGAGGTGGGGCTCGAATGGGAAGCAGATGGGAAAAACTAGTTCGGCTTGTCCTGCGACCAGCGGGATGACTCGGAATAGAGCTGTTTGAAATCGGAACGCTGGAGGAATGCATCGTTTCCGGCGTCTTTGCGGATCTCGTCTACGTACCGCAGAGCATCACGGTAGTGGGGAGTGGCGTCGGCGCCGTGGCCGCTTAGGCGCAGCGCGTTAGCCAGCGAATAATGTGCTTGTGCGAGGGTGGGCCGCAACTCGAGCTTCTCGGCTCCCGCAATCGCACGTTCCAGCTCCTGGCGCGCACGATCGTACTGCTTTTGTTGAACCAGCACCTCGCCGAGCGCAACTGAAGCGTCGTACTGCAGAGATTTCATGCCAGAGGTGTCGGCTTCGGTGGCAATTTTTGTAAGCGCGGCTGCAGCTTCCGCCGACTGGCCCTCTTGTAAAATCGCCTGAGCGATGTGGAATCTACAGAGAAGGACTTTGTCCTGTTCTTTCGAGCGAGTTGCGAACGACAGTGCTTGATTGTAGAGAGCCATCCCGCTTTTGAGATCGCCCCGATAGAAAAGAGACTCCCCCTCGAAGTCGAGAGCCTGGGCGATGGAGCCATCGATTTTCAGATCGCGAGCCAGGGAAAGGGCGTCGGCGAGCGGCTTTTGCGCGTCATCGAATCGGCCCGCATCGGCCAACGATTTCCCATAACCGCTCGACACTTCCGTCATCCAAAAGGTGCGGTCCTGGAGCTGGGTGAAAGCCTTGAGCGCTTCCTCCTTTGCCTTGATGGCTGCTCCGAAGCGGCCCTGGTAGCCAAAGAGCTGTCCCATCGTGTAGGACTCCATGGCTACGCCTCGCTTGTCCCCTGAGTTGCGGTACAGATCGAGCGCACTCTCGAAATTGCTGAGGGACTCGTCGTACTCACCCAAGTCTTCGTACGTGACCGCCAGATTGTGCAGCGTAAGTGCGGTGTCGCCCGGGATTTGCGACTTCCGGCGCAGGTCCAGGGCTTGTTGGAAATACGTAAGAGCGTCCTCATAGTCGGCTTTGGAGAGATAGATAAGTCCGATGTTGTTCAGGCAGAGTCCTTGGCTGCTTTCGTTGCCCAAGTCGCGCTGGACCTGCAAGGCCTGTTTGAAGAGTGCGAGCGCCTGGTCGTAATGACCAAGGTCCAAATGGAAACCGCCCAAATCCAGTAAGGTACCGGCCACACCGTTCTTATCTCCGATCTCGCGGCGGATTCTGAGAGCCTCTTCATAATTCTTTAGCGCATCGGCCGATTTTCCGTTGCCCTCTTGAATCTGAGCCATCGCGTCGAGCGTCACCGCGATTCCGCGCTTGTCATCCAGCTTCCGCCTGACCTCGAGCGCCTGCTGAAAATAGCGAAGAGCCTCATCCTCCTTGTCAAGCTGATCGTAGGAGATGCCGATCACCTGCAGGATGGTGCCTTTGGCCTCATCGTTTCCGAACTGAATCGCCAGCGGCAACGCACGATTGGAATAATCGAGTGCACCCTGAGCATTGCTGTGCCGGAGTTCGAGGCGGCCTAACGCGAGCAAGGCGCTCACGTTGTTCGGATCACCGGCCAAAACTTTGGAATAGCGGTCATGGGCCTTGTCGACAGCACCTGAGTCTTCGTACAAGCGGCCGAGTTCGAACTGAGTTTCGACATCGTCGGGCGAACTTGCGGCGAGGTTCTCATAGTATTGAATAGCCTTGGGGTAATCACGTTGAATGCGCGCGTCATTGGCGGCAATCAGATATTTTTCTCTCGGGGGAAGATTTTCGGAGAGTTCGACGGCCTTTCGCGAGGCCTGTTCAGCTTCAGAGTCGTGGCCGAGGTTCGCAAAAGTCTGGCCGAGTTTGGCGAACGCGAGGGCGAAACCAGGATCCGCTTCTGTAGCGCCCTGAAACTCTTTCAGTGCTTCCAGGTTCTCACCCTTCCGCGCCAAGTCTGTGCCTTCACTGTACAGGCGAATCGCATCGATCGAGTTGGATGAAGGCTTGAAGGACTGCGCCTTCAGCTCGTCGGCGACATTGGGCTGCAGGGAAAGATTGTCGCGAATCGTTTGGGCTAGACCGTCGACCTTTTGCAGCAGGTCCTGCTGGTTCGCGGCCTCGACTTTAAACGATACGTTGCGATCATGCTTGATGTCGCGCAGTGTGGCGTCGACGCGAAACTGCTCGCCAAATTTTGCATAGCGCCCTGACACAACCGTGTCAGCATTACTCATGTCAGCCAGACGGCGAACAGTGGCGGCGTCGGAAAAGGCGTCAGGGGAAATTTGGAGATCATGCATGATTTGGTGGATACGGTCCGGAGATACAGCGCGCAAATGTGAGGATTGCCCGACATCCGTGCTGAGCATGTCGGCGAGGCTGGGACCGAGCCAGTCGAGAGACTGGTCTCCTGAGCCGTTGGCGAAAGGCAGGATGGCGAGAGAAATGGATGGAACTGAGGGAGGCGGCTTCTCGGCGCGGTGGAATTCGGATTTCGCGGCGTACCAAACGCCGGCAAACGCCAACACCAAGAGAACCGCTGCTGTCGCTACCCACTTCCAGTGGCGGGCGATGTCGCCAGCGGGGAGCCAAAGGCGGGCCGGGGAGGCCACCGTGCCGGCTCGCGGTGCTTCCCAGATTGCGAGATCCTGCAAGATTTCCGTTGCGCTTGCATAGCGGTTTTCTTTATCGATCTGCAGGCAGCGAACCACAATGTCGCTCAAAGCGCGGGGGATGCCTTGATCGAGTTCGACCGGCGGACGCGCGGCTTCGTTCGTGCGTTTATAGAGAGTGGCCATCGCGGTATCAGCCTTGTAAGGCGAATCCCCGGTTAGCAATTCGTAGAAGATGATTCCAAGTGCGAATAAGTCCGTCCGCGAATCCAGTTTTTCGCCTTTGGCCTGTTCCGGCGACATGTACTCCGGTGTGCCCACCAGCGCACCCGTCCGTGTCATCCCACCGCCTACTTCCATACTGCGCGCGATGCCAAAGTCCATCACTGAGACCTTGCCCTGCTTGCCCACCATGATGTTCTGGGGTTTGAGATCTCGGTGAATCACCCCTTCCATGTGCGCGACTTCAAGAGCCCGACAAACCTGTTCGATGATTTCTGCGGCTTTCTTAGGCTCGAGTTTTCCTGTCTCGCGAAGGAGCGCCTTCAGGTCTCGTCCGTCAACGTATTCCATAGTGATGAATTTGATCCCGGCCGCCTCGCCCAAATCGAATATGCGAATGACATTGCGATGGGTCACTTGGCGGGCAAGAATTAGTTCCTGCTTGAAACGATGGAGGGCATGAGCGTTCTGCGCGAGTTCAGGGCGGATTACTTTCAGAGCTACCAACCGGTCTAGTTCGCGGTCGCGAGCCTCGTACACCGAGCCCATTCCACCCTCGCCAAGGAGTTGTACGATTTCGTAGCGGTTTCCGAGGACGTACCCGGGCTGGAGCACGCTCGGAGGCGTTGCCCCGCTGCTCGTTATGCCGCCCTGAGCGGACCAGCCGGTGTCGATATCCATCGTCGGGTTCGACGCGAAGGCCGCATCAGCCGCTGGGTCAGGCGTTTCGCTGAGAGTGCGATCGTTAACTGGAAGCGGGGTTTTGCATGCTGTGCACGCGGTGATTCCGGAGGGATTCCTCAGTCCGCA
>JASHQB010000310.1 GCA_030037775.1 Candidatus Acidiferrales bacterium
TGCCGCCAGCCTGCTCGATTTTCTGGACGCCGAACGCAGCTACCGTGACACCCAGCTGGCCTATCGTCAGCAACTCGCCGCATACATGCTCGCTCTCGAGCAATTGCGCGAGGCCGTGGGGACAAGGAACTTACCATGAATAACACGTTTTCTCGGATGCTCCTGCTCGCGTTCAGCGCCTTGGCATTGCTCGCGGCTGGATGCGGCTCCAACGGCCGAGAGTCGGCGGAGAAAATGACGTCTTTCACTTCGGCCAATGCCACAGGACAGGCGGAGCTCTTTTCTGTGCCGCAAGATCAGATGTCGCACATTCAAATTGTGACTATAACGCCGCGGCCACTGACCCGCACACTGCGGCTCAGCGGCCAAGTTTCTTACAATGGTTTCAAAACCACGCCGGTAATTTCCGCCGTTGGCGGCCCTGTATCGCGCGTCCTTGCCTTCCCTGGGCAGCATGTGAGCGTAGGCGCGCCTCTGTTAGAGGTTGCCAGCCCCGATTTTTCGCTTCTCCGCGCGACCTATCTGAAAGCGAAGGACACCTACGACGTGGCGAACAAGAATTATCAGCGCGCCGAAGATCTGTACGCGCATCACGCGATCGCCGAAGCAGATCTGCTGGCGGCCGACTCGGCAAAAAATCAGGCTCAGGCCGACCTGACCGCTTCTGAGCAGTCGCTGCGCATCTTGGGAATCACGCACCTCGAGCAAGTTGCGGACGCATCGCCCGTCGCGGAAATTCCAGTTCTGGCGCCGATCTCGGGGGAAGTCGTAGACCGCGAATGCTCCCCTGGCCAGTTGCTGCAGGCCGGCGGTACACAATGCTTCACGATTTCCGACATGACCACGGTCTGGGTGCTCGTGAACGTCTACCAAAATCAATTGTCATATGTTCATTCCGGCGACCAGGTCTCGGTGCAAACAGACGCGTATCCCACGGTATTCCACGGGAGAATTTCTTACATCGCTCCGGCCGTGGACCCCAATACGCGCACTTTGCAGGCGCGCATCGTCACTGAAAACCCGGAAGAGAAACTGAAGAATCAGATGTACGTGACCGCGACCGTTGTTGCCGGGACAATTCGCAACGCCATCACCGTCCCGGTGGCTTCCGTTCTTCGGAACACTGAAAATCAGCCATTCGTCTACGTCCAGACCGGGCCAACAGATTTTTCCCGCCGTATGGTCGATGTCGGCGAGACCCAGGACGGGCAAACAGAAATCCTCAGCGGATTGTCGCCCGGCGAGAAAGTCGTCGCGGACGGGAGCTTGTTCTTACAATTCCAGAATTCGTTGCAACGGTAAGCGCCGGAGCACTTGAAAAAAATGATCCATCGCATCGTCGAATTCGCCCTCCGCCAACGGTTCCTGATCCTGCTCTTTGTGGTTGCCCTGATCATTGGCGGATCGATTTCGTTTCAGCATATGCCCGTCGACGCTTATCCCGACCTTTCACCCCCGATGGTCGAGTTGATTACCCAGTGGCCGGGCCACGCGCCCGAGGAGGTCGAGCGACTGATCACCATCCCTCTCGAAGTCGAGATGAATGGCGTCCCGCATATGCGCGTGATGCGTTCGATTTCGCTCTACGATCTTTCGGACATCATCATGACCTTCGACGAAGGTACCGACGATTACTTCGCGCGAGAGGTCGTATTCGAACGCCTCGCTGACGTCACCCTACCCGCAGGCATCACCCCGTCGATGGCGCCACTTTCTAGCCCGAGCGATTTGGTGTACCGCTACGTAATTGAGAGCCCTGACCGCAGCCCCCAGGAATTAAAGACGTTCGAAGACTGGGTGATCGAACGTGGCTACAAAGGCGTGCCGGGTGTCGCCGACGATTCTGGCTTCGGCGGGACGGTGATGCAGTACCAAGTGTTGCTTGATCCCGCGAAGCTCTACGGCTATCACCTTTCTGTTCCTACCGTCCTTCAACAACTGGCCAACAACAATGCCAATGCAGGCGGCGGGTTCTATTCCCAGGGCGGCCAATTTTATTACGTCCGCGGCTTGGGATTAATGCGCGACGTCCAGGATATCGGCGACACCATCGTCGGCAGTCAGAATGGAGTGCCGGTTCGCATTCGCGACATAGGCCAGGTGGTGATGGGGCACGCCCCCCGCCTTGGCGAATTTGGCTTCATGAAGAATGATGACTCCGTCGAAGGCGTCATCCTGATGCGCACGGGCGAGCAGACCCAGAACGTGCTGAAGGGCGTCGAAGCGGAGACCCAAGATCTGAACGAGCACGTCTTGCCGCCCGACGTGAAGATTCATCCCTTCTACGACCGCAGCGACTTGGTCAAGCTGACCATCGATACGGTCGAGAACAACTTGCTCCGCGGGATGCTGCTGGTGTTCGTGGTGCTGTTGTTTTTCTTGGTCAGCGTGCGCGCAGCAATCATTGTGGCCCTTACCATCCCCCTCGCCCTTCTCTTTTCTTTCATTTGCTTGCACGCCAAAGGCGTCGACGCCAATCTTCTGTCTATCGGCGCTATCGATTTCGGCATCATCATCGATGGCACACTCGTCATGGTGGAGAACATTTACCGCGAGCTCGGACTGCGCGCCGGCCAGAGCTATAAGCTCAACGACATCATTCTCGCCGCGTCCGCCGACGTCGATCGTCCGGTTTTCTACTCCATCGCGGTGATCATCGCGGGATACATTCCGATTTATGCACTGAGCGGGCCCTCCGGCAAATTGTTTCACCCCATGGCCGATACGATGTCTTTCGCCCTGCTGGGCGCCCTTCTTCTCACACTCACCTTGGTGCCGGTGCTCTGCTCGTACTGGCTCAAGAACGTACGTGAGCGCGTGAACAAACCGTATGAATGGATCAAACAGAAATATAAGGGAGAGCTGGAGTGGTGCCTGGATCATCCCAAGGTGACTATCGTGGTCGCGCTTCTCATCTTTGGCGCGGCGCTTCTGCTGGTTCCCTACATCGGTGGCGAGTTCATGCCACATCTCGACGAAGGGGCTTTGTGGATCCGGGCCACGATGCCCTATACCATTTCCTTCGAGGAGGCCAGCAAGTTCTCTCCCCAAGTTCGCAACATCCTGATGTCCTATCCGATGGTCACGCAAGTAGGTTCTGAACTGGCGCGTCCCGATGACGGGACCGACCCCACCGGATTCTTCAACGATGAATTCTACGTGGGCTTGAAACCGTACAACGATGCGGCATGGCGCCAAACTTCGGTAGAAAACAAACGGGAACTGACCGAGGATTTGCAGAAGAAGCTCGCGGCCTTTCCCGGCGTGATTTTCAATTTCACGCAACCAGCCGAGGATGCGGTCGATGAAGCGCTTACCGGCTTGAAAAGCTCACTTGCCGTAAAGGTCTACGGCCCGGACCTGAACGTCCTGCAGGACAAGGCCATTCAGATCAAGCGCATTCTTCAAGGCATTCGTGGCTTCACTGAATTGACGGTGGTCCGCGAGCTTGGCCAGCCCGCTCTGATTATCGATGTGGACCGCGACAGGATCGCCCGCTACGGCATCAACGTCGCCGACGTGGAAACGGTAATCCAAACTGCCGTAGGTGGCCAGGCCGCGACGCAGATCATCCAGGGCGAAAAACTGTTCGACTTGGTCGTGCGCATGGAGCCGCAATTCCGTTCCACCCCGAACGAGATCGGCAATCTGCTGGTGGGCACTCCTTCGGGCCAGTTGATTCCGCTGAGCCAACTGTGCGACATAAAGGAAAGCACCGGCGCCTCATTCATTTATCGCGAAAACAATTCACGGTACATCGGCGTGCAGTACAGCATTGAAGGGCGCGACTTGCAGAGTGCGGTCCTCGAGGGGCAAAAAGCGGTCGACGCAGCCGTTCATCTGCCTCCCAGCTACCGCATGACCTGGGGCGGCGAATACAGCGAGCTCGTGGCGGCGCAAAAGCAGATGGAGCTGATCGGACCCCTCGCGGTGCTCCTGATTTTCTTCATCCTGTTCGCTTTGTACGGGAACTTTAAATTCCCTATCAGCATCGCGATTGGCGTACTGATCACCGAGCCCGTCGGCGCTCTCATCGCTCTTAAGTTCACTGGAACGCCTTTCAGCGTTTCTTCTCTGCTCGGTTTGCTGGCTTTGATGGGTGTTTCCGTGGAAACAGCCGTTATCTTGGTATCCTTCATCAATAAGCTTCGGCTGGAGGGGAAGGATATTCGCACCGCGACGCGCGAGGCTTCTCTCCTCCGCCTGCGTCCCATCATGATGACTGCTCTGGTGGCATGTCTAGGTTTGCTGCCGGCGGCGTTGTCGCACGGCATTGGCTCCGATACACAGCGGCCATTCGCGATCGTGATTGTGGCGGGATTGATCTCCCGGCTATTTCTCGGATTCTTCGTCAACCCGGTGTTGTACGAGGTCGTGGCACGCGATGGCGACGTCCTCCAAGTGTGACGATCTTGTCTAAAAGAGCCCTCTTCTTGAACGCTTCTTATACTATGCCTATCTTGAAGAAACGAACGCAGGGTCGAGCGCCCGCTCAACCGCGGCCTTGAAAAGTGGCCAAGGACAACCCGTGGTTTGAGTGGAACGACCACAGCCGGGAATTGAAACATCTTGTTTCGCAGGCGGTGATGAGAGGGATAACGGCAGACCGTGATTCATCTGCTCAAGCGTCTGCACAACGAATTGAGTTCTTACGAAATACTGTCCTGAGTCCGAGTCCTGCCATAATGAAAAAATAAGTGCTCCGCCGGGCGGGGTTTCATTGGAACCGTAGCCGCCTAACTGCCACTTCAGAGCGAGAATGCCGGAGATATTCAGCAGGTTCGTGTCGTGTCCGACCAGAATCAACAGAGAATCTCCCGGGTCGCCCAGCGCTCCCGGCAAAGCTTTTCCGCCTGCTGCCTGCTCCATTGACCGCAGAACATGCGCCAACAGATTCGCACCCTTTGCGCGGGCGAGATAAGGTGTTCGGCGAGTCAGATCAGAGTGCACCGTATGGATTTGCAAAATATGCAGAAGATTTTCCTCCGTTAAACGCCCCCAGCCGAGATTAGCGCCGCGCATCCCATCTGTGTATTCGAGGAGCAGATCCTCGCTCAGGGTCGAACCAACGTCGAGCTGGTCGTTCAATTCGACGGAGCTGCCATGCAGAGAGGCGCTGATTTCCTCGGGGGGAGGCGGGTCTTTGGCGCCGGTTTCGTTACCGTTCAGAACGAATTGAAGAGTATCGAAGGCGGAGCGAAGTTGAACGGCAAGTTCTTGGGAATCGGGAGCTAGCCGGTCGCGCACGGCCTTCAGGGAGAGTTCAGGATCGGGTTTGCCAATGCCTGAGAACACCGGATCTTTCTTGCCTTGGGGATTCGAATGCGTTGCCAGGCTGCAACCGGGAAGCAGGGATTCGGCGAACGCGCGCCCGGTCTCGATCGTGCGCTCGTCGGTGTCCGCCCAGATGTAAATTCGCTTGGCATCCTGACAGCCTTGACCGCCGAGGAATTGCTCGCTGGAAAGCCAGTCTCGATAATAAGAGCCCATTTGCTTGATGAGCGCGCGGCCGTGGGGCGTCAAATCTCCGGGCGGGACGGCCCATTTCGGCCAAGGCGCGGTCGAATATTGATTGAGCCGCCCCGCATCCCAGGTTGGCGCACGCACGCCATGCCGGCTAACGATGACAATATATTTCAAGCGAAGCGACTGGTCTGGAGAGGCTACGGCAAGCGGCCAAGTCAGGAGCGAGACAGCGAGTCCAGCCAAGAATCGGGCCTTATTCCTCATGAG
>JASHQB010000311.1 GCA_030037775.1 Candidatus Acidiferrales bacterium
AGGAAACCGCCGAACTTCAGTTCGAGCGCACAAAAATAGTTTCTCCGCTGAACGGCGTCGTTGCCAAACGCTACGTCAGCATCGGCGAACAGGTCGAC
The DNA here is from genome assembly GCA_030037775.1 of Candidatus Acidiferrales bacterium. Taxonomy (GTDB): domain Bacteria; phylum Acidobacteriota; class Terriglobia; order Acidiferrales; family UBA7541; genus DAHUXN01. Next base: position 99 of record JASHQB010000311.1, read on the forward strand.
GGCACCGGCGCGCAGCCCATCATCGAAGTAGCCAATATCAATGAAGTGGAACTTTCCGGCAGCCTCTCCGCGCTCTATCTCAGCAGGGTTCACGTCGGCGAAGCGGTGCCGATCGCCAGCGAATCGTTTCCTGGCCGGCTCTTCAACGGAAGAATCATCGCCATCTCGCCCACCGTTGATCCCGCCACGAACGTCGGCAGCATCCGCATCCGCATCGCCAATCCCGGCGGCATTCTGAAGTTGGGGATGTATTTGAACGCGCAAGTTCCGGTGGAAACTCACACTAGCGCCCTCACCGTTCCGCCGCAAGCCATTTATCATGACGAATCGGGCAAAACGCAGGTCTATGAAGTACAGGGCGACACCGCCAAAGCCGTCGACGTGAAAATTGGAATTCAGTCGAGCGACCGCGTCGAGATTCTCGACGGCGTCAAGGATGGCGACACCGTAATCCTCACCGGCGGCTACGGCCTCGGCGACTCCGCCAAAATCAAAGTCAAATCATGAACATCGTCCGCGTCTGCTGGAGGAATCGCTACGCTGTCTACCTGCTCACCGCCTTTCTCACCATCGCCGGTGCGTATTCGTTTTTCGTCCTGCCCAGCAACATCTATCCGAACCTCGATTTTCCCCGCGTCATGATTCTGGTGCACGCCGGCGACCTCGCGCCGCAAACCATGCTCCTCAATGTGACGCGCCCCATTGAAGAAGCCGTCTCCACCGTGCAGGACGTCAGCCGCGTCCGCTCAGACACCATTCGCGGCGCCTGCTCCGTGGGCGTACTCTTCAATCCCGGCATGGACATGAAGTACGCTTTGCAGCTTGTCCAGGGCCGCGTCAGCGAAGTGCAATCCTCGCTTCCGCCCGGCACCGACGTTTCCGTCGAATGGGAATCGCCCACCGTTTATCCCGTTCTCAGCCTCATTCTGAACGGCAACGTGCCCGACGCCGACCTCTACGACTACGCTTTCTATAATCTGCGCCCTATGTTCACGCGCGTTCTGGGCGTCGGCCAAGTGGAAGTCCAAGCCACCGACCAGCGCGAGGTCTCCGTCATCGTCGACCCGCAAAAGCTGCTCTCCCATCGCCTCACTCTCGATGACGTCGCCACCGAGCTCTCCGCCACCAATCAGGTCGTCGCCGTGGGCCGCTTGCCCAAGGATTATTTGCAGTATCAAATCCTGACGGACGACCAGTTCCACGGCCTCGACGACATTCGTGACGCCATTGTCGCTGTTCAGGATGAAGCTCCTGTGCGCGTCAGCGACATCGCCACCGTGCGCGACGGCGTCGCCGATCCCACCCTCCTCGCCACGGGAAATGGCCGGCCCGCCGCGCTCATCAATATCTCTCGCCAAATCGACGGCAACATTCTGCAAATCGCCCAGCAAATCAAAGCCATGACCTTGAATCTTGGCTCTGCGATTCCCAAAACTCTGCATCTCTCTGTCGATTACGACCTCGCCGAATTTGTTTCCGAATCCATCAAGAGCGTTCGCGACGCCATCCTCATCGGCGCCTTTCTGGCCATCGCCATTTTGTATCTTTTCCTCCGTGACTGGCGCACCACGCTCGTCGCCGCCACTTCCCTGCCGCTCTCCGTCATTGGCACATTCTTCTTTCTCAAGATCACCGGTGGCACGCTCAATCTGATGTCTCTTGGCGGGATGGCCATCGCCATCGGCCTGATCATCGACGACGCCGTGGTCATCATCGAAAACATTTATCGCCACTTGGGTCTCGGCGAACCGCCGCAGGAAGCCGCGGAAAAAGGCGTGCGCGAACTTCTGGGCGCAGTCATCGGCTCTACCGCCACCACCGAAGTCGTTTTTCTCCCGCTCACTCTCTTGCAAGGCATGATCGGCGAATTTTTCAAAGCCCTCTGCCTCACCCTGGGCATTTCCGTCCTGCTCTCGCTCGTCTACGCTTTGACCATCATTCCGATTTTCTCCGTGAGTTTTCTTTCCTCGCGCACTCATCGCGCCAGCTCCGAAAAACTCATCGGCCCAGTCAATCGCGGCTATGAAAAAGCGGTGCGCTGGGCCCTGCGCCGCCGCCTCATCGTGATGCTCTCCGCCGCGGCCTGCATCGCGCTCGCCGTCTTCTGCTACACCCAGCTCGAAACCGGCTTCCTCCCGGAAATGGACGAAGGCGGTTTCATTCTCGACTACATCACGCCGCCCGGCACTTCGCTCCCCGAAACCAATCAGATCCTGCAAAAAATTGAGCGGTTCATCGCCGCGAATCCTGCCACGGCGTCTTTCTCTCGCCGCACTGGCGCGGAAAACGGCCTCTTCGTCACCCAGCAGAACACCGGCGACATGACCGTAAAGCTCAAGCCTGGCTCCGAGCGTCCCGACATCAATGACGTCATTGACGACCTCCGGCATCAGATCGAAACAAATGTTCCCGGCGTCGATGTGGAATTTTCGCAAATCCTGCAGGACATGCTCGGCGATCTGGAGGGCACGCCCGAACCTGTCGAAGTCAAACTTTTCGGCAGTGACATCACCGAACTTGAAAATCTTGCCGGTGAAATCGGCCCGAAGCTCCAGGCCGTCAAAGGCCTGGCCGATTTCAAATCCGTCGAAAAAGGAAATCCGCAAATCGTTTTCGACGTCAATCCCACCGCCGCCGGCCGCGTGGGCATGACCGCCGCGGATATCGCCCAGCAAGTTAGCGACGGGTTGCTCGGCGACGCCAAAACCGAGCTGCGCGAATCCGACCGCACCATCCCTGTACGCGTCCGTTTTCCCGATTCGTTCCGCATGAATTACAACGATGTGCTGCAATATCCAATCCTGACGCCGGGCAAGCAGATCGTTCCGCTCTCTTCTCTCGCCAATGTGCATCAGGTGCAGGGCGAGAGCACCCTAGAGCGCGAGAATCAGCGCCTCATGATCTCCATGACCGGCGAATTGGAAAATCGCGATCTGGGCAGCGTGGTCAACGACGTGAAGAAAGTGATGAGCTCCGTCGAGCTTCCCGTGGGCTACACCTACGAAATCGGCGGCCAGTACGAAAGCCAGCAAGCTGCGTTTCACGATTTGCTTTTCGTTTTATTTCTCGCGCTCGGCGCTATCTTCATTGTGCTGGTGATTCAGTTCCGCGCCTTCGCGCCCTCGCTCATCATCATTTCCGCCGCGCCGCTTTCGCTTCTCGGCGTTTTCGCCATGCTCCTCGCCACGCAGACCGCGCTGAATGTTTCTTCCTTCATGGGAATTATTTTGATGGTCGGACTCGTGGT
>JASHQB010000312.1 GCA_030037775.1 Candidatus Acidiferrales bacterium
TCGGTTGCGACGTAGAGCGTGTTATTGGTCAAATCGTTTGGATCCACCACCACGTCGTTCACTGGCGTATTCGGAAGGTCGGTTGCACCAGGAGTTCCGCAGTCCGCCACGTGGCAACTGATGTCCGTCCAACTCGCGCCGCCATTGGTCGTCTCGAACAGGTGCCCCACTTCATCCGTAAATCCCGAAAAACCAGAGAACGCCGCAAACGCAACACTGGAATTCCCCGGGCTCGCCAGCACCTGTGTCACCACGCGCTGCGGCGTATTCGTCTGATCAATTTCCGTGAACGTTGGCGAGGCCGAGGTCACGTTGGTGGAGACCCAAATCGCTCCCACGTCAGTACCCACGTACACCGTGTTGGAGCTGTTCGGCGCCACCGACACGCTCGTAACCACGCATACGCCGCCGCCGCAGTCCTCATTCGTAGTGAAGCCCGTCAAATCCTGCGAGGCGATGTTCCAAGAAATCCCGCCGTTCGTTGACTGCCAGACGCGATAGGTGCCGAAGTAAAGATTCTGCGAATTACTCGGGTCGAGAACTAACGGCGGAACGAAGTCCGCGTTGTCCGCATCCATGGCCGGCGTGTCGAGGATGATCCAATTTTCGTCATCGGTGCCCGGGACGCCATCCAGCTGGTTCTTGTTCACTATGCCTTCTTGGCCCACGTCTTCGCACGCCGCGTAAACAGTGCTCGGCGTGGTTGGGTCAATCGCCGTCCATCCACCGTCCCCACAGGCTTGCGTGTCCGCCCAGTTCAAATCCCCGGTGAACATTTGCGTGCCATTGTCCTGCGCGCCGGCGAAGCCAACTTCTGGATTCGAAGGATGAATCGAGTTGCCCGGATAGAACTGCGTCAGATTCAACGTCGTGTTCAGATCCGTCCAGGTCTGCGCGCCCGGCGTGCCGCCGACGACGTTCGCGGAAGCCCAGATGCCCCCATCATTGCCGATATAGAAGTTTCCGTTCGGACTGAACGCAAAAGCGTGGGTATCCACATGGATGAACGTTCCACTCGAATTGTCGCAGGAAATATCATTCCAGGTATTCCCGCCGTCGCTGGAGCGGATGGCGGCGGAGATGCCGTCGTCGGCTGCGAAATTGCCACACGCCTGGGAAATGCCACTTCCTTCCGCGGACGGCCCGCCGCCCAGAAAAATCAGCTGTGGATTCGCCGGGCTGATGATGGCGGCCATGTCATAAAAACATTGGTCGTTGCAAAATGGCGTCACGCTGCTCAAAAGGCTGAACGTAGTACCGCCATCGGTGCTCAAGAAAACGCCAGGAGTACATATCGTGGAGCCGCTTACACACCCCAATATGTCGCTCGAATCGCTGGTAATGTCGGCAATCGTTACGATCAGTTCGCCGGGCTGGCCGGTGGAGGATGCAGGTCCAGTCGCGATTGTGATTCGGCCATAATTTGAGGGGCTTAGCCCCGCGTTTGTCACCGCCGTATCAAGAGCGGTCAGTCGCATCCATGTCTGCCCGTTGTTGCTCGATTTGTAGACGCCGTTGTCTAACTCTTCGTCGCCCGCCTGGTCGCACGGATTACTCGCGCAGAACGGAATGCCCAGCGCCGCGTAAACGGTGTTGCCGGTTGCGTCGGTCGGATCAAATGCCACGCCTGTCGCATAATCATTCGGCGACTGCGAACTCGCCGTGGGAAACATTTTTGTCCAGTTCATCCCGCCATTCGTTGAGCGCCAGATGCCCGAACTGATTGTGCTGCTTACGCCTTGAATTCCCGCCAGGAGCACTTGACTTGTCCCGCTGGTCGCCGGATCAACGGCAATCGAGCCAATGAATGGCCCGGCCGCGGCAGCATTCTCGGGAGTAATCGTCGGAGGAGTCCCTGAAGTGTCGGTCACGAAGGTGTTGTCCTGCGTCCAGGTGTTGCCGCCGTCCTGCGAAATCAGTACGCCCGCGCCGTAAAAACTGTCGTAGGCGAAATTCTCCTCGCCCGTCCCGTAATAAATCGACCCCGTGTGCCCGCCAGTGCAGTCGCCGGGCACAGGATCGAGCGCGATCGAGCCGGTCGAAATCGAAAGTTGCGCATCCGTCAGCTCAGTCCAATTCGTGCCGCCATTGGTCGTTTTCCAAACCCCGCCCTGCGCTCCGCCGGCGTAAATCGTGTTGCCGCTGGCATCACACGGGTCGACAGCAAGGGCGTTCACGCGCCCGGAAGTGAAATTGAAAAAAGCACTCGTCGTCGGCTGAGGGCCAATCGGCGTCCAACTGCTCATATTGATTGCGATCTGCTGCGGCATTATGCCGGACCCGCTCTCGGTGTTTGCATGCTGCGCGAGGAAACGCCCCATAAAAGTCCCGCTGTTTGCGCGCATTCGTTCGAGGTGTTCCACGGCCTGGACACGAGCAGCGGCGGGAATGTGGCCCAGCGGATAAGCACGCCGGTGAAAGAACCACTGCTCGCGCTTCTTGATTTGCTGTGCGGAATCTTTCTCTCTTCCCGCTCGCTCTCGCACTGGCCCCTTGCCGATCAAAGGCCCGATGCACACAGCGAGCAAGACGATTCCAGGCAGCGATACAGAGATGAACTTATGGCCGATGATGAAACTTCGAACCGCCTCAGACAGAGATTTCATTCGACCGGTGGTTCTAGTGTCTGGGAACACGATGCTTCCTCCTCATGCAATTCGAAAGAGCGGAAAAACCCGTACTGCAGGCCAAGAATGCCGGGCGCGAGACGCGAGCCAGTTGCCACCACAAGATGGAATAAGCACTACCCACCCAAGGGCCTATTTGACGAATCGTTTCGTTTAGATGCAGAACAAGATAGCTGAGATGTAGACGCCATCCGATTCCGCAGAGGCCAAGCTCATGCTAACCCCAACTCCGCTGCAGAGTTGCGCATATCGCTTTTGGTCTCTAACTACAAGCAATACTTTGCTATTAAAGCCTCCGGACCAAGCGGATTTCGGTGTCCGATAGCGGGACAACCGAGTCCCACTATCGGGCGTGCACCCCATACCGCAGCGGGTGTATGATATACCTAAGCCGCACAATAAGCGTGGTTTAGTCCCTGCGTGTTGTCGGCATCCGAATTGCGGTTATCACCGCCGATCGAGGAGAAGTGCCTTGGATATTGTTCGCCCTGACGTTAAGAGGAAAAAGCGGATTCGCAGGATCATTTACATTGTTGCCATACTTATCCTGCTTCCTCTGGTGACTTACGGCCTATCCCGGTTGAAGCCGGCACCTCCCAGTGTTGATGGATCGGTCATCTATGCGGACACCGTTAAGCGCGGTGACATGCCGCTCCAGGTGCGCGGCC
>JASHQB010000313.1 GCA_030037775.1 Candidatus Acidiferrales bacterium
GGAGTGCCCGTGGGGCCGGGTCGTGGCTCGGCGGCTGGGAGTCTGGTGAGCTATGCGTTGCGAATTACCGATGTCGATCCGCTGCAATACGATCTGCTTTTCGAGCGCTTCCTGAATCCGGAGCGCATTTCCATGCCGGATATCGACATTGACTTCTGCATGCGGCGCCGCGGCGAAGTGATCGACTACGTGCGACAAAAATACGGCGAGCAGAACGTCGCGCAGATCATCACGTTCGGGACCATGGCGGCGAAGGCGGCCTTAAAAGATGTAGGCCGCGCTCTGGACATGCCCTATGGTGACGTCGACCGCCTCGCCAAGCTGGTCCCGAACCAGTTGAACATCGCCTTGGAAGATGCCCTGAAAGATCCTTCGCCTCTCGCCGTTCAGCGAGACAAGGACGAGCGCGTCAAGGAATTGATCGAGGTGGCGCTTCGACTGGAAGGTCTGGCCCGCCACGCCTCAACGCACGCCGCCGGCGTAGTGATTTCTCCCCGCCCGCTGATGGAGATCGTCCCGCTCTATCGCTCGTCCCGCGATGAAATCACCACCCAGTACGACATGAACGCGCTCGAGCGCATCGGCCTGCTGAAGATGGACTTTCTCGGGCTGACCACGCTGACCGTGCTCGACGATGCGGTCGCGTTGATCAAGCAGAATCGCGGCGTAGAGATTAGACTTTCCGAGCTTCCGCTCGACGATGCGGGCACTTACGCCATCTTCTCCAGGGCCGATGTATCCGGCATCTTCCAGTTTGAGTCTCACGGCATGCGCGAAATCTTGCGGCGCTATCAGCCGACGCGGCTCGAGGATCTGACCGCGCTCAACGCGCTCTACCGTCCCGGCCCAATCCAAGGCGGAATGATCGACGACTTCATCGCGCGAAAGCACGGCAAGAAAAAAGTCGTTTACGACTTGCCGGAACTGGAAGAAATCCTGTCCGAAACTTACGGAGTGATCCTTTACCAGGAGCAGGTGATGCAGATCGCCAATCGCCTGGCGGGCTTCTCGCTCGGCGAAGCCGACATTCTGCGCCGCGCCATGGGCAAAAAGAAGCGCGAAGAGATGGCTGCGCAGCGCGAGAAGTTCCTTGCCGGATGCGCGGCGCGCAAGGTTCCGGCCAAGAAAGCGGAGAAGATTTTCGATCTGATGGCCGAATTTGCCGGCTACGGCTTCAACAAGTCGCACTCCTGCGCCTACGCGCTGCTCGCCTATCAAACGGCCTACCTCAAGGTGCATTTTCCGGTGGAATTCATGGCCGCGCTGCTCACCTCGGAAACCGGCAACACCGAGAAAGTAGTGAAATATATTCACGAGTCTCGCGGGATGGGCATTCGCGTCCTGCCGCCCGACGTGCACCAGAGCAGTTTGTATTTCACGCCTGTCGGCGAAGATATTCGCTTCGGTTTGGCTGCGATTAAGAATGTCGGCGAGAACACCGCCAAGGCCATCTGTGAAGCGCGCACGGAGCGCGGCACTTTTCCCAATATTTACGGATTCTGCTCGGCCATCGATTCGCGATTTTTGAATCGCCGCGTGCTGGAGAGCTTGGTCAAAGCTGGCGCCATGGATTGCTTCGGCGCGCCGCGCGCCCAGCTTTGGGCGGCCATCGAAGGCGCGATGAGCCATGGCCAAAAAATGGAACACCAGCGCACCGTTGGACAGCACGGCCTTTTTCTGGGCGGTGCCAATCAATCGCCTGCGGACGACGAGCAAAGTCTTCTGCCGGAAACCGAAGACTGGAGCGAAGATCAGCAGCTCGCCGGGGAACACGCGGTTCTCGGCTTTTACGTCTCCGGACATCCCTTGGACAAGTACACAGGGCGCTTAAGCGACTTGGGCGTGGTTGAATTGGGCTCGTTGGAACAAAAGCCCAATGGGGAAGAGCTGGTCATCGCCGGTATCATCGTGCAAACGCGGCCCATGCGTTCCAGAAAAGGAGCGCGGTGGGCAATCTGCCGCGTTCAGGACCAGACCGGCGGCGTCGAAGCGCTCGTGTTTCCGGAAGCCTTCCAGCGCTATGAAACCATATTGAAGGCTGCTACGCCCTTGGCTATGCGCGGGCGCGTCAATATCGAGGACGCCGGAACCCGCTTCGTTGTCTCCGACATTCGTCTCCTTGAGCAGCTTTCAGAAAGAAAAACGGATCTCATGCGCGTGCGCGTCGACCTTCGTGCGCTCGATACCAAAGCCATGGACACGTTGCAGGCGCTCTTCGCGGAACGGCCCGGCCGCTGCCGGGTCGCGTTCGAGTTGATTTCGCAGGACGGAGTCACGGCCACGCTGGAAGCAGAAAAGCGTGTCGAACCGGCTCCGGAATTGGTCGATCGCGTGCGGGCGATCTGCGGGCCGGACTCGGTCGCGGTACTTCGCGCCTGACGTTTGTTCACAAAGGGATTCGCTTGAGCACAAAGCGACGCAAGCACCACGAACTGGACGACATCGAACACGACGTCGACGAATTAGTGCGCCTCGCTCCGGAAAATGAAAAGGCGGCCCAGGAACTCGCCCGTCTGCGCAAGGAAGTGAGCGAACTGAAACGCGAGTTCTACTCCCACATGGGAGCTTGGCAGAAGCTGCAGATTGCCCGGCATGCCCAGCGGCCTTACACGCTCGATTTCGTTCCGCGCTTGTTCGAAGAGTTCAGCGAGATCCACGGAGATCGCGCCTTCGCCGATGACCCCGCGATTGTCTGCGGCTTGGCGAAATTTCACGGACGACCCGTGATGATCATCGGTCACCAAAAAGGTCACGACACCAAGCAACGTGTGGCGCGCAATTTCGGCCAGGCGAAGCCGGAGGGTTACCGCAAAGCCTTGCGCGCGATGGATCTCGCGGCGAAGTTCGGCCGCCCGATCCTTGTTTTTATCGACACGCCCGGGGCGTATCCGGGCGTCGATGCAGAGGAGCGCGGCCAGGCTGAGGCCATTGCTCGCAATCTGCGCGAAATGGTCCGACTGCCCGTCCCTATTGTGGTTACTGTAACCGGTGAAGGCGGCTCCGGTGGAGCGCTCGCCGTGGCCGTCGGTGACCGCGTTTTGATGCTTGAGCACGCCGTGTATTCGGTGATTTCACCGGAGGGCTGCGCTTCCATCACTTGGCGAGACGGCTCCAAGGCGGAAGCCGCTGCCGAAGCTCTGAAGATCACGCCCAAAGACCTCCTGGAGTTGGGGCTGATTGACGAAATTGTCCCCGAGCCGGAAGGCGGAGCGCACAACGATCACGCCGCTGCCGCGAAGATTCTTGATGAATCGCTGACGCGCGCGCTCGACGAGCTATCCAAACTCTCGCCTCAGGAACTCCTGGACCAGCGTTATCAGAAATTCCGCCGCATGGGTCAGTTCTACTGAATTATCTTCTCCGAATCAGTGTGCATTGTTGCGCGTGAACTTTTTCCGCCACTCGTGCGTATAATTCAGTATAGAAGTCGCGTGATGAGGGAGGTAACCGTGTTCTGCGATCAATGTGGTACCGAAGCAGTCGCGAACGCGCATTTTTGCAGCAACTGCGGCCGCCCGTTTCCCAGTGCCATAGCGTATGCGCAAGTGGCCGCGGCTCAGCGCGTGCCTGTGTACGTCGTTCCTTCCAGTCGCGTGAATGCGCATATACGCATCCTGGGGATTCTCTGGATCATCGCCGGATTGCTTCGCGCACTCGCCGTGGGCTGGGTTTGGTTCGTGGGCCGGATGGTTTTTCCGGTCGTCTTGAACCAGCTTCTTCCCCACTTCGTGCTGGGTGATCCTTTGTCCAGGATCGTTCAAGGCGGTTTGGCCTTTGCTTCGGGCTTGTTGATTCTCCAGGCCGTGCTGGCCTTTTTCGCGGCGTGGGGATTGCTGGAGCGTCAGAGCTGGGGCCGCATCGTCGCGATCGTCGCGGGTATTCTCGCGCTCGTGCACATTCCGCTCGGAACGGCGCTGGGCATCTACACGCTATGGGTTCTGTTTCCCGCTTCTTCGGAAGCGGAGTATCGCAATCTCGTCCACGTCTAGCCTGTGTTCCGCTCACGCTTCCGGGCAGCCCAGCCCTGGGCCATTTGCGAGTTGGACACTTTTGTGCTTGCGCTGTGTTGCTCGCCCGTGCTTCGTGACGTAGTGTGATGGCCATGGAACAGACACCGAACCAAGGCGGGGCCATGGCGACGGGGGAAATTTTTCGTCCATACGAGCGTTTGGTCGAGATCACCGTTATGGGGAAAAACTTCCTTGTGCCGGAACGAAACTCTCTGTTGCGATGCTTCCAGTTCATCAGCCCAGAGACCATTCCGTACGGCCGGTTCTGCTGGAACCAGGAATGCCAGTATTGCCGTGTTAACTGTCAGCTTCCTGACGAGGATCAGCCCAAGCCCATTCTCAGTTGCAAGTTCATGGTTTCAGCGGGCATGAACATCACTGAGCTTTCTCCAGAGCTGGAGTTTTGCCTGAAGAGCAAGCTCGGGACCTGAAGCTGCATTCGCGCCGGGGTCGTTCGCGAGACTGCCTCCTCTCAGTCACCCTCCGTGGCCGTGTGAGTCTCGGCTGCTTCTGGCCATGCACCCGCGTCCTGTGACGTGGCTCACAGATGTGATAAACTTCGCCGTTATAATCTACCAGCCTCTGGGGAGTTCCGATGAGCGCTCGAACGAAGTTTTCTGCCGGCGCAATTATAATTGTGGGCACCTTGGTGTGGCTGGGCTGGGTCGGCGCATCGCAGAGCAAAACCTACTATCACACCATCAGCGAGCTCAGTGCGCTCCAGGGAGCTGCCCTTCATCAGAGAATGCGTGTGAGCGGGGACGTGGTGGACGGCTCGATTGCCCACCATCCGGGCCGCATCGATTTTGTCCTCACCGAGGAGGGCAAGAACCTGCCGGTAAGCTACGTTGGGGATTCGCCGCTTCCAGACACATTCAAGGGCGGCGCGCAGGCCCTGGCGGAAGGGAAGTTGATGCCGGACGGCCGTTTCGTCGCCGATCAGGTGCAGGCGAAGTGCGCCTCCAAATATCAAGCCACTCCGGGGCAGCAGCCCGCCGCAGACATGCCCAAATCCAGAACGCAACTACAGCCTGATCCGCAAAGTGTGGCGGAGCCTCGTAGTTAATGGGAGCAAAATAAGCCGGTGGACGTCATTGGCTCTTTCGCGTTAGTCCTGGCGCTGCTCGCTGCAGGGTACGCGCTTGTTGCCGGAATCATCGGCATCCGCACCGAGCGGCCGCTCATCATCAAGAGCGCCCGCAACGCGGGCCTGGCGATCTTTCCGCTGGTTACGCTCGCCGTCGGCAGCCTCGTCGCGCTCTTCTTTGAAAACAATTTTTCGATTGCCTATGTGGTCGAGCACAGCAACCGCGCGCTGCCCACCTACTACAAGTTTGCCGCGCTGTGGGCCGGCCAGGAAGGCTCGTTGCTTTTCTGGAGCTGGCTGCTTTCGATCTTCGCCTTCATCGCGCTTTTCTCCAATCGCAAGAAGCATCCCGAGCTGATGCCCTACGTGGGCGTTATTCTCGGTGGCATCCAGCTGTTTTTCCTGATTTTGAATAATTTTGTCGCCAGCCCCTTCGGCCTGCTTGGTGCCATCAGCGCCGCGGGCGTGCCGCACGTCGTCACCCTGGCCGATGGCCACGGCCTCACGCCCCTCTTGCAGTATTCGGAGATGGATATTCATCCACCCATGCTTTACTTGGGCTACACCGGATGCACCGTGCCGTTCGCCTTTGCGCTGGCCGCCTTGCTCGGCAGGTATCCCGGCGAAAAATGGATTCACATCACCCGCAAATGGACCATGGTTGGCTGGGCCTTCCTGAGCGTCGGCATCTTGCTCGGCGGTCATTGGGCCTATCAGGTTCTTGGCTGGGGCGGCTATTGGGCTTGGGATCCCGTGGAGAATGCTTCTCTCCTGCCGTGGATCACCGAGACCGCGTTTTTGCATTCCGTGATGATGCAGGAAAAGCGCGGCATGATGCGCGTGTGGAATGTCTGGCTGGTCTTCATCACTTACATGCTCAGCATTCTCGGCACCACGCTGACGCGCTCCGGCGTCGTCAGTTCCGTTCACGCTTTCGCGCAATCCTCGATCGGCTCTTGGTTTTTCTCGTTCCTCGCGATCGTTTTGGTCGTGTGCCTGGTGGCCTACTGGAAGAACCGCGACTATCTGCGGACCGACAATCAGCTCGATTCCATCGTCTCGCGAGAATCGAGCTTCCTCTTCAACAATTTGATTCTGCTGGCCGCCTGCTTCGCGGTTTTGTGGGGCACGCTTTTTCCCGTCCTCACAGAATGGGTCGAGGGCAACAAAATCACCGTCGGCCCGCCATTCTTCAATAAAGTGAATATTCCCATTGCGCTGTTCTTGCTATTCCTGACGGGTGTGGGCCCTTTGCTAGCCTGGAGGCGCACCTCGCTTTCCAGCTTGAAGCGCAACTTTGCCTGGCCGCTCGGCGGAGGGCTGGTAGCGGGAATTGTCGGCTTTGCGTTCGGCGACCGCGATTTCTACGCGCTCGTCTGCCTGATTCTCTGTGCGTTCGTCACGCTGACGATTTTTTCGGAATTTTTCCGCGGCGCGCGCGTCCTCTCCGCCCGTAGCGGCGCGAATCTTCTGTCGTCGGTCGGCCAGTTGACCATGCGCAACACCCGCCGTTACGGCGGCTATATCGTTCATTTCGGCATCGTGCTGATCTTCATCGGAATTTCCGGTCAGGCATTCAACCAGAACGTGCAAAGCTCCATGCAAGTTGGCTCCAGCATGAAAATTGGCCCCTACACCCTGGTTTGCCAGAACCTCGATGCCGCCTCGAACGCCAACTACACCGCCGAACGCGCCACCATCGAAGTCTTCGAGGGCAAGCGCTCCTTGATGATGCTCTTTCCGGAGCGCCGCTTTTATCTGGCCAGCCAAGTGACCCAAACCATCGTGGCGCTGCACTCCTCGCTGGCCGAGGATCTCTACATCGTTTACGCTGGCCGCAGCCCGGAAGACGACACTCCCGTGATTCACGCCTATTTGAATCCGTTGGTGCGCTGGATTTGGCTGGGCGGTTTGGTTCTCGTGCTGGGCACGGTGCTCGCGCTCATACCGAGCCGCCAGCCGCAAATCGTGCTGCATGCCGAAAGGGAATCTGTGCCCGCCGGCGTACCCGTAAGCATGGTTCACGGAAATGATTGAAATGCTGAAACGCGCCAAGCTCGCAGCCCTCACAGTTCTGTTCGCCGTGGCGCTTGTTTTCATGCCTGCGGCGCACGCGCAGAGGGACCGCGCAAAGGCTCTGGGCGCGAAGATCATGTGCATGTGCGGAGGCTGCAGCGACGCGGCAGGGAAGTGCACGCACATGGGCGGCGCCTTCGCAGGGCCCTGCGAAACCGCTCAGAAGGAACTGAAAGAAGTCGACGACCGCGTCTCGAGTGGTTCGTCGGACGATCTGGTTCTCCAATCATTCGTCCAGGAATACGGCCCCACGGTGCTGATTTCTCCGCCCGCCAAGGGATTTGATCTTTGGGCCTGGCTGATGCCCATCGTTATGCTCTTGGCCGGAGCGCTTCTGGCATCCTACGTTGTCCTGCAGTGGACGCGCCGCAGCGAAGTGGCGCCAGCTGCGCGACTTTCGCCCGACCTTCTCGCGCGTGCGCGTCATCAGATGGGCGGCGAGAACGATGACTAGCGAGGCGATTCTCGTGGCTTTGTGCTGCGCCGCAATGGCGATCGCGACGCTCTGGTTCGTCTTCGGCGTAAAACTCGAGGCGTCCGATTTCGCCCCGCATCGCTCCCGCCTTGATCAATTGCTCGAGCGGCGCGATACCATCTACGAGAACCTGCGCGATTTGCGCTTTGAGCATCGCGCTGGCAAATTCTCGGAAGAGGACTACGAAGCGATGAAGCACGCCCTGGAAATCGAGGCCGCCCGCGTGATTGCGGACATGGACAGACTGACCGGCGGCGCGCCCACCGCGGCCACGCGGCAGGCGGCGTCGGAGAAATCGCGGTGATAACGGAAATGGATTCCGACATGATGCGCGTATCGGCGAAAAGGCAAGCACGCCAATCAGGACGGTGGTCATCGTTGGCGCGTTGCGCGGCCATCGCCGCGGCGCTGCTGTTTTTTGGCGCAGCGCGGCCTGCGGCGGCGGGCACCGTGTCCGGCGTCGTGCAAAATGGGACTACGAACCATCCCGTGGCCGGCGCCGACGTGATTCTTCTCGCCTTGCAGGGTGGTATGCAGGCCGTCGCGACGGTGAAAACCGACGCCTCGGGCCATTTCACCATCACGAACGACACGCTCGGCACTGCTGCCATGCTCCTGCGCGTCCCTTACAAAGGCGTTTTCTATCACGCGCCGGTGCCGCCGAACACCCCATCCGTCCAGATTCAAGTCTACGACCCCACGCGCGACCCGCACTCCTTTGCCGTCACCACGCGCGCCCTCATTCTCCAGCCGAAGGGTTCCGCCCTCACCGTCGGCGAGGAATACACGATTAAGAACCAGACGCAGCCGCCCGTGGCCTTCTACTTGAAGGACGGAAGTTTTCGCTTCGAGCTTCCCCAGGGCGCGCAGCTTAGCCAGGTCTCCGCGTGGGACGCGAGCGGCATGCCCGTAATCCAGGGCACCATCGACAAAGGTAACGGAATGGAAGCGGTGGACTGGCCGTTCCGCCCCGGCGACAACGGCGTGCGCATCTCCTACCAGCTCCCTTATGCGTCGAATCAAGCGAGCGTCCAGACCGTGTCGGTCTACGACGTTCAGACGGTCATCCTCGCTGTGCCTCCGGGTCTGCAGGTCTCAGCGGCTGGCTTCTCGCCGGCAGGGACCGAGCAGGGCTTCGACATTTACACTCATGCTGCCGTTGCCGCCAACACTCCCCTGGCCATTTCCGTCTCCGGCGTAGCCTCCGCGCCCGCCGCGTCCCCGGACAACGGTGGGCAAGACCCCTCCGTCAACTCCCGCGCTGACGGCGACGATGCGGCCGCCACCACGGCTCTGCCGCCACGCCTCGACGCCAACGTGAAATACATTCTCGTGGCCGGATTTGCCGGATTGTTCTTGCTGGGCGTGATCTTCCTCTGGCGCCGCCCTGTCGCGCAGATGGCCTCGGCGGCCTCCGCCGCGCCCCATGACCCAGCGCCGGTCGCTTCGCCGGCACCCGCACCGTCGCAGCAAGTCCAGCAAGTCGAGCGCGAAGCAACGCGCAGTCTCGATGAACTCAAGGAAACGTTGTTTCGCTTGGAGCTGCGCCATCAGGCCGGAACCATCAGCGACCAGGACTATGCGCGCGAGCGGGAACGCACGCAAAAAATTCTGCGGGATCTTCTGAAGGGCTGAGCGTCGCGCCTTGCCTGCCGCGCCATCGTCCGTTTCCATCGGCGTCAGCTTCGAGCAAGTCGAAAAGCGTTACGGCGCGTTCGTCGCGCTCCGGAAAATCTCGCTTTCCATTGCCCCCGGCGAATGCGTCGCGCTTGTTGGCCCCAATGGCTCCGGAAAAACCACCCTTCTGAAAATGGCTGCGCTCCTCGTCCGGCCAACTTCCGGCCGCGTCGTTTTCCCCGGCGCGGGAACTGACGCAAAAGCGATCCGCCGGCAGATCGGCATGGTAGGCCACAACATTCTTGTCTACGACGAACTTACCGCGCAAGAAAACCTCGAACTCTTCGCGCGCCTCTACGAACTCGAACCCCCGCGCCAGCGCGCCGCCGAAGCTCTCGAAGGCATGGGCCTCTCCACGCGCGCCGATTATTTGGTGCGCACGTTTTCGCGCGGCATGCGCCAACGCTTGGCACTCGCGCGTGCGCTGTTGGCCTCACCGGCGCTTCTCCTGCTTGACGAGCCCGCTGCTGGTCTTGACCAGCAAGGGCTCATTTGGCTCACCACGAGCCTGCGCGCCCTGCGCGCCCAGGGCCGCACCATCCTCATGAGCACGCACGCGCGCAACGAAGTCACCGATATTTTCACCCGCGCCGTGGCCATTGCCGGAGGCCGCGTCGACCGCGATTCCGGAGCGGGCGGCGATCCTCGCCCGCTTCTCGAAGAACTGAAAGTAGGCGCCTGAATGACTGCCGCACGCGCCGCCGCCATCGTCCTGCGTAAGGAAATTCGCGCCGAGATGCGCACGCGCGAACTGCTGCAGACCACCGTCACTTTTGTCATCATCGTGGTTGTGCTTTTCAGTTTTGCCTTCGAACCTACCGCCGCCGAAGCGCGCCGCTACGGCCCCGGCCTGCTCTGGATCGCGCTGCTCTTTTCGGGCTCACTCATGCTCAATCCCTCGTTCGCCAAGGAGCAATCCAACGACACGATTTACGCCCTGCGCATGGCGCCGGTCAGCCCCTTCGCGATTTATCTCGGCAAAATGCTCGCGAACCTGCTCTTTCTCGCCATCACCGAAGCCGTCCTGCTCCCTGTCTTTGCGCTGCTCTATAACGTCTCGCTTTGGCCCGTGCTCGGCCGGCTCCTCATCGTGCTGTTTTTGGGGACTTTCGGCATCGCCGTCACCGGCACGGTTTTCTCCGCCGTTGCCACGCAGGCGCGTATGCGCGAAGTCCTGCTGCCGCTCCTGCTTTTGCCCGTTTTGGTTCCGTTGCTGGTCGCCTCCGTGGAAGCGACCGCGGAACTCTTCGCCGACGCCCCATCTTTGGACCGCACCTGGGTTGCGGTTCTCGTGGCATTTGATATTGTTTTCTTCGCGACCGCCTGGATGCTCTCCGATTACTTGTTGGAGGAATAGCTCCGGCGAAAGGGAAGTGCAAACGGTCAAGCAAATGGTGATAGGCAGATGAAAAACCGATGGCTCTTTGCCCTCATCATCGCCGCGCTGTTTGCTTTCGCGGGGTACGCAGTTTTTTTCATCGCGCCCGACGAAGCCACCATGCACGCCATCCAGCGCATTTTCTATTTCCACGCTTCGTCCGGCTGGGCCGCAATGGAAGGCACCGGCATCGTCTTTTTCGCCAACGTCGCCTATCTTCGCAAGCGCCAGCCGAAATGGGACTGGCTCGCCGTCTCCGCCGTGGAAGTAAGTCTGGCATTCTGGTCCGTCGTCCTCGTCACCGGCCCGATTTGGGCGCATCCCGTTTGGGGCATTTGGTGGGCTTGGGACTGGCGCCTCACGCTCACTCTCGTCCTCTGGATTCTCTACGTCTGCTACCTCGTCCTTCGCACATTGGTCGCCGACCCTGAGCGCCGCGCCGCCGTCTCCGCCATTTTTGGAATTTTCGTTTTTCTCGGCGTTCCGCTCGACTACCTGTCGATTCGCATCTTTCGCACGCAGCATCCGCAGCCCGTTCTGTTCGGCGGGCCGAATTCGGGCCTCGATCCCACCATGGTCAAAGTATTTTTCTCCTGTAGCGCGTTGATGACTCTTCTCATGATTCTTCTTGTCATCGAACGCTATCGCCTGGAGCGCCTGAGATATGAAGCCGAAGAAATGCGCCTCGTCATCGAAGAGCGCGCCGAAACGAAATCTCAAAATCGCGAAATGCAACGCCGGACCGCATTAGGAGGATAGTCATGCAGAATTTTTGGAGCTTATTTGCCGCTTATCTGGCCTTTTGGGCGATTTTCTTCATTTATGACTTCACCGTCGCGCGTCGCCTCGCCCGCGTCGAAAAAGACCTCGCCCAGATGAGACAGCAGATCCGCGAACCCTAATATCCGAGAACGTGTGTGGGTCGTTTGAATTCTCTTGATCGTGACACAATAAGTCGAAATTCAAACTGACCCATTACCGCAAAGCGCCAGGGCAGGGAAGCGAACCGCGTGGCTACGCGAAAGAAAATCGGCGTAGTTCTTTTCCAGCTGGGCGGCCCGGACCGCCTCGAAGCCGTTGAACCATTCCTGTACAACCTGTTTTGCGACCCCGAAATCATCAATTTCATGGGCGCCGGCATCGCGCGAAAGCCTCTCGCCAAACTCATCGCCGCGCGCCGCGCGCAGGTCGTTCGCGAACACTATCAGGCCATCGGCGGCGGTTCGCCTATTGTTGAACTCACCAATCGCCAGGC
>JASHQB010000314.1 GCA_030037775.1 Candidatus Acidiferrales bacterium
GATCGAAACTGCGAGAGACCCAAGCAAAAACAGCAAAGCGATTTTCTTAGCAATCATGTGTTGCCTCCTTAGAGATTTATCCGGATTGGTTTGCTACCCCTATACAGGCTTATGACGGCTACTTAGACGGGCCAAGGGAGGGCCGACAGCTGCTCGGCATCGTAAGCAGGAAAGTTAAAGTCGAAGTGGCCGAAACGGGGATTGCTTTCGATCGGAACTTCGAACGCGAGCTCCAGGGCTTTGTCCAGTGACGAGCGCCCTGCGTCGGCAATTGGCCGCCAAGGAGGCGCGACGGAAATCCGGACTAGCGCATAGAAGCCGCAGCGAGGATTTTCTTGTACAAGCCGTGGAGGTGCGATTCCGAACGGAGATTCAACTCGGAGGTATCGAAGCTCAAGACCTGCAATCTTCCAATAGAGCTGTGATGGCGGGCGTAAGCCTGGCGCAGCGCGTCCAGGTATTCTGCATCGATCGACGCCTCGTAGGGCCGATTGCGCCGCCGAATTCGATCGAGGAGGATGTCATTCCTAGCATCGACATAAACCGTTACATCGGGACGTGGAACGCTGGCGTCAAGTCCGACCGTGAGCCTCTCGTATAGCTCCACCTCGCGGTCATGCAGCAGCGTCCGGGCAAAGATGGGATCCTTGGCTTGCGTGTAGTCTGAAATCACCGGTCGAGTTCGAGAGGGCGGAATCGTTCTCAGCTGCTCGTATCGGGAAATTAAGAATGCCAACTGCGTGCCCAGCGCCCATCTATCTCTGTCTGCATAGAAATCAGGAAGGAACGCGTTGCCATCCACGTCTTCCAAAACCAGCGTGGCACCCAGATGCAAAGCCAACAACTGCGCCAGGGTCGTTTTCCCGGCTCCGATCGGCCCTTCGAATCCTATGTACGGCTGGTTGGCGACCACCAAGTTATTTCGGCTCCGGTGTCACAGCTGATCAGGTTCCCATTGCCCTGACCGCTGGATGCGGCCCGATAATACCACCCCAGGAACTGAACTCTTGTAGGCAGCTTCGTATCGGCTTTGCCTCAGGATACGCCCGGTGCGCGCGTTAGTAGCGCCAACTGGTTGTGTCGGCACCGGCGGGTGCGGTCTTCAGCATTTGCTCTTCGGCCGCTATCAGGACACGCCGTGTGAACGTGAGTCCGCCGTGCCGGGTGGTGTCTCCCGGCGGGCCGGTGTAGCAGTGCGGCTGGTCAATGCCGAAATCGAAATCGGCGACGTAGTGCGGGTTCTGGGTTTTCTCCATGGCGGCCTGCATCAGACGCACAGCGTTGTTCAAATAAAATGTGTCGCCGGTGCCGACGGGCACGTGCAGTTTGCCGACGAGCTTCGGCCCCAGCGTGTTCCAGTCGCGCATCATGATGGCCGTCAAGTCGTAGTGCTGCCGCCAGTATTCCGCGACATCCTTATTGATGACGCCGGTGATGGGATCCCAAATCGGTTTTGGATAGCCGTCATCGCCGACAGGGCTGAATACCGCCTGCCAGATACCCCACTGCTCGCCGCTGCGGCCATGCGAGGCCAGGGCATTTTCCCAGCGATTGGAACCTTCGGTAGTGGCCTCCACAATGCCATTCGGAAAGCGCATCTCTCCTTGCGCGATGCGGCCAAAGGGACCGATGGTCCAATAGGCGTTCGTGTCGTCATAAATGTTCACGAGCTGATAGGCGTGAAAATCCACCGGGTCGGGACAGGCGCCCCACGCGCCGTTGTAATCGTCGGGATAGAAAATCTGCGTGGCCAGCGTTTCCCAGCCGCCGGTTGAGCCGCCGAAAACCGCGCGCGCCCATCCCTGGCCGATGCCGTGAAATTGTTTTTCGATGTAGGGAATCAGTTCCCTGTTGATGGCTTCGCCATACGGGCCGACGTTCGCAGAATCGACAGCGTAGGAATCGTCGTAGTAGGGATTCGCGTGCTGAATGATCAGCAGAATCATGCGCGGCAGTTTGCCGGTGGTCCAATCCTGATAGAACTGATAGCGAGTCTGCTGGGCTTCCTGCTGCTCCGAATTGCCATTCGCTAACGGAGGCTGCGTCGCGAAGCGATAATAATCGGCCTGGAAGTGCCCGTGGTTAACAAGCAGCGGATAGCGCGCGTTCGGATGCGTGGCCCATCCTTCGGGCAGCACGACGATGGCGCCGAGATACATCGGATGGCCCCAGAATTTCGTGAGCACCTGGCTTTGAATGCGCACATGCTTCACCCACTCTGTGTCCTGCGGCGGTTGAATCGGTGGAATGACGTTGTCGAGATGAATGTCGATGGTGGTGAAGGAATTCGCGTCAATGTGCATGCGCACCGGCGTGCTGAAGAAATTTCCGGGCTTGGAATTCCAGTGCTGGCCTTCGCCTTCGTCCATCGGAAGCTTCACGGTGTGGCCGTCGGAGCGGTGGAACGTGGTGTATTTGTTCAGAACACCCTGCACCCAGTAATCGCCGGGCGGAATATCGGCAAGAGTGTGCGCGGGATAGCCGATGGCGTCGAGCGGAATCGTGGCGGACTGTCCTGGCGCGAGGCCGTCAATGTCCGCGCCGAAGACTTGCGCGGACTGGACTTCCCTTTCCCCGACATCCATGCGCGGATTGGCTTGGTTGACGGAAAAGACGACGTAAACGCGACCGTCGAGCGGAGTGGAGCTGAGGTCTGAGCCGAAGCTGATGCGCGCCATCGCGCCGCCGGTTTGCGGGCGCGGCGCGGTGGAAACAGATGCGGCGCAAATCGCGAGCGCCGCGCAGAGAGCAATCGCGTGCGCTGCGAATTTTGCAGGGGCGGTGCGCGCCTGGTCCTTTGCACGGTCAGTGATCGGCGAACGATGCATCGTCATTCCCTCCGAAAGGCTGCGTTGACGGCGAGCGCAGGGATTGTAACTGCGGAGGGAGTGGGGCGCAATTGCGAGCGTCCCTGCTAGAAGCTCATTTTGACGTACGTTGCGTTACTCACGCGGCATCCCAAGCGATTCTACCGCGTCCGGGATCGGCGAACCGTGCATCGGCATTCTCCTCTGCCCATACTATTGTGCAAACGCCTTATCGAGAAACGTCACAATCCTCTGCCGTCCGTCGAAGCCATGCCATGGTTCCGGGACAGGGTAGCCGAAGATCGCCT
>JASHQB010000315.1 GCA_030037775.1 Candidatus Acidiferrales bacterium
CAACTTCAAGTGATACTTAAACCATCGCCAGCTGATGTTCAGGACCTTTACTTGAACAGTTTGAAAGCGCTCGGGATCGACTTGAAGCAGCACGACATTCGATTTGAAGAAGACAATTGGGAATCACCGACGCTCGGCGCGTGGGGTGTTGGCTGGCAGGTTCTTCTGGACGGACTCGAGATCACGCAGTTCACCTACTTCCAACAATCCGGCGGACTAGATTTGGATCCCGTGTCCTGCGAACTGACCTACGGCCTCGAGCGAATCGCCGCCTTTCTTCAGGACGTGGAGAGCGTGTTCCAGTTGCACTGGTCGAGCGCGGCGACTTATGGGGAGATCCGCTTGTCCGAAGAAGAGCAATTCTCAACCTACAGCTTCGAGTGGGCGGATGCGAGGCGCACGCGGGAAATGTTCGATTTGTGCGAAAAAGAGGCCAAGGCCATCCTGGCGCGGAGGGAGAGAGGGAGCGAGTCGGCGGGACAGCGGCAAGCTCCGATTTTGGCGGCATATGATTTCTGCCTGAAGTGTTCGCATTTTTTCAATATTCTCGATTCGCGCGGAGCAATTTCGACGACGGAGCGCGCGGCGTTGATCGCGAGAGTCCGGGCGCTCTCGTGTCAGATTGCCCGGGATTATTGTGCGGCGAATGGATGGAGCGAGTTTCTGCCCGCCCCTCGACCAATCTCAGAAGCGGCGCCGAACCAGGTGCAGAAATGAAGGACCGCGCGCCGTTCTTGTTCGAGATTGGCTGCGAGGAAATCCCTGCCGGACTGTTGGCAAAGGCCGCGGCTGAACTTAAACAAATACTTGAGAAGAATTTGGAGGCGAGCCGACTGCTGGCCGCGCCGATTCTAACTTATGCCGCGCCGCGCCGGATCGTGGCAATGTCCGATGCAGTGTTGCTCTCGCAGGCGGATGAAAGAAAAGAGGTGCTGGGTCCGCCGAAAGCGGTGGCATTCGACAATGTCGGCCAGCCGACACGGGCTGCGGAGAGTTTCTCAGAGAAGCAAGGTGTACCGATATCGAGTTTATATACGACCATGACGGCGCGAGGCGAATACCTTGCTGCGAGATTGGTTGTTCGAGGAAGGACGGCGCGCGAGATTCTTGCGGAGACGCTGCCGAGGGCGATGAGGGAGCTGAGTTTCCCGCGCTCGATGTATTGGACCGGCAAAAAGGGAGCGCGCTTCATCCGGCCTGTGCGCTGGTTGGTTGCTCTTCTGAATGGAAAGATTGTTCCTTTCGATTTTGAAGGCGTTGTCGCGGGCGACACGACGGAAGGGCATCGCTTCCTCGGCCATACAAAGATAAAGGTGACAGGACCGAAGGATTACGTCGCGAAACTGCGACGCAATTTTGTGCTCGTGGACCCTGCCGACCGCCTCAGGAAAATCGAACGCGAGATCCGTAGCATAGCAGCGAAGGGGAAGTGGCGGGTGCACGAGGATGCGAAGCTCCTCGAGCTGGTGACGTATTTAAACGAGTATCCGACGGTGATTCGCGGCGATTTTGATGCGCGATATCTGGAGCTGCCTTCGGAAGTAATCGTCACCGTGATGCGCGATCATCAGAAGTATTTTGCGGTGGAGAACCGTGGCGGCGAAATCGAGCCGCACTTTCTGGCGGTGATCAATCTGGACAAGGACCGTGCCGGGTTGGTGCGTCGCGGGCATGAGCGGGTGCTGCGTGCTCGGCTGGCCGACGCACAATTCTTCTGGCAGTCGGATCAGAAGTGTCGACTGGCCGACTATACCGACAAGCTCGCCCATATAACGTTTGAATCCCGCCTGGGCAGCTATCGCGATAAGACCGAGCGCATGCGCGAGCTCGCGCGGAAGATTGCGCGAAACTGGTTCGATTCAGGCGTTCATGGGGCTGATGTGGGCGCTGCGGACAGAGCTGCGCAGCTGGCGAAGTGCGACTTGGCGACGGAGATGGTGCGCGAGTTCACCGAGCTGCAGGGAATTGTGGGAGGACTCTACGCCAGAGCTCAAGGAGAAGATGAAGAAATTGCATGGGGCGTATACGACCACTACAAGCCTGCAGGGATGGAAGACACAATCCCGCGCAACCTGACGGGTTGCGCCGTATCGATTGCGGACAAGTTCGATTCGCTGGTGGCGTGCTTCGCGGTTGGGGTTATTCCGTCAGGTTCGAGCGATCCATTCGCGCTGCGGCGGGCTGCTGCGGGAATAGTTCACATTTTACTTGAAGGGAACTTGCCGATGTCTCTTTCGGCGTCAATTTCTGCCGCAGCACAAGGACTGGCGTCGCACGTTCCGAAAATCGAAGTGGCGGCGGAAGCGGAGAGGCGCGTGCGGGATTTCATTGCAGAGCGCGCGAAGTACCTCTTCCGCGAGAAGTACGGATTGGCGTACGACGAAGTGAATGCGGCGATGGCGGCGGGGGCTGATGATTTGGTTGACGTGCGCAGCCGGATCATGGCGCTCAAGGCGATCCGGCACTCCAAGAATTTCGAGCCGCTGGCGGTGGCCTTCCGGCGGATCAGAAAAATTCTGGAAAAGGCCGGGCCGGATGAGGGACGCGCGGGCACAGTGAAGAGCGAGTTGCTTCGCGCGGAAGCGGAACAGCTCTTATATCGTGAAGCGCAGAAACTTGCGGAGCGCGCAGGGAAACATAAGCGGGCTGGGCAATATAAAGAAGCACTTGAAGCTATTTCGGAGCTGCGGCCGGCGGTAGACCGTTTTTTCGATGACGTGCTGGTGATGGACAAGGACGAAGCGGTCAGAAAAAATCGCTTGGGGTTGCTGGCGGGTTTGCTAAAGGAGTTTTCCACAATTGCCGATTTTTCTGAAATGGCCGTGGACGAGAAATGAGTCTGTATTTTCGCGAGTTCGAGCGCGGATGTCGGCGCGCCGACAAGTAGGATTCGTTAATATCGTGGTCAGGCAATCGCAAAGGAGACGAGGGGACCAGTGAAATACGTTTACTTTTTTGGGGCGGGGAAGGCCGAAGGCAACGGACAAATGAAGGAAGTGCTCGGTGGAAAGGGAGCCGGGTTGGCGGAGATGACCCGCATCGGGCTTCCGGTCCCGGCGGGCTTCACGATTTCGACCGAGGCGTGCGACTTCTATTTCAAACACGAACGAAAATTCCCTAAGGAATTGGCCGCACAGGTAAAGGCGAACCTGGCGCATTTGGAGAAGGTCACCAAGAAGAAACTCGGCGACGCCAAGGATCCGCTGTTGGTCAGCGTGCGTTCGGGCTCGGCGCGCTCCATGCCCGGGATGATGGAAACAATTTTGAATCTCGGGCTGAACTCCCGTTCCGTCGAAGGCCTTGCGCAGAGGACTGGAAACCAGCGATTTGCATATGACGCATATCGGCGATTCGTGCAGATGTACTCCAGCGTAGTGATCGGCTTGCCGAAGGACGAGCTGGAAGAAAAGTTGAGAACCTTAAAGAATCGCTTGAAGGTGAAGGACGATACACAGATTCCAGCCGATGGCCTGATGCAACTGGTCGCGGATTATCGAGAATATTTCAAACAAAAGACCGGGAAGGCATTTCCGGAAGATCCACACGAGCAGCTTTGGGGCGCGATCGGCGCGGTCTTCGAATCGTGGATGGGCGAGAAGGCGGTGACCTACCGGCGCGTGGAGAAAATCACTGGACTCTTGGGCACGGCGGTCAACGTGGTTCAAATGGTGTTCGGCAATACCGGCGACAACTCCGGCACCGGAGTTTGCTTCACGCGGGATCCTTCGACGGGTGAGAAGGACTTCTTCGGCGACTTCCTGATCAACGCGCAGGGCGAAGACGTTGTGGCCGGAATCCGCACGCCGATGCAATTGAGCGAGATGGCCAAGCGCATGCCGAAGGTTTACAAGCAACTGGAAGGCGTGCGACAGAAGCTCGAACGGCACTATCGCGATATGCAGGACCTGGAGTTCACGGTCGAAGACGGAAAGCTCTACATGCTGCAAACGCGGACGGGAAAACGCTCGCCGGCAGCCACGTTCCGCATTGCGATGGATATGGCGAATGAAGGGCTGATCACGCGCGAGGAGGCGATTCAGCGCATTCAGGCAGACGACGTGGAACGGCTGTTCTATCCGGTAATCGCGCCTTCGACGAAACGGGATGATCTGGCGAAGCGGAAAATCGCGACGGGCGTGAATGCAGTTCCGGGCGCGGCGAGCGGCAAAGCAATCTTCACTGCGCACGAAGCAGAAGAATGGGCGTCGCGCGGGGAGAAAGTGATTTTGGTGCGGCGCGAGACAAGTCCGGAAGACGTGGGCGGAATGCACGTCGCACAGGGAATCCTGACCGCAACCGGAGGAAAGACGAGCCATGCCGCAGTGGTTGCGCGCGGATGGGGAAAATGCTGCATCGTTGGCTGCGAGGCGCTGGATATCGACTACCCAAAGAAGCAGATGCACGTGGGCGGACGGGCCATTTCGCAGGGAGATTGGCTGACGCTGGATGGCAGCGAGGGCATTGTCTATGCGGGTCAAATCGAGCTGGCCCGACCGGAGCCGCCGAAAGCCTATTCGATCGTGATGGGCTGGGCTGACAAGATCCGCCGGCTTCGCGTACGCACAAACGCCGATACGCCGTTCGATTCGCGAAAGGCCCGCGAGATGGGCGCAGAGGGAATCGGGCTCTGCCGTACCGAGCACATGTTCTTCAAGGATTTCGAGCAGCCGGAGAAGAGCATTGAACGGCAACTGGCGATACAAGAGATGATCATCGCCGACACGCGCGAAGCCCGCCAGCGAGCGCTCGACAAACTGCTCCCGTTCCAGCGGAGCGACTTTATCGGCATTTTCGAAGCTATGGATGGCCTCCCAGTGACTATCCGATTGATTGACCCGCCGCTGCATGAGTTTGTTCCGCACGAGAAGGCGCAGCAGGAAGAACTGGCGAAGAAGATCGGCGTGCCGGTGGAAACGGTCATTCGGCGGGTCGAGCAATTGCACGAGGCGAATCCAATGCTCGGCCACCGGGGCTGCCGGCTGGCAATCACGTATCCCGAAATTCTCGAAATGCAAGTGCGGGCAATCATCGAAGCAGCGATCGAATGTCAGAAAAGGGGAGTTAAAGTATTTCCTGAGATCATGCATCCGCTCACGATGGCGAAAAAAGAATTGAAGATTCTGGGAGAAGCGACGCGTCGTGTGGCGGATTCAATCATCGCACAACATAAAGTAAAACTTCACTATTTGGTCGGCACGATGATTGAGCTTCCCAGGGCGGCGCTGCTCGCAGATCAAATTGCGGAGGTGGCGGAGTTCTTCTCGTTCGGCACGAACGACCTGACGCAAACGACCATGGGTCTCTCGCGCGACGATGCCGGCAGATTCCTCCCCGAATATGTGGACGAAAAGAAAGCGGGAATTTTCGCCGGTGACCCGTTCCAGACCCTCGACCAAGACGGGGTGGGCATGCTGATCGAATGGGCCATCCAGCGCGGACGCAAGACGCGGCCAAACTTGAAAGTGGGCATCTGCGGCGAGCATGGCGGCGATGCACCCAGCGTCAAATTCTGCCACCGGGCTGGGATGGATTATGTGAGCGCGTCTCCATTCCGCGTGCCGATCTCACGATTGGCCGCGGCGCAAGCGGTGCTGGAAGAGAAGGCGGCAGGCAAAAAGGCACGGCGCTGATGGCCCAAAGCCGTTGGTTATTCGCATCTCTAGCAACATTCCAATCTAAGTAGGCATTTTCAGGAAGAAGTACAGGCCGGCGAAGGCAAAGATGGCGTCGGGAGCCCATGCGGCCAACAACGGGGGCAATTGTCCAACGGCTCCCAGAGCTTCAAAGAGGGCGGCAATCGACCAATACGCGATTCCGATGCCCACGGCGAGGGCAATGCCTCCAACGGCACCGCGCGTGCCGACGAGCA
>JASHQB010000316.1 GCA_030037775.1 Candidatus Acidiferrales bacterium
CGCATACCAGTGTTTTTCCCGCAAGTCCAGTCGAGGCTATTGGCCGGGCAGATCATGCGCAATGCGAAGGATCTTGAGCTTAGGAATCCTCTGTTTGTTTATCCTCACGGAGATTTTGTTTCCTTATGCTCGGAGTTCAAAAAGAAGGGGTTTTTCTTGGTGCACGTTTGCATGGATTACCCGGAATCTGGGCAGGCACGGCTGATCGAGCTGTCCGACGTGACTCTTGTGATTCCTAAGAGCCTATACCGAGGACTGGAGACAGAATACGGGAGCAAGGTCCAAGTTATTCCTCAAGTGACCCGGCTTTTCGATTCGGCAGACTCGCAATCTGCCAGCGCGGCCGATGAAAGCGAGCTCGAGGGCATTCCGAGGCCACGGCTCGGTTACCTGGGTGCCGTGGAGAGACGCCTGAATTTGTGCATCCTTAGTCAGGTCTTGACGGCCCATCCCGAATGGCAATTCTTGCATTTCGGAGGATCCAAGTGTCTCCCGTTAGCTAACGTTCATGTGCTTCCTTGGCGAGAGCCACGACGGCTACGAGAGGTAATTGCGAATCTGGATCTAGGCTTCATGCCTTATTCTTGCGATGACAATCGGAATCTGCATTGCATGCCGCTGAAGCTTTTCGACTATTTCGCTCAAGGAACGCCTGTTGTGTCAACGCGAGTCGTAAACTTGGCTGAGTTTTCGGACACCATTTACTTCGGGGATGACGCCGACCAAGTCTGCTCGGCGATTCAGTTGGCGCTGAAAGAACCGTTGGACAGCCCTCTGAAGCTAAAGAGAAGGGCGATTGCACGTGGAAATTCGATCGACACGCTTGCCGATGCTCTTGCGGAGATACTGTCGTTTGACGGGAAAGCTTCAAGTGTTGCAGCCGAGTGAGATCAGTCGGTGAAGACTCAGTCTGCAGCGGTGGCGGCGAGCGAGAAAAAGATGCGCGTCTTGTTGCTGTGTTCACATCCAACTCAATATGGTTCCCCGATGTGGCGGCGGCTGTCGGAACGTCCCCAAGTAGAAATGCTGGTCGCTTATTGCAGTCTGGAAGGGGCCGAGTCCCACGTGGATCCTGGGTTCGGTGTTGAAGTAGCGTGGGATGTACCTTTGCTCGACGGGTATCCGTGGGTCAAGCTAAAGAATTTATCGCCGCGTCCTGGTTCGAGCAAGTTTTTTGGCTTAGTCAATCCCGGTGTCTGGAAGCTCATACGAGCCAATCGGTTCGATGCGGTCGCCGTGTTCACTGGATACATGTGCGTCACATTCTGGATTGCTCTCCTCGCCGCAAAGATTTGTGGCATTCCGCTACTTTATGGTACCGACGCTACAACTTTGCATTCCCGCGATGGTCGAGAGTGGAAAACGCGGCTCAAAACGCATCTCTGGCCGTGGCTATTTCGAAGGGCCGACCTGGTAATCGCACCGTCCAGCGGGACGGTAGAACTAATGCGTTCGTTAAATGTCCCGGAGGACCGGATCGCGCTGCTTCCGTACGTTGTTGATAACAGTTGGTGGACGGAAAACGCGAGGAGCGTGGATCGCAAAGCCGTCCGCAAAACCTGGGGAATCCCTTCGGATGCCAGTGTTGTGCTTTTTTGCGCCAAGCTGCAGCCTTGGAAGCGTCCGCAGGATTTGCTCCGGGCGTTTGCTCGTGCGGACATTCCCAGTGCTTATCTCGTCTTTGCCGGTGACGGCCCGATGCGCAAACAGTTGGAACGTGACGCAGAGGAACTGTGCGTTCACAAACGCGTGCGCTTTCTTGGCTTCATAAATCAATCCGCCTTGCCTCAGGTTTACTGTTCCTCGGATCTAATGGTCCTGCCCTCAGGATATGAGCCGTTCGGCGTCGTCGTAAATGAAGCTATGGTCTGTGGGTGTCCGGTAATCGTGAGTGATCAGGTTGGAGCCCACTTCGACTTGGTGCGAGAAAACGAAACTGGTTTTGTGTATCCGGCAGGCGACGTCGAGGCGCTCGGCAGCATACTGCGTCGAGCGCTCGAGTGCCATGATCGACTGAGGCGCATGGGCCAGTTGGCGCGCGAGAGGATGTCCCAGTGGTGTCCTGAACTCTACGTTGAGAGTTTGGTGGACGCAGTATATCGAGCCAAGGCTGCGTACAAATCGCAGCTCGGAGAAGCCATTCCATAGGGATAGTATGATTATGTTGCCTGGGTCCAAAACGACACCGCTGACGCGCCGCGCATCCGTACACCTGGATATGGCGCGAGGGCTTGCGGCCCTCGCAGTGCTGCTTGGACACGTGCGCGCGCTCTTTTTCCTACCCTACCATGATCTTGGTCGCCCTTCAGTCGTACTTGCCGCATTTTACGCGGTGACATCGCTGGGGCATCAAGCGGTGATTGTTTTTTTCGTCCTCAGTGGATTCTTTATTGTCTCGAGCGTTGTCGCCTCTTTCAAGCGTGGAAATTGGTCCTGGACCGGGTATCTCGTAAATCGAATCGTGCGCCTAAGTCTTGTATTGATTCCGGCGCTGATCCTCTGTTGGCTTCTTGATCACATTGGAATGGCGCTGCCATTCACCACTGCGCTCTATCACCGTGCTGTAGAAGATCTGATTACTCCGAGTGTGGCAAACCTTGAAACATACCGGAATTTTGTGGGGAGTTTTTTCTATGTCCAAAGCATTTTGGTTCAGCCATTTGGCTCGGATGGGCCGTTGTGGAGCTTAAGCTACGAATTCTGGTACTACATTTTGTTTCCCGTCGCTCTATGCGTGCTGGCAGGCAAATCCCGCTCGATGGGGCGGGTCATTTACTCTGTGCTGGCGATTCTGATTATTTTCTTTGTTGGGCGGACCATTGCACTGTATTTCTTGATCTGGTTCCTCGGAGGCGCTATTGCACTATCGTCGGTTTGGGGGTGGGCGCAGTTGCGCTTTGCACGAGCTGACGCGATCGCAATGGTGCCTCTAATATGCGTCCTGGGATTTAGCGTGGATCGACCGCTGAATTCTGCTTTTCTAACGGATGGCATCGTGGCGCTCGGATTTGGCGTGTGGATGTACTCCCTTCTGGGAATGCCTGAAGGGCTCGTGAAGCCGTTTTATGCAAAGATGGCGCGCCTCCTTGCCGGATTTTCGTATACCTTATATCTAACACATTTCCCTGTACTGTTTTTTATTCGATCGGCAATCAGCCAGGCAGCTATGTGGCAGCCGAATCTTGTTCACATCCTCTGCGCGGTTGGGATAGCAGTGTTTCCCTTGCTGCTCGCATACGGAATAGCGGAAATGACTGAAGCGAGGACGGCACTGGTTCGGCATAAGGTGATGGAGCTGTTCCAGTGAACTTTGTGCGCGTTTCCGAACGCGGCAAGCAGCAATTCATCACATTAGCTGTGTGGCTGATCGGGCTGTGGGTCGCTTGGACCTTAGGTCATTGGGTGGCCGACGCGCAGACGCATCTACTGATGGTCGTGGCCATCGGGTTCGCCCTATTGGTTATAGGACTCGTTATTCTTCATAACTGGCGTGCCGGTTTCTACTTCTTCCTGGTTTGGCTATTGTTCGAGGACCTTATCCGAAAATACCTCGGCAACAATATGGCCATTTTTTTTGCGAAAGACTGCTTGGCAGCGCTTACCTACATTTCGCTACTGGTCGCGATTCGCCGCAAGCAAGCAAGGGCATTTCACCCGCCGTTCCTAGTGTTCTTAAGCTTGTTTTTTTGGTTTGCCGTCCTCCAAGTGTTTAACCCGTATTCGCCGAGCGTGTTTTATGGATTTCTTGGTTTGAAGGTCGACTTTTTTTATATCCCGCTCATGTTCCTTGCCTACGCACTAATTCGGGATGAGCGCGACCTGCACCGGTTCCTGCTCATATTTATGCTTCTTGCGGTTGTGATCTCCGGGTTGGGGATTGCTCAGGGGATTCTGGGACCCCAGTTTCTAAACCCTCCGACGCTCCAACACGATATTCGGGAGCTCGGGTCGCTCGAAAAGATAACGCCGCTGACTAACCAAATCTTCTTTCTTCCGTGTTCGGTCTTCGTGAGTTCGGGGCGATTTGCTCTTTACTTGGTTCTTGCGATCATCGTTGGCCTAGGCAGCGCAGGTTACTTTGTTCTCTCCTCTCTGAAAGGGCGAGTGGTCATGTACATCGGGATTGGTACTCTGGCGATTGCTACGCTGCTGAGCGGCTCAAGGAGTGGGCTTCTTTTCTCCTTGATTAGCACCCTGGCGCTCTTTTCCGCATTCCTGTGGGGTGCACCCTGGCGTTGGGGCCGCGGCCGTCGCCTAGTCAGGGTACTTCGACGAAGCCTGATCTTCGCAAGTCTGGGCTTGGCCGCTTTCATGCTGATTTTCCCAACAGCGATGGCTTCTCGCCTTGGCTTCTACTCCGAGACTTTGTTGCCGAGCAGCTCCGCATACGAACTAGGTGAGCGATCTTGGACTTATCCGATGGGTGAGCTGGTGAAGGCGTTTTCCGGGCCACACTGGGTCGTTGGAAATGGGACCGGCACGGATACTCTTGGCGCTCAGTACGTCAGCGAAATTCTAAAAAAGCCGATGCCCACTGTGGCGGTCGAAGAGGGCTTCGGACAACTGATCGCGGAGATGGGGATCCTCGCGCCTTTTCTTTGGATTCTTTGGACGGCTGTCACTGTTGCCGCATGTTGGAAGGTCAATCGTTCTCTAAAGGAGACGCGTTTCTTTCCCTTATCTGTGGCAATTGTTTGGTACGCATTTGTGCTCCTATTTGCCATGTCCTATCTAGGTTTGGATGCGTATCAAAACTACGTGAATAACGCCTTTTTGTGGCTTCTCATTGGCGTTCTGTTTCGTTTGCCGGACTTGGCATCGCGCACATCTGTTCTCCCGGCGCAGCCGATGCGGCCCTCGGTGTCAGCATGAATCAACAAAAGCCTCGAATCGCCGTCGTTTCTCCATTTCTTGATAAGCAGCACGGTACTGAGCGCCCCGTCGTGGAATGGTTGAATCGAGCGGCTGATTCCTTCGATATTTATATCTATAGCCAGCAGATAGAGGGTTTGGACATGTCCCGCATGGTCTGGCGCCGGATTCCGAAGATTCCGGGTCCGCACCTTCTCCGTTACATTTGGTGGTTCGCGGCGAATCACGCTTGGCGTGCTTGGGACAAACAATTTCGCGGACGTGTGCCAGACCTTGTCTATTCTCCCGGCATTAATTGCTTCGACGCCGACATTATCTCCGTCCATATAATGTTTGCTGAGCTGTTGCGGAGGAACTTGCATTCGATGCGGCTCGCGGAACACTCGTGGCGCGAGTGGCCTCGGCTCTTGCACCGTCGTTTGTATTACAAGCTCATCCTCAAATTGGAGCGCGGTATCTATCCGGACCCTGAGGTTAGTCTCCTCGTTATCTCCCGCAGAGTTTCAAGGGGTTTGCAGCAATTCTATGGCCGACAGGACCCATCGGCCGTAGTTTACTTTGGACTGGACCGCGAAGCCTTTAACCCGCAGCGGAGGTCCGACTTGCGGGTAGTAGCTCGTCGGCAACTCCATCTGCCAGACGATGAATTTGTTCTTCTTCTAATCGGGAACGATTGGCTGAACAAGGGATTGCCTCTGCTTTTGGAAGCGATGAGCCTTCTTCGAGAATTGCCGCTGCATCTGCTCGTGGTGGGACAAGACGATTTTTTGCCATACCAAGCCCTGATTCGTGAAAAGGCTCTTTCCGGCCGTGTTCGTTTTCTGCCGCCTAGGAAGGATGTGGAGTATTACTACGCCGCTGCGGATGCGTACGCTGGCCCATCGAAAGAAGACGCTCTGCCTTTGCCGCCTGCTGAGGCTATGGCCTGTGGGCTACCGGTTATTGTCACAACGCAATGTGGCGTTGCGGAAATTATCGTAGACGGTGAAAACGGGCTGGTGATGCAGGATGCTCTCGACGTGGCAGACTTGGCTTCCAAGGTGAAACGGCTCTATGAGGATCGTGACGCCAGAGAACGGCTCGGCGAGAAAGCAGCAGAAACAGCTCAACAGTACGACTGGAACCGCAGTGGCCGCGAGTTTGTAGACCTATTACAGGAGGCTCTGCGCAAGAAAAATCTGGCTGCGAGCAGGCGGACTAGCCTGCAACGCGAATTGTGACGGAAAGTTTTGAATGTCCAGCCTAAATTCTCCGTGGCCTTCGATTCTTAGGCACCGACGTCAATGATCGTTGGACTCTTTCCCGGGCTGGCGAGCGTCGGTGGAGTTCAGCTCGCGGGGCGGCAGACGGCGGCGGCGTTGAGCGCGATTGCGGTCGGGCGAGGCTGGCCGTGCGTTTTTCTGAGCCTCAATGATGCACCAGGGGAGCACGAAGCATCGGTTGAAGGGATGCGTTTCCGCTTTAAGGGATTCGGGCGGGCAAAGCCAACATTCCTTCTCAAGGCGCTCTTACTCGCGTGTGAAAAACCGAAGCTGATCTTCGCGGCCCATCCGAACCTAGCGCCCATTTCCGGGGCGATGAAGGCCATCTGCAGGGATACACAAACTATCGTGGGAGCGCACGGCGTAGAGATCTGGCAGCCCTTGCCCCCGATACGGAAAAGAATGCTCCGCCGCGCGGATATCGTTACAGCTCCAAGCTCGGACACGGCGCGACGGCTGGCCAAGATTCAAGGTGTGCCGGAAAAAATGATCCGCACACTTCCGTGGCCGCTGGATCCAGAGCTCGCCCGTTTTGCCGAAGGCTCTGATCAACTTCGGCGACCGGAGGGATTCCCCCGCGGCCAGGTGGTGCTCTCGGTCGGCCGCTGGGCGGCGAGCGAGCGATACAAAGGCGCTGATCTTCTGATTCAAGCGACCAGTGAACTTGCGCGTGACTTCGCGGAACTTCATCTGGTCCTGGTGGGCTCAGGCGACGACCTGCCGCGATTGAGGGAGCTGTCGCGAGACTCCGAGGCAGGGGGGCGAATTCATTTCTTCACCGATCTGTCGCGCAAGGAGGTTGCGGCTTGTTACGCTGCCGCGGATGTCTTTGCGCTGCCCAGCACCGGCGAGGGTTTTGGGCTGGTTTTTCTCGAGGCAATGGTCTTTGGAAAGCCAGTGGTTGGGACGAACGTCGGAGGGATTCCGGACGTGGTGGAAAATGGCCGGGGAGGGTTGTTGATTGAGCCGACGACGGCGGCAATTTCGGCGGTCCTAAGGCGTTTGCTGTCTGATCCACGTCTGCGAGAGGAGCTAGGAGCGCATGGCAGGGAGCGAGTGCACAGCGAGTTCACCTTTGGGAATTTTCAGCGGCGCTTGCTGGCTATCCTGAACGAGATTCTCTGAAAGAATCTGCACGGGGCCAAACAGCTCAGTCATGAAAATATTGAAGACAGCTCAAGCCTATTATCCGTTCCAAGAAAAGGGCGGGCCTGTCGTAAAAGTTCGCGCTATCGCGCTTGGGCTGGCGCAACGCGGTCATTCCGTCACGATATTGACGCCAGACTGGGGATTTCAGCCGTCGATGGCTCCCACGATGGCTGCAGAAAAATGCCGCTGGGGCTGGTGCACACGGGAGCAAGGAGTCAACGCGATTTTTCTGCGCGGCGCGGGACACTATCGTGCTCTATCGCTAAATCCGGGTATGTTAAGCTTTTCTCGAAGGGCCCTCAGGGATTTCGACGTCGTTCATGTGTATGGCCTGTACGACTTGCTTGGGCCCACAGCGGCTTTTTTTTGCCGGAGGAATCATATCCCTTATGTGATGGAACCCATGGGGATGTTCCGGCCAATTGTCCGCAACATCGGATTGAAGAAAGTTTACCGTCAGCTTCTTGGAAAACGCCTTCTTGATGGGGCTTACCGACTGATTGCCACGTCCGATCAGGAAAAGAGGGAGCTTATCGAGGGAGGAATTGAGTCCGCGCGAATTATCGTACGGCGGAACGGCGTGGAGGTGCCGAGCTTTATTCCGGAGCACGGCACGTTCCGCAAGGAATGGCAGATTCCCTCCCAAGCGAAAATGGTTCTATTCCTTGGACGGTTGGAGCTCAAGAAGAGTCCCGAATTGCTCTTGGAAGCCTTTGCTCAATGGCGCGAAACGTCGCAATTTGGCGCAAGCAGCATACTGGTTATCGCTGGTCCTGGGCAGGACAGCGGATATTCGGCGCGACTCAAGTGCTCGGCGTCGTCGTTAAGAATTGCACATGTTGTCCGCTTCACCGGCCCGCTTTACGAAGAGCGGAAGTGGAGTGCATACCGCGACGCAGACGTGTTTGTCCTTCCTTCGCAGAATGAGAACTTTGGCAATTGCGCTGCGGAGGCGATTGCCTGTGGGACACCAGTGATCGTAACGGATCAGTGCGGCATTGCCCCACTCGTCGCCGACAGGGCTGGCCTTGTCGTTTCACACGATTCAGCTTCGATTGCGAGAGCGTTGAAGACTGCGCTTGAAGATGAAACTGCGGCGGCGCGATTGCGCAGTGCCTGCCCAGCGGTTGTGGAGAAATTGTCGTGGGACGAGCCGATTTTGGAGATGGTTAAAATATATTGCGAGGCGTTGACGGAGAATTCTGAGCAAGGAAGCGTCAGGCAAACAGTTTAGGCATGTGCGGAATCTGCGGGATCGTCGGCAGCGAAAATCGACCGGAAACCGTCGAGCGCCTGGGGCGCATGATGCGCGCGATGACACATCGCGGCCCCGACGGGGAGGGAATTTTTACTACGGCGCGTGCAGCGATCGGTATGCGGCGATTAAGCATTATCGATCTCCCCGGGGGACAGCAGCCGATTTGGAACGAGTCCGGCACCCTGGCCGTTATCTTCAACGGTGAAATTTACAACTTCCGCGAATTGCGCCGTTCTCTCGAGGATGCCGGCCATGTCTTCCGAACCCGCTCGGATACGGAAACCGTAATCCACTCATACGAGGAGTGGGGCCGCGACTGTGTGCTGCATCTTCGAGGGATGTTTGCTTTCGCCATCGTCGAAACGCCGAATGGCAAGACGAATCCTGCCCAGAGGGTCTTTCTGGCACGTGACCGCATGGGCATCAAGCCGCTTTATTATGGTGTGGCGGAAGGTAACTTCTTCTTCGCGTCCGAGGTGCGCGCGTTACTGGCCAGCAGATGTTTCGTGCGGCGTCTTTCTGCCTCCGCGGTTTCCAGCTATCTATCATTTGGCGCAGTGGGCGAGCCAGTAACGCTGATCGAGGGAGTCCGCTCGGTCCCGCCGGGGCACTACGGTTATGTTTCGTGCGACAACCCTTGTGCGTCGTTTCGGCCAGAGCTCTATTGGAATGCCGCCGACGCGACCAAGCCTTTCCTCGCTGGCTCCGACGAATCTTCGGCGGCACAAGTGCGCGCGTTGCTGGAAGACTCTGTCAGACACCACTTAGTGGCGGACGTCCCGCTGGGGATTTTCTTGAGCAGTGGCATCGATTCAACGGCCATCGCTGCCGTTGCCAGCAAAGAGCA
The DNA here is from genome assembly GCA_030037775.1 of Candidatus Acidiferrales bacterium. Classification (GTDB taxonomy): domain Bacteria; phylum Acidobacteriota; class Terriglobia; order Acidiferrales; family UBA7541; genus DAHUXN01. The sequence continues at coordinate 9,389 of JASHQB010000316.1, forward strand.
CTCCCAGGTCAAGACGTTCACTGTTGCATTTTCGGAAGAGGAATTCAGCGAAGGAGCGAGGGCCCGCGCCGTGGCGAAAGCCCTGGGGACAGAGCATTCCGAGTTTCTGCTCACGGCGGAAGAGATGCGGCTCCGCCTTGACGAAGCCGTTGCGGCGTTCGATCAGCCGAGCGCGAACGGCATCAACACATACTTTGTTTCGTGGGCGGCGCGGAAAGCTGGTCTCAAAGTTGCGTTATCCGGGCTGGGCAGCGATGAGCTCTTCGGAGGTTACAGCACATTCTCGGCGACACCCCGGATCTCGGCGCTTGTGGCCAGTGCCCGCTATGCTCCACAGTTTGTCCGCAAGGCGATTGCGAAGCTCGTGCTCTCCGGCACGGCACCTGCGGAGCGACCCGACGCGATACGCAAAGCGAGTGCTGCGTTCCTGTACCCTTCTGATTTTCCTCATCCCTATTTTTTCACGCGGACGCTTTTTCCTCCACAAGACGTCAAGCGGCTGCTGGGCAACGCTCCAGCTGCCTGTGCGGACTTGGAATGGTGGCAGTGGTTGTATAGTGCGGCACTGGACACGGCCCGTTTGGACTCATTCACTTCCGTTTCCTGGCTGGAAACCCGCTCGTATCTTGTTGACATGCTTCTTCGAGACACGGATACGATGAGCATGTGCCATTCACTCGAGGTTCGTGTGCCGTTTCTCGATGATCGGCTGGCGAGGACGGTGCTTAGTTGTCCCGAGACGGCGAAGAATAAGAAGGGCGCACGAAAAACTCTCTTGCTTGAGGCGATTCGGGATCTACTTCCCGGGGCAGCAATGCAGCAGCCCAAGCGCAGTTTTACGCTGCCCTGGGAAATCTGGCTGCGCGGATCTTTGCGAGCGCAAGTGGAATTTGGGCTCAGCAACTGCCACTCTGCGGTCGCGTCGGTCATCGATATAGAAGCAGTGAAAAAGGTATGGAAAGATTTCCTCGCCGGCCGCACGAGCTGGGCGCGACCGTGGAGTATTTTTGTTCTGAATGAATGGGCGAGACGGAACCTGGCAATGCCGGGAGACATGGCGACGCCCGTGAACGGAAAGGCCGCGGCTTCGGCCATCCTCTAGGGCAGAGCGCCGCTAGGGCAAAAGGAAAAGCAGGGCAAGTAACAGATGATCATCTTGGGAATCAATGCGTATCATGCGAACGCGTCAGCGGCAATTGTCGTGGATGGCCAACTGATCGCCGCTGTCGAGGAAGAACGCCTCAATCGCATCAAATACGCAGCCGGACTGCCGAACAGAGCGGTTCAGTATTGCTTGCAGGCGGCGGGGGTCAAGCTCTCCGAGGTAGACCACATCGCTTTACCTCGTGATCCTTGGGCGCGGTTCGGAACAAAGCTGCGTTTTGCGCTGCGCATGCCTCGTTTCGCCATGGAGCGCGCTAAGGTCGCCGGCCGTTTTGGCGGAATCAAACAAGAGCTGGCCTCGGCCCTGGACGTCGATCCGGCGGGCATTCGGGCGCAGTTTCATCGTATCGAACATCATCGCGCACACTTGGCCAGTACGTTTTTCGTCTCGCCATTCGAGCGCGCCGCTGTGCTGTCTGCCGACGGTCTCGGCGACTTTGCCAGCACCATGTGGGGCGTTGGCGAAGGTCCGCACCTTCGTATTGAAGGGTCCGTTGCGTTTCCCCACTCACTGGGAATGTTCTATACGGCGATGACGCAGTATCTTGGTTTTCGAAAATTTGGCGACGAATACAAGGTTATGGGGTTGGCCGCGTACGGCTCGGCAGCCTATCGCGAGGAATTTTGCGACATTGTGCGGGCGGAGAAACCCCTGGGCGTGCGGCTCAACCTTCGCTACTTCACACATCATAAGTCCGGACCGGAAATGACGTGGAAGCGGTCGGACGAAACGCCGGTGGTCGGAAGTCTTTTCTCCACGCACCTTGAACGGCGGTTCGGTCCTGAGCGGGCTCCAGAACAGCCCATCGAGAGCCGTCATAAGGATTTTGCCGCGAGCATGCAAGCGCGCTTGGAAGAAGTGCTGCTGGCCAATGTGAATGCGCTCCATCAGCGAACAAAAGCGAAGACTCTGTGTCTTGCCGGCGGAGTGGCCTTCAACTGTATTGCCAATGGCAAAATTCTGGAGCGTACGCCGTTTGAGCGTATCTATGTACAGCCTGCGGCCGGGGATGGCGGCCTCTCTGTTGGAGCCGCGTTCGCCGTTTATCACCAGACTCTCGGAAAGCCCCGATCTTTTCAGATGGAGCATGCGTTTTGGGGACCCGGATTCGAAGCCTCCGAAGTGCGAAATGCTGTTGCGGGCCACCGTTCAGGGGACACCCAGGTCGCCGAAATGGAGGAAGAGGCTCTTTTGCAAGCAACAGCGGCGCACATTGCGCAAGGAAAGGTTGTCGGCTGGTTTCAGGGTCGCGCCGAGTGGGGTCCGCGTGCGCTCGGAAACCGCAGCATCCTTGCCGACCCACGGCGTGCTCAGATGAAGGACACTCTGAATCGGCGCATCAAACACCGGGAGATCTTTCGTCCGTTTGCGCCTTCGATTCTCGAGGAATCTGTAGGAGAATACTTCGAGCAAACGCACCCGTCGCCTTTCATGACGTTCGCGTATCCCGTGCGCGAGTCAAAGCGCGCGGTGATTCCCGCCCCGACGCACGTTGACGGTACTGCGCGTCTGCAGACTGTGAATCGCGATTCGCATCCATTGTATTGGCGGCTGCTTCGGACGTTCGGCAACCTGAGCGGCGTGCCGGTTCTTCTCAATACTTCATTTAACGACAACGAGCCGATCGTGTGCCACCCACAAGAAGCTTTGGCTTGTTTTGAGCGCACCAAGATGGACGTTCTGGTTCTAGGAAGCTTTATTCTAGAGAAAAAGTCGGCTGAGAAGTCGGGCGACGAAACTTACGCCGAAATGTTGGGTTGGAAACAGTAAGTTCGCGAACGGGATGCAGCCCCGGCTGGCGTCCCTTTCGAGAAGCATGCCCAGCACGAGCTGTGAGTAAGTTGGGAAACTCGCTGTGCACATTCTACTGTTGAACCAATATTTTCCGCCGGATACCTCGGCGACGGCGAACATCGCCGCGTCGGTGGCGAATGCCCTTTCGCAGCGCCACGAGGTAACAGTTCTCGCTGGCCGGCCCTCCTATGACCCAGACCAGTACTACGCATTTTCCTTTCTTCGTCGTGAACAACGCAACGGCATCGCCGTCGAGCGCGTGGGTTCCACTGCCTATCCCCGCCACCAAATGCGACGCCGCGTTACAAATTATCTGTCTTATGTGTCGTTAGCAGTGCCTCGCGCTCTGGCTGTGAAGGTAGATTTGATCTTGGCGATGACGGATCCTCCGTTCGCGGGGATTGTGGGGGCGGCAATTGCGGGGATGAAGGGCATCCCGTTGGTGTACAACATCCGCGACCTTTATCCGGACATGGCGATAGGCGGGGGGATTGTACGTCCGAAAAGCTGGGTGGGCGTCTGGGAGGAATTGCACCGCGCTGCGCTTCGGCAAGCCAGGCGCGTGATTGTGCTAGGCGAGGATATGCGTGAGCGCGTCGTTGCGAAAGGTGTTGATCCCTCCCGTGTCATCGTGGTTCGAGACGGAATCTCCATCCCAGCACCTGTGGCGCCTGCCGATCATCCTGCGATTCGGGAAATTCGGGGCTCTGCGGAATTTGTCGTGTTGCACGCAGGAAACTTGGGTTTTTACGGGGCTTGGCCCACGCTTATCAACGCCGCAAAGATCCTTCCACAGAACGGTATTCGCTTGGTCTTCATCGGCGACGGGGCAAATCGTGACCAGCTCGAAGAATCGAGCCAGGGATGCTCGATCGTGCGTTTCCTGCCATTTCGTCCAGCGGACGAAATTCCGTGCGTGATGGCTGCCGGCGATCTTCATGTTGTCACCATACGCCGGGGGCTTGGCGGCGTAGTAGTGCCCAGCAAGCTCTATTCAATCCTTGCCGCGGGTCGGCCTGTTCTCGCGGTCGCTCCGGAGGATACCGACGTGGCCCGCATCGTACGCCGCGAAGATTGCGGGATGGTCGTCGATCCGGACAAGCCGGTGGAAGTCGCCCAGGCTATCCAGACACTAAAAGGCGATCCAGCACGGCTCGAGGCAATGGGCCAAAGGGCCCTCAGAGCGTCGGAGAAATATGCCAGAGCGAACGAGCTCGAGAAATTCGTTGGCGTCGTCGAAGAGGCAGCGGCACACTCTCGCGGGACAAGAGGACACCCATAATGTGGAATGGCAAGAAGGTGTTGGTTACTGGCGGTGCTTCATTTATCGGGTCGAATTTGGTGGATGCGCTGCTGGAACGCGGTGCCACGATCCGCGTGGTGGACGATCTTTCCAGTGGCAGACTTGAAAACATCGAAGAACACGTCAAGAGTGGCAAAGTTCGTTTCATCGAAGCGGACCTGCGCGAGCCCGGTGTTGCCCGCGCCGTGATGAAAGACATTCAGGTGGTCTTCCATTTGGCGGCGGATCACGGCGGTCGAGGCTACGTCGATTTGCATCAGGCTGGGCCGGCGTCGAATCTGTTCCTAGATGGAATTATTTTTTGGGAGGCGGTCAAAGCAGGAGTGGAGAAAGTTTGCTACGCCTCGTCGGGGTGCGTCTATCCCAATCACATGCAGACGGATACAACCAAAGAGGTCTATCTCAGGGAAGCTGATGTCAGGCCACCGCATGACGCCGACAATATGTACGGCTGGGCGAAGTTGATGGCGGAGATGACCTTGCAGGCCTATCACCGCGAGTTCAAGCTCGGTGCTGCTTCCTGCCGCTATTTCACAGTCTATGGACCGCGCGGCGTGGAAAACCACGCGGTGATCGCGATGATCGCGCGCGCATTTGTGGGCCAGAATCCCTTTGAGATTTGGGGCGATGGCCAACAGATTCGTAACTGGACTTATGTGGACGACATTGTGGGCGGCACAATTCTTGCTGCCGAGAAAATCAACGACGGGACCGCGGTGAATTTGGGCACGATGGAGCGTGTTCGCGTCATCGATGCCGCGCAACTCGCTCTCGAATATGCCGGGAAGAGCGCCGACTTCAAGTTTTTGCGAAACATGCCCACCGGGCCGGCCAATCGCGTCGCGGATAACGCTCTCGCTCGGAAGCTTCTTGGTTGGGAGCCTCAAGTCAAATTTCGTGATGGTTTGCGGCGCACGATGGACTGGTATTTTGCAGATCGTAAGCCGGCACAAGTCAAAGAGCTTTTGGAAACGATGTTGACGGCGCGTTAATTCCTTCGAGGTGTCAGTTTGGTATCGAGCAGTGCGATCGCTTTCGGAATTGCCTTGGTAGCCTCGTTCGCGTTGACTTGGCCGGTCAGGCAAATTGCCATCTACGCTGGCTTCGTCGACAGGCCGAGCGCCCGCAAAGTGCACCTCAGGCCGATGCCACTTCTCGGGGGGGTAGCCATCTACGCTGGCTTCGTCATTGCCGTCGCTATTACAGTGCCGGCCAGCATGAGGATGGAGGTTGTGGGAATTCTCGTTGGCGCTACGCTGCTTGCCGTCACCGGCATTCTGGACGACGGCGGCAAACTGCATCATCAAGTGAAACTCTTTGTGAGCATGCCTCTGGCCGCGTGCATTCTCGTGGGCGTCGGAGTCCACGCGCAGGTTTTTTCTCAGCTTTTTGCCGGACGAGTCGGCGAGTTACTCGATACTCTCCTCACCGTATTCTGGGTGGTAGGAATTACGGCGGCGTTCAGCATTCTCGACCACATGGACGGTCTTTGCGCGGGTATCGCCGCCGTGGCTGCCGCGTTTTTTACGTTGTCGGCCGCGCTGAATGGTCAGCGCCTGGTTTGTACTCTCGCTGCTGCGGCCCTGGGCGCTTCGTTGGGTTTTCTGCGTTGGAACTTCGCTCCGGCGAAGATTTTTATGGGTGACGGCGGGGCCATGTTTCTGGGATTTCTTATGGCGACGCTCGGGCTCAAGCTGCGTCCCGCCGTCACCCATCCACTCGATTGGCTGACGCCGGTCTTGATCCTTATCGTTCCCATTTTCGATACCACTTTGATCAGCATTTCTCGCTTACGGCGCGGCATGCTGCCCTTCACTTCACCAGGGAAGGACCATACCGCACACCGGCTCTCCAACCGGGGACTTGGGCATAAGCGAGCCGTCTTGCGTATGTATGCTGTGGGAACGATTTTTGGGATATTGGGCTTGGTGGTGTCTCGTCTGCCTTACTTCGAAATAGCTGTCCTCTGTGGCTTGTTGCTTGTGGCTGGAGCCGCCGCCGTCATTGTTCTCGAGCGGTCGCCCTATGAAGATCAGCGACGGTCCTTGAATTCTGCTTCAGCGAGAGAACAACTTACCAGCACGCGTTAACTTCCGCGAATTCGGGATGGCCATACAACAAGCCTATGCACGAATCGGGTCGCAGCGCTGGGGTTCAAGAGCGACGGCGCCGCAATGTTGGCGAGCTTAACGAGGCAAGTTCGCATGTGAGAGGGACAACAGTAGATCGGGAGAAGTGCGGTTGTGTCTGACGTCGTGACGACGTTTCGCCCGCGCCACAGCGTACTCTTCCTTTTGCGGAACAGAACAGCTACGTTATACTGTTCGTTTTGGGACACAGCGTCCTGATTGGCTGCCCGGGCAATCGTAGGCTGACGGCGACTCTTGATCGCGTGAAAGGCAACAAACTCCTGTAGAATGAGGATGTTTTTTGTCAGCACCTGATATCTCACCAAGTCATCCTTACGGCACCCGTACGAGCTGTGGAACCGTGGCTGTGGTTGGCGGCTCTGCGGCAGGGTTCTTTGCCGCGTACCTGCTGGCGCGTGAAGGGGTTCCCGTGCGCGTGTTTGAGCAGTCGGAGCGGCTGGACGCGGCCGCGCGCACCCTGATCGTTACGCGTCGCATGAACGACCTGCTCGGTTCCGTGGGGGAGCCTTGCATCGTCAACGAGGTTCGGAGATTCGAACTGTTTACCGACGGCCGCGCGGCGATGGTCGATCTTGCGCAGCCGGATTTGGTCATTGAGCGCGCGAAGCTGATTCGCTCTCTGGCGGAACGTGCGCAAAAAGCTGGCGCAAAGGTTCATCTGGGCCGGAGTTTTCGCAATCTGACGCCGCTTCCGGAGAAAATCAGCCTTGAGTTGCAGCACACCGGAAAAAACACCTCTGAGGAGTTTGCGGCGCAGACTGTCGTCGCCAGTGATGGAGCGCTGAGCGCCGTCGCTCAGGCGGCGGGATGGCCAAGGCCGTCTACCGTCCCGTTGGTGCAGGCCATCGTGCCCTTGCCCAAGGACATGTCACCAGACACTGTACGTGTTTGGTTTGTCCCCGATGACACGCCCTATTTTTATTGGCTCATACCTGAATCCGCGCAGCGTGGGGCGCTTGGCATCATCGGCGAATCGGGCTCAGAGGCCCGCAAGTACCTCGAGGCTTTTCTGGTAAAGCGCAAACTCGACCCCATCACGTTCCAAGGTGCGCGAATCCCTGTTTACAAGCGGTGGGTTCCGGTGCAAAAGAAATTCGGTAACGCGCGGGTTTTTCTAGCCGGTGATGCAGCCGCACAGGTGAAAGTGAGCACCGTTGGAGGTATTGTCACCGGACTGCGCGGGGCCGCAGGTGTCGCGAAAGCAATTCTAAATCCCGGTTCAGAGCATGAGTTGCGCCGCTTGCGCCGTGAATTGGATACACATCTGCTTATCCGGCGAGCTCTGCACGACTTCCAGCAGGATGACTATAGCCGCCTTGTGGATTCGCTCAATCCGATGACGAAACGCTCACTCAGTCGATTTTCGCGTGACGAAGCGCTCAAGGTCCTTTGGCGCGTTTGCATCAGCCAGCCGCGGCTAATCCTGATGGGACTTCGCGGGCTTCTCACTGGACGTCGCTTCGACCAACGAAACTCCTAGAAGCGCCTTGCATGTACTTTCTTGGGTTATCGGCGCTGGCTCACGACACTTCAGCCGCTCTTCTCGGCGGCGACGGCTTCCTCGCCGCGATCGAGGAGTCGAAACTCGATCGTTCGCGCAGCACGACGGGCATTCCGCGAGCGGCCATAGGCTTTTGTTTGGAACATGCCGGAATCGTGTGGCGCGACGTGAGTGCCATCGCCGTGGCCAGCCGCCCATGGCGTCTGTGGGCACGTCGGGCGGCGTTTCGCGCACGTTTTCTCCTAGCGGCCCCCGTCTCCAGCGCCTACTATCAAGGCAAGGCCGTCGGCGAACTCGCGGCCGAGTTGAACAACCAACGAATTCTCCGATTGCTATCTGGAGACGTGCACGTTCCGCTGCTGTCTTTCGATCATCATCTTTGCCACGCCGCCAGTGCGTTCTACGCCTCTTCTTTCGATCGCGCTCTGATTCTTACCTTCGATGAGCAAGGCGGCGGCCAGTGTGGAATTGTAGCCCTAGGCATGGCAGGGAAAATTCGCGTCGCACACTCCACTCCGTTTCCAAACTCCTTGGCCTGGGTCTATTCCCAAGTGACGGAGCTCTTGGGATACCGCCCGCACGAGCACGAACACAAGACCCAATGGTTGAGTCTCACTGCGGAGCCCAGATATATGGACATTCTCCTAAAAATGATTCGTGGTCCCGGAGCGTTATATCCGAAACTCGATTCGGCCTGTTTCACGAGAGGCTTTGCGGGGCGGTTGGCGTTCTCGCAGACATTCTACGATCGATTGGGGATTTCGTCGCATCCGCCGGTGCATCTGAGCGATGAAGTCCGCGCAGCGCTCGCGAGCAGCTTGCAGCGGGCGTGCGAGATCGTGGTCACGGAGCTAGCGCAGGACCTTCGCCAGACACACAGAGTCGAGAACTTGTGCTTGGCCGGCGGGCTTTTTTTAAATCCGCTATTGGTGGCCGCACTAGAAAAGGATGTGGGCTTCGCCAGAGTGTTTGTCCAGCCCGCTTCCGGGAATGAAGGAACGGCCCTCGGTGCCGCGTGCCTCGCGCACCAAAAGATGAACCCCGGCCGTGCAATGAAGACCTTCGGGCACGTGTACCTGGGGCCGAGTTATCCGAACGAGGAAATCAAACAAGTGCTCGATAACTGCAAGGCCGCGTACCGATGGGCAGCTTCCGACGAGCAGAGAATTGATGAAGCCGTGAAGCTTCTCGTGGCCGGGAAAATCGTCGGCTGGTTCCAGGGGGCCGCAGAGTTCGGCCCGCGCGCGTTGGGCAACCGCAGTGTGCTTGCCTCTCCCTGGGCCCCCTACGTGAAGGAGAATCTGAATGACTATGTGAAGCACCGCGAGCCTTTCCGGCCGTTCGCCCTGTCCATTCCGCAGGAGGACACTCAGAAGTACTTTGCATTGCCCACGCCTGCAGCGCAGTTCATGGCTACCATGGGCCAACTGCGTCCGGAGCACAGCGGATTGTTGTCGACACACGCGTTGCCGAAAGGCAAGGTCCGGCTGCACGTGGTTCCGCGAGCGGCAAATCCGTGTTACTGGTCGCTCTTGAAGGCGTTCGGCGCACAAGCTCCCGCGCCTATTTTGCTGAATACCTCATTCAACCTCTTCGGGGAGCCCTTGGTGGTCTCTCCGCGTGACGCTGTTCGCAGCTATTTCTGCTCCGGATTGGATGCGCTGATCATTGGCAACTTTCTGCTGGTCAAGTCCTGAGCCTGCTGATCGCGTCCGTAGCGATCGAGCCACTTCAGCTCTTCGCGAACTTTTATTTTTCCATGCCACGGATTGTTGCCGAGCGAGTGCCCTTCGCCGGGAAAGACAAGCAGCGCGGACGGAATGCCCATGGCATGCAGCGCGCGCTCGAGCAGGTAATCCTCGCCCACGTAGACGCGGATGTCGTCTGCGCCGGCGACCATGTGCGTCGGCGTGCGCACTTTCCCAATCTGCCAGATCGCTGCTTCGGCGTTATAGTTCTCCTCGGTTTTCCAAGGCAGGCCGCCGAGGAAATACGCGTCGTCGAATGTGGTGTCGTCGTTTCCCCAATTTACCACGTGCTCCACGGCCCCGGCTCCGGTCACAGCAGCTTTGAACCGCGTCGTTTGCGTGATCAGCCAGTTGGTCATGTAGCCGCCATAGCTGTATCCGCCGACGGTCAAATGGTTCGGGTCGGCGATGCCGTTCTTCACTAGAGCATCGACGCCCTCCAAAATGTCCTTGCCAGGTCGTGAAACGATGTGCGGAATGATGCCCAGAGCGAAGGAATCGCCGTAGCCGACCGAGCCGCGGTAATTTGGCTCAAACACCAGCCAGCCATCCGTCGCCGCCAGATCGGCCCACTGATACCAGTCGGCCTCAAAATGATTCCCGTCCGCGTCCTCCGGCCCGCCGTGAATCAAAGTGAACATGGGTAGATTCTTTTGCTCGAGTTTCCCGGGAGGGTAAATCAACATGCCTTCCACGGTGGTTCCGTCATCCGCCGTCCACTGAAAGGGCTTTCCTCGGGGCAATTCGTCCTGAGCGAGCGCTTGATTGAATGATGTGATCTGGCGGGCTTCTGGAATCTTGGAAGGATCCGCCGCCAGATAAACCTCGGCAGGGCTTTGCAACGAGGAGTACACGAAGGCAACGGTCGACGCCTGCGTGGCGGCCGAGAACGACTCGTATGTGCCCGGTTGTCCTGCTTGCCTCGCGAATTCCGCGGAGGGTTCGCGCTCCACGTACGGTTGCACTTCCGTTCCCAATCGTCCGGTGGCAAGCAAACTTCCCTCTGACAGCACCACGTAGCCCTCCATCGAACCGGAAAATGCGCTTGCCCATCTTTCGCATCCTTGCCCGCCCGCGGAAGGTCCGCAACTCTCCTCTCCGCTTCCCTCCGTGCGGACCCAATAGACACGCGCCTGAGCGTCCTCATAGGGGCCATCGACGGCGCCATTCAAAAAAGAAAAGAACAGATGCCGGCTGTCGCGCGCCCATTGGATCCGATCAAAAAACGCCTGCGGATGCTGAAGCAGCGGAGCCGGTTTTGCTTCGGCGTCGCTCGCGCCACCCAGTCGAATTATGTAGATGCCGTCGCCGTCGAGCGACTCCTCGCGCAGCGACCGGGAAGTCGTCACAAACGCCAGCGATCGGCCATCCGGAGAAGTCGCTAGCTGTTGAACGTGATACGGAGTGGAGCTGATTTTCCGCGCCTCCGGCCGCTTCGTTCCATTCGCAGGTGCCTCACGGTTCCATTGCATGACCGCGGCAAAATCGATAGCGAAGATGTTTCCGCCGCGCTCCGCCTCCCGATACTGAACCGTATCCTTCCACTGTTCTTCGTATTTTTTCTTTTGTTCCTCACTCCACGGCTCCCGTGTTGTGAAGAAAATCTGCTTCGAGTCTGCAGACCACGCAAAAGCGTGCACGTCCTCGGTCGCCGCTGTCACGGGAAACGACTCTCCGCCTTTCACAGAAATTGCATAGACCTGACTTTTGCCTTCTACGGCATGCTCGGACGCCTCATGACTCCGGGCGGAGAGAAATGCTATCCATTGTCCATCAGGCGACCATTGCGGATCGCTATCTTCGCCCGATGTTGTCAGCGGAGTCAGCGATGCTTCGCTCGCCCGGTAGAGCCACAGATCCTCTCGGAAACGATTCGCTTGCCAATCCGTGCGCTCCGTCTGCAAAACGACCTCCTGCCCGTCAGGAGAAACCGCAACATTGGGAAAGGAAACCGAATTGAAAAACGCATCCAGAGTCAGGGGCGACTTTTCTTGTGCGGAACAGATCGTTGCCGTGGTGAAAACGGCACACAAAATGAAAACGAGTCGCAAGCCGTTTTGGAACATGGCCCCTCCGAGGGAGGCAAGATATACAACTTCGGCGACAAGCGGGTCAAGCGTGACACTGGAAAAGCGTACGAGGCAATTTCTAGCTTCAATCCTTAGGAAACGCGGCGTACTCGCGGAGGTTCCATGAGAGTCCAGTTTTCCGAAGCAGTCCGGCGGTTAAGATCGCGAATAAGGAGCTGCCAATCCACGCCCTGTCGCTCGTCCTGATGCGAGAACGACGCGATCGGTGCGTCGCCACGTTGGCCTCCCGTCTCGAACGATCCTGCGGTCGCCTCAGGTCCAATTCCAGTTTCCATGTCTGCCTCGGGAACGCGAAATTCCGAGAGTTGCTCAGCGTCGAGCGGTATACGGAAAACGATCCGCTCCTCCGTAGCATCGCTGTTCCGGGCTCCTGGCAGGGCCTTGTTCGAAGACGTCTGTGTCGCCAAAATGATCGCCCGGTTCTCGTAACGCAATTCCACGGAAGGTGATTCGATGGCCGACGACTTTGCTACGGGCTCCAGGCAAAGCTCCCACAGCTCGACCGGTGCGCCTGCATCCGCAGCGTAGATGTCCACGGTGCGAGTTTGCCATCCGGCGGCCCTGCTCTGTGGCAAAAGCTCCCGCAAAGTGATGGCAAGGTGGTTGCGCCAGACTTCGACCTTCACGGACCCGACGAAAGTTCCGTGTTCATGCACATGGCGCACCTGCTGCTCTGTCGCGCCCAGAGTATCCCGCCAGAAGCGCTCACCCAGCCGGAAACTGAGAATGTGCACTTGCTCCAGCGGTGAAGGCATCAATTCGCCTATCCTTCGTCGCATGAGCGGATCGTCCATCGCTTCGAGCGCTTCCAGCCTCTGGAAGAGAGCGCGAATCGCACGCGAGTGGCCCCTTAACATCCGCTGCCAAGAAAGGGCGAGGGCGTAGAAAGCCACGGAAACGATTGCACAAATCGCCAAAGCCGCCCACAAAATGTCCATCGAAGCCCCGCTTCGGAACTAAGCCCACCAGCCCAAGACGGAATGTCTGAATTCTACTATATTGTCTACTTAGCCGGACATGCCGGTACAAAGATTGGTGATGCTCTAAATGAATGAGAGCACTACCCAAAGATTTGGGTATTGTGAGGAGCCACGATTATACGAAAATAGAAGCCTTGATACTTGCGGTCAGGTACACTGTTAGCAGGAGAGATTTGTGCGGATATCGGTAATCGGCGCCGGATACGTTGGTCTGGTCACCGGGGCGTGCCTGGCGGAATTGGGCCATACAGTTCTTTGCACGGACAACGACGCAACGAAAATCGGCATTCTCGAATGCGGCAAACTGCCGATTTTCGAACCTGGACTCGAAAGCATCGTAGCCAAGAATCGGAAAAACGGACACCTATCGTTTTCCGCAGAGCTGGCCAAGGCGGTCGCGGGAGGTGACGTCATTTTCATCTGCGTCGGAACGCCGCCGCTCCCGAATGGCGACGCCGATCTCAGTTCCATTGATCGCGTGGCTCAGATGATCGCGGCGGAATCCGAGTCCGATAAACTAGTCGTCGAGAAGAGTACCGTGCCGGCGCAAACAGGGCAGCAGCTGAAACGCGTCCTGGAGATTTATGGCCGGGGAAAGACGATCCGCTTTCGCGTCGCCTCGAACCCGGAATTCTTGCGTGAAGGTACGGCCGTCGGCGATTTCCTACATCCGGACCGCATCGTCGTGGGGGTAGACGATGAAACCGCGGAAAAACAGCTTCGCAAGATTTACCGCCCGGTGCTCGAGCAGGGATTTGATTGCCCCGTTCACAATGGTTCGTGCCCGCGTGGAAACCCTCCGGCTTGGTTGGTTACGACGATCAATAGTGCAGAGCTGATCAAGCACGCGTCGAATTCTTTTTTGGCGATCAAAATTTCCTATGCGAACATGGTTTCAGATCTTGCCGAGAAGCTGGGGGCCAATGTCGAAGAAGTCATGCATGGCGTTGGTTTGGACCCGCGCATTGGCGCCCATTTTTTCAAGCCAGGGCTCGGATTCGGCGGCTTCTGCTTGCCCAAGGATCTACAAGCATTCGTGCGGCTTGCCGAACGGCACGGTGTGGATTTTTCCATGCTGCGCGAAGCCGAGCGAATCAACCATCACCGCGTCGAAGGCTTCGTGGAAAAGCTTCGCCATTCACTGTGGGTTCTCAAGGGCAAGAAAATTGGCGTGCTGGGCCTTGCATTTAAGGCTAATACCGACGATATCCGGTTCGCCCCTTCAATCGAATTGATCAAGCAACTGCAGCACGAAGGCGTTGACGTAATCGCTTACGATCCGCAAGCTATGGAGAAAATCCACGTTCGCCTTCCTGAGCTGAATTGCGCACTGAACGCGTACGAAGCGGCCCAGGGGGCAGATGCCTTGCTGATCGTTACGGAATGGCCGGAGTTCCAAAGACTCGATTGGAAGCGCGTCCATCAAGGTATGGCGCGTCCACTCGTCTTGGACGGCCGGAATTTGCTTTCTGCGGAAGAAATGAGCGCTTTGGGGTTTGAGTATGAATCGATCGGAAGACCTAGGGCTGGTCAGGCAATCCCCACGGCATTAGCTTGAACTGACCCGTGGTTCCGCGAACTTCTTTTGGAAATAATCGAGCGTGAGCCGCAATCCTTCATCCAGGGTCACCTTAGGCTCCCAATCGAGGAGCTTTCTAGCCTTGGTGATATCGGGCTGCCGCCTTTTCGGGTCGTCCTGAGGCAGCGGCCGAAATAGAAATGCTGCTTGGCCTCTGGTCAGGGTGCGTATGCGCTCGGCAAATTCCAGGATGGTTATTTCATGCGGATTCCCGATGTTCACCGGAAGATGTTCGTCCGAATCGAGAAGGCGCAGAATACCGTCAATCAAGTCCGAAACGTAGCAAAAGCTCCTGGTTTGTTTCCCGTCTCCGTACACCGTGATCGGTTGGCCGGAAAGCGCCTGATAGAGAAAGTTCGGTAGCGCCCGCCCGTCGTTCAGCCGCATACGCGGCCCATACGTATTGAAGATGCGCACAATGCGCGTATCGACGCCGTGTTTGCGATGGTACGCCATCGTCACGGCTTCGGAAAATCGCTTCGCTTCGTCATAGACACTGCGCGGGCCCACGGAATTCACGTGCCCCCAGTAAGCCTCCGGCTGCGGGCTCACTTCGGGATCGCCGTAACATTCGGAAGTCGATGCCATCAAGAAGCGCGCCCGCTTCGAACGTGCGAGATCAAGTGCACGAAACGTACCCAGCGATCCGACCTCAAGCGTCTCAATCGGAAATTTCAAGTAGTCGTCTGGGCTGGCAGGCGAAGCGAAATGCAGCACGGCGTCGACCGGCTCGCGAATGTCAAGCGATTCGCAAACATCGTGGCGCACAAATGCGAACCGCGAGTCGTTCGCCAGATGCTGGATATTCTCCTCAGCGCCGGTAAGCAAACTGTCGACGCACACTATACTCCATCCGCGCGCGATCATCGCGTCACAGAGATGGGATCCCAGAAATCCTGCACCGCCGGTAACTACAGCCCTCACAGCATCATCCTCTCATGAAATCCCTCACTCGGTAATCTTTGTGAGACGTGCCGCTATTTGGACATGCGGAACTGCGTGGTGTGGTCATTGACAATCCGCCAGCCTTGCGGAAATTTCTTGAAGATCAGCGTGAACACTCCCTGGGGGTGGTCCTTCTCCCGGTCGAGCCGGTATTTGCCGATCACGTAAGCCGAGTCCGGGCACAGTACGTGAATCTCGAGCCCGGAAAAGGTTAGGTGTCCCATAGCCGCGCGAGTTGGATAGTTGGTTTGATAGCGCTTCAACACATCGTCCCAGCCCTGGAAAATGCCAGAATCATTCACGAATTCGGTATCGGCAGATTTCCAGTAACCAGCCATAAAGGCAGGAATGTCGCCTCGATTCCAATCGGCGACCTGTTGTTGGAGCACGCCTGCGATTGCCCGCATGGCCGACTGTAAAGCCGTAGGAGTCGCGTTTTGCTGGGCCAGCAGGCCGGCGGCACCTAGAGAGGCAATGATGGGTAACACCATTATTCGCCAAATCATTCGGTAGTCCCTCCCCTTTACTTAAGTATAGTATTATCTGCAACTTGTGATAGGCCTTGCGTTTCCCTCCCAAAAGACCCGCGCCCCCGGAGTTCCATTCAGTTTAGTACCGTCGCTCCATTGGACTGAGATGCTACCTCTGGCACACTTACGGTGAGAAAAAACCGATGGTAGCGGCGTTCATCCTCGTGATATCCGGAGCCATGCTGGCCCAGTTCGTCGTGTTCTTCTGGCGCGCCAACATGATTGCGATCGCGGCCGAACCGCTTTCGGAGAGTTTCTCTCCAGCCTTGAGATTCGAAGATTTCGACACCATTGCGGCGATGAGCAAGATCTGCCCCAGCGTTACCGTCCCGACCTCTCAGTTGTGGCAAGTGCGGGCCTACTATCAAGCGGTGCGCATGCTTTCGTGGCTTTGTTCTGCCGCGTTGCCGCAGACAAACTCTTGGGCACGCCAGGAAATGGCTTCTTGCACGCGCTTCGTTGCTGTTTCGATGGATCGTTGCCTGCAGTCCAATCAAGCCTACCTGGCTGCTCTCCGCTCCTACTGATACCGCTTACACTTGGCCTTCCCGTTGGTGGCTACCACGGCTAATACGCCCAGCGCATCAATATGCCGCCGGTGGTGTATCCCGCGCCCACGGAGACCAGCAGGACCAAGTCGCCTTTTCTGACGCGCTTCTGCTCTACGGCATCGCGCAGGCCCAAGGGAATCGTCGCAGCCGTGGTGTTGCCATAGCGATCGATATTGATCATCACCTTGGAATCATCGATCCCCAGCCGCTCTTGCATGGCTCGAATGATTCGCAGATTCGCTTGGTGCGGCACGACCAGCGCCAGATCGTATTGAGAAAAGCCATTTCGTTCCAGGAGGGTGCACGAGACTTCGCACATCCGTCGCACCGCATACTTGAAGACCTGCTGCCCTTCCTGGTGTACATAGTGCATGCGCTTTTCAATCGTTTCATGCGATGAGGGATGCAAAGACCCGCCCGCGGGCATGTATAGATGGCACCCGCCCGAGCCGTCAATATCGTTCATGAAATCGAGGATGCCTTCTGCCTCTGTTTCCGCAGGCTCGACTAAGACCGCGCCCGCTCCATCCCCAAAAAGCACGCATGTCGCCCGATCCTGAAAGTCGAGGATCGAAGTCATCACGTCTGACCCTATCACCAGTACTTTCTTGTGGGTTCCCGCACCGACGAACTGCGATCCCACGGTCAGAGCGTATACAAATCCGGAACACGCACCGGAAAGATCGAAACCCCATGCGTTTTTGGCGCCAATGCGGTCTTGCACCAAGCACGCCGTCGCCGGGAACATCATGTCCGGCGTAACTGACGCTACGATGATCATTTCAATCTCTTCCGCTTTCACATCCGTGTATTTCAGCAGCTCATTGGCGGCCGCCGTGGCCATATGCGATGCAGCCATTCCGGGTTCGACGTAATGCCGCTCGCAAATGCCGGTCCGCGTGCGGATCCATTCATCGGAAGTATCGACGACTTTCTCTAGATCGGAGTTAGTGGCGATTCGCGGCGGAAGGTATCCGGCGACACCTGTAATTTTTGCCGCTATGTGTCTGCTCATTTTGTTTTGTGCCCCCAAAGCAGCCGACGGCGATTGTACGATGAAAACGCTCCCATTACGGACAAGGAAAAAGTACGACTACGTGAAGGGAAGAACCTCATAGTGAAAACTGATCTCTCCCGTCTTGCGCAATGTCGCTGCGGCGCCGCAATACTTGTCAAGGCTCAGTCGGACGGCCTCGCGCGCGGCCTTGTCATCAATCTTTCCTTTCATTCGATACAGTATCTCAAGCTTCACCCACACCGCAGGTGGTTCCTTCGCGCGCTCTCCCTGAATCACGACTTCGAGCGAGACCAGCGTCTGTCGCTTCTTGGCTAGGATCAAAACGATATCTGTTGCTGTACATGAGCCGAGCGCAGCGAGCATAAACTCCATAGGGCCCGGCGCTGAATTGTGCTCGCGATCAGAATCAACCGCCACTGCGTGCCCCGACGGCAACGTCGCTAGGAATCGTTCGCCATCCACCCATTTTACCGTGGCTGTCTGCATGAGAGATTCACACCTCCACGCGAAATCATATACCGAAAGGAGAAGGCAACCCCGGGCAGGTTTCAGAGAGGATCTTCACCCGTTTCATCGGAACCGGAGACAACTTCAAGAACGGGATGAGGCTGCTTCCGGATCGTTTCGAGGAACAAGCTCACGAGATTGGGATCGAACTGGGCGCCCGCGCAGCGCTCAATTTCTGCCAGCGCCGCTTCCGCGCCACGCGCTTTCTTGTAGACCCGCGGCGACGTGATGGTGTCATAGGCGTCGGCGACGGCAATGATTCGCGCACCGAGTGGAATGCGCTCCCGTTCCAGCTGGTCAGGATAGCCCGAACCGTCGAAGAATTCGTGATGATGCTTAATCATCTCCCGCACGTTGCTCAACGTGAGCAATGGCTCCAGAAGCTGCCATCCGAGGGTGGTGTGCGACTTCATAGCGTCCCATTCCTCAGCGTCGAGCGGTCCCGCTTTGTTCAGGATTTCTTCGGGAATGCCAACTTTTCCGACGTCATGAAGCAGCGCGCCGAGCTTGACTTCCTCCACGTCGATTGGCTTCAGACCAGCAGCTTGTGCGATAAGCGCCGCGTACGTCGATACTTTTTTGGAATGGCCTTGTGTGTACTGATCTTTGGCATCCACGGCATAAGCCAGGGAAGTCATGGCCTCCATGACCACCGCCGGCAGACGCTCGAAATAAAAGGACTGGCCTTGGTCGTTGAGGGACTGCGAAAACTGCCGGATCCTCTGGCAGATTTCCTCGAAAGCCGCCGGTCCGGTGGTGAACTGCCGGTGTAGCGTCACACCAAGATAAGCCTCCAGGACGTCGCGCTTCCAGGCCGTCGCGTCCCCGGCCTCAGGCCTCTCCGCCGTGAACACTGCGTTTCCTCCTTGGTGCTTCGACAAATACATCGAGGCGTCAGCCACCTGGATCAGCTCTTGCGGTGTTGAGCCATGAATGGGGAAACACGCAATACCAAAGCTGGCGGTGATGTTCTTATCGCGGAGCAGCGGGTCCGAGGCTACCCAGCTTCGCAACTTCCCTGCAATTTGGCGCGCCTGTTCCACATTTGTTTCCGGCATCAGAATCACGAACTCGTCCCCGCCGTATCGCGCGACGATATCGGAGCGCCGGCAGTTCTGCTCCAGGATCAGCCCGACACGCTGCAACACGACGTCGCCTTCCAAGTGGCCGTAAAAATCGTTTACAAACTTGAAGCGGTCCAGATCCATCAGGACCAGCGAAAACGGCCGGCTGGAGCGGGTCGAGCGTTTCCATTCACTGGAGAGCGCCTCCATCAGAAAGCGGTGCGTTTTTACACCGGTCAATCCGTCGGTGATCGCCTGTTCCTGAGCTTTCTGGAAATTCTTGGCGTTGTGCAGGGCCCCGGCGAAAAGGTCAGCCAGGGTTCGCAAGAGCTGCACCTCCTCATCGGTGAATTCGGAGGGTTCGGACGACTCGACGTAAAGCACGCCGAGCAGGTTTTCAGCGCAGTTCACGGGTAAAGCGATCGCCGAAGCGGAACCGGGCAGCACAGGCCGCAAGCTGGCCGGATTCACTTCGCGCACAATGGCGATCTCGCCCGTTCGGGCTACTTGTCCGATCAAGCCGTCTCCGATGGTGATCCGGCGGCCGACAGCGTCGCGCCGCTTTCCGGCCTCCGCCTGCACGACCACTTCCTTCGCGGGATAATCCAGTATGCCTATGCCGATATGATCGTATTGCAAGCCTTGCTCAATTTCCTCCGCGACTTTGACCAAGATTTCCTCGGGGTCGAGCGTGGCGATCGCATGCTCCGATATTTTGTTGAGCAGGGTGAGATGGCGTGCCTTTTTTTGCTCTTCGGCGAAGAGCCGTGCATTTTCCAAAGCGATTCCCGCTTGGCTGGCAAGCACGCGCATCAGCTCCAGGTGGTTTTCGTCGAAAGCCCCTTCATGTTGACTATAAATTGCCATCGCGCCGATGGCGCGGTCGTAGAGAATCAATGGCACGCCGCAAAAGGATCCCGCACCGCGGGTCGATTCCACTCCAAGTTTTTGTAATTCGGCGTCGAAATTCCCTCGAATCAGTAGTGGTTGCCGTTCGCGAAGCATGTACTCGGTCACCCGCTTGCCCGCGGGCCGCGAGCGCTTCGGCTGCCTTACTGTGTCGGTGACTTCCAGTTCATAACGGATCTGTTCCCGCGAACTATCGTAGAGCGCAATATAGAAACTCCCTACGTCGAATAGCCGCCGCATTTCGGAATAAATCGTCTCGAAGAGAGTGTCACTATCCAGTGTCGAGCTCAGCGCCTGGCCGATTTCGTTCAAAATGTGCAGTTCTTCGCTGCGCCGCGAAGTCTGCTGAATGAGGTAGCTGTTCTCAACCGCCATGCCAATCTGATAGCCTAGGGCAAGCAGCAACCGCAATTCCGGTGGAGTGAATTGACGGTTGTCCGGTGTACCGAGCAACAGTACACCCAGCACCCGTTCTTTCGCTTGTAGGCTGATTCCCACCACGGTGCGCAAATCCTGTTCGAGCAGAAGCTCCCGAGTGCGCTTGAATGACGGTTCTTTTTCCAGCGCTTCCCAGAGTGTGGCCTTGCTGAGGTCGCGCAATACCACCAGTCCACCCAGGCGCGCGACCAGCTTGACAATGCTATCCTCCAGCTTCTCCTCCAAGACTTTTGCGCTGAACTCGTCGCGTAAACCCGTGGTGACTACCGATATCGGTCCTTGTGCGTCGTTGTAGCGTAGGCAAAGTGCGCCACAGGGAATTCGTACCACGTTCAGCACACGGTCCAGCGCCTGCGCCAGCATCTTCTGTATTTCGCCGCCCATGAAGCTCGAGGTCGCCAGATTCAAATTCGAAAGAGCCAGCATGTTTCTTTCGACGCGGTGACGCTCTTCCTCATAAACGGCCATGACCATCAGAACACCACAAAAGAGTTGCGGCACGAGCAGCGCCAAATGAAAATCCGCCGGGCGCAGCCACGCGAACCTACTTTGCAGCACGATGCCGATGTCCAGTCCGCCCCACGTCACGAAGGAGATTCCCAGCAGAAAGTCTGAAGGAGACTCTCGTTTCCGTCCTTCTTGCCAGAACACTCGCGCGACGACAAACAGCAGCAGCGCCGTGCCTAGGTAGAGCGATACGGAAACCCATCCTTCTACGTACGCTACCTCCCAAAGAGCCGCGCCCGCGCAGACCCCGCATGCCGCCGTCATGGAAACTCTGGCTCGGGCGTAAATTCGCGCGGCGACCAGAAACAGCAATGCCGCTAAGGCCAGTAGCCAATCACCGGTACCGGATATCAGCGCTGCGTGGGTGGACTTCGGGCTGAGTAGCCCGCTTAGCGACGTTAACGCCACCAAGAGCCAGCCGCCGGCCCAGACCAACAGATAGCTCTGGCGTTTCAGGGTGTAGATGTAGGAGAAAAATGCAGATAGCAACAGCGTGCCGGCCAGCAGGACGACTCCAACGATGCTCGTCTGGGTCAGCAATTCAGAGCTCCAAGTGAATCTTGGAAGGACGCTCTGCGAGGATAGCAGAATTTTCGAACGGGCAACGGCCGCGTGCGGTGCCGTTGACGTTCTTCACACTACTCTCCCAAGCGCCTTCCCCACGGTTGTGTTTCATGGCGCCACAGTCGCGAAGCCGCAAACCTTGTAGAATGGCTAGAATACGAACACCCGGGGGCTCGGACAACGGTACGACCGTACTCTCCGTGGGACAGGTGCTTTGCCTCCGGGCTGCGGGTGCCCCGCCTCTGGCCGACTGATCAGGGCAGCGTCGCTCCGTCCTCGCGGCTCGATTTTTCCGCAACGTTCCGCTATGATGGGCGTTTTTCAGCCGAGGGCGGTTCGCCCTTTCACTATGGCTCTCGTTTCCAAACCTCGCGTTCGCTTTGCTCCTTCACCGACGGGGTACCTGCACGTCGGCGGCGCGCGCACGGCCCTCTTCAACTGGCTTTTTGCACGCCACGAGGGTGGCACCTTCATTCTGCGAGTCGAGGATACCGACGTCGAGCGCAATCGCCCGGAACTGGTGGAAGGCATTCTTCAGGGCCTGAGATGGCTCAGCGTCGCGTGGGATGAGGGGCCATATTTTCAATCACAGCGATTGGATCGTTACCGCAACGCTGCGGAAGACCTGCTAAAAAGTGGATTTGCTTTTCTGTGCTTTTGCCAGGCTGTGCAGTACGCCGGTGCCGACGCCACTCCGGAAGGGGAAGAGGGTACCGAAAAGATCGCGCGCACTGCTCCGTGCCCTTGCCGCGACTTGACTTCGGCCCAGCGCGAACAAAAGATTTGCGAAGGCGCGCCCTACGCGATTCGCTTCGCCGCTCCGCGTGAAGGTGTAACGCGTTTCGAAGATGCCGTCTTCGGGCAGCGCGAAGTGCAGAACGTGGAAATCGAGGACTTCGTTCTTCTGCGTTCCTCCGGCCTGCCGACCTATCAGCTCGGCGCCGTGGTTGACGACGTGGCCATGGGTATTACCCACGTTATTCGTGGCGCTGATCATCTATCTAACACGCCGAAGCAAGTGCTCCTCTATCGTGCGCTTTCGGCCACTCCGCCGATCTTCGCGCATGTTCCGCTGATTCTTGGGCCTGACCGCACGCGCCTTTCCAAGCGCCACGGAGCCACTAGCGTCAGCCTGTATGCGGACGAAGGATTTCTGCCAGAGGCGTTTCGTAATTTCCTTGCTCTTTTAGGATGGTCCCCGGGCGGCGACGAAGAATTCCTGCCTACTTCAGAACTGATCTCACGCTTCACGCTCTCCGGAGTTAGCCGCACGAATGGTGTTTTCGACCGAGCAAAGCTCGAGTGGTTCAACTCGCAGTACTTGCAGAAGCTTCCGATTGACGGCCTGTTGCCGTACGTGAAGACCGAGTTGCGGCGCTCCGGGCTTTGGCGTGCTCAGTGGGACGATTCCGAACGCGAATGGTTTGCGCGCACCGTGGATCTTCTTCGTCCGCGCACTCGGCTACTGCCTGATTTCTCTCACTGGGCGCGCGCGTTCTTCTCGGACGATTTCGGCTACGACCCGGACGCCCGCGCAAAATTCTGGAAGGATCCCAAGGTTCCCGAGCTACTCTCGAAGCTCGCCGATGCCCTCGATGCGCTCGTGGAGTGGAGCCACGACCCGTGCGACCACGCCCTCCGTGCGCTCGCCGCAGCCGAAGGTGTCAAAGCCGGCCTGCTCATCAACGCCACCCGCGTCGCCATCGTCGGCCGCGCCGTCGCTCCGCCGCTTTTTGAAACCATGGTCGTCCTCGGTAAGTCCCGCGTCGTTTCGCGGCTCCGCCGTGCCGTCCCCGCCGTTGCCGCGTAGTCGCACCAGAACGGGGAGCCTCGCATTCCGTTCAACTCGTGTTTTCCAGTGGAGATTATTTCGGCCCAGACTCGCCGAAAATCTGAGGGGATGTTCGCTGCGGTTTGGTTCCCGCGGGCGCAACATCGATTGCCGCCACCACCGGAATTCTCACCGGTGCAAGGCACACGGAATCGTTGCATGCTTGATATTGCAGCGTGAACGGCAGCTTCGCTTTGCCCAGCGGCGCATTCGCGGCTGCGGAAAACTTCGCGCGCACCGTAAATTGCCCGGTGTAGACCAGCAAGGGCCTGTCTGAAAACGACAGTTTTTTCGTCACGCCTTCCGGATAGCTCGTGGCGAGATCCTTGAAGCCCGCGGGCAACTTCGCCGTCAGCACCGTAGGGATCAGATAGTCCTCCAACGGCTTGTGCGCGTTCATGTGAAAACCCGGCATGATGCCCACGACTACGGCCACCTCGAATGTGCTGCCTCGCGGCACCGGGGCAATCGAAACGTAGGTCTTTGGGCTCGCCACCGCGGAAGCGGCGGGGATGTCCTGTGGCGGCTGCGACTGCGCGACCTGTGTGCAGACTAGTGCCGCAAAGCAGCCCAGCAGCAAACGCAGCGCAGCTTGGCCGCTGGCCCGCCGACTCCGCACTTCGCTGTTCCTCACACGCTCACCGGCGTATCCAGTTGTTCGCTCAAGATTCGGCTCATCACTTGATCCAGAGTCTCGCCCGTCTTGTCCAGCACGAAGGCACTGGCTTTGTCCGACCATCCCAGTTTGAAGCTAGTCGTGAGCGCTGAAATCC
>JASHQB010000034.1 GCA_030037775.1 Candidatus Acidiferrales bacterium
CTCCATCGAACGCTCCAAGGAAGCAGCGCTGCACCACGACCTTTCGGTGATGCGCGACGCCATCGACCAGTACACGCTGGACAAGCAACAGGCGCCGCAATCGCTCGACGACCTGGTGACCGCGGGCTACCTGCGCCAAATTCCCACCGATCCAATAACTGGGGCCAAGGACTGGGTTACCGACACTTCAGACGTGCTCCTGAGCGCGGACGAAGCCTCCGGGGGCGGGATCAGCGACGTGCATTGCCCATCCGACCAAAAGTCTCCGTTTGAGGATAGTTCCTACAGTTCGTGGTGAGGGAATAAAGCAAGGATCGTTGCGGCCTGCCAGAAACGAATCGCTTGATCGCTGTCGATAGTTGCCTTCCGAATTAAATTCCTACCAGCGAAGTCCACGGCGTAGCGACGCTTCGTCTCTGGCGAGCTTGAAATCCCGGAGTGCCCGGCTCGCGTGTTCGCTATGCGTCCCGCCGCACGCGTCAGGATTTGCGCGATTTGGGCGGAGGCGCGAGAGCGACACAGGATTCGGAAGTGAGATAGAGGAAAGTGAAGGTCTCCTGCAAGTACAGGCGGACGTGAGAGTCGGTGTGGCTGAGATAGCCGATGGAGGCGTCTTGGCCAAGATGGAGATCGAGGTCGCCGCCGCGAGTTGTGACCACGAAGGACCCCTCAATGGCGGGCGCCCAAATGATTTTACCTTCGACGAGGCGCTTGACGTGTTCGAGGACGGGATAGCCGTAATCGCTGGTTTCGGTGAGCTCGGTGTAAGCGCCGGCGCTGAGCAGGATGGAATAGGGGCCGTTGACGCCGACCAGACGCAACTGGGTTAGGGCCTCCGCAAAGGCTTCCGGATACTTACGGACATCGGCGGGAAGCGATTTTTTGGGATTGCTGGTGCCCTGGCGGATGCCGACAATTCCGGCGGCGTCATAGCCTTCGAAAATTGCACGGTCCTCGGCGAAGGCGAGTTTGCGGGCAGCGTCTTTCGCCGGCTGCCAGTCGGAATCGTTGGCGCCGCGCTCCACGTCGTCAATCATCTGGCGCTCCAGATCGAATGGGACGCGCAGCTCGACAAGGGCTTTGACTTCGCGCTGGCGGGAGGCAGCGCCTTCTCCCGGAGATGCGATGGTGCGCAAGTGACCGGTGCCGACGGCGGAGAGAGCAGAACCCTCAGGCCCGTGAACGTCCACAACGCGGCGTCCGGCGAGATAGCGCTTGAGCGTGCGCGAAGTTTCCTCCTCGATTTGAGCCCACGCGGCGTCGGAAATCGGAGCCAGCTCGCGATGCAGGTTATTCATGGGAGTTTTCTCCTTTTAAGGAACCGATGCCGAGCGAACCATCCTTTGATGACGCGATAGAGCTGGAAGTTCCGGCCGTGGCAGAAATCGTCGATTGCGCCGCCTGATTGGAGGGTTCGGCAGACGCGGGCTGATCCGGAGTGACGCTGTCCATGAACGTGGCCGTGGGGATGAAAAACAGACCCCCGGTAACAGCGGTGCTGAAGTCGAGGATACGGTCGTAATTGCCGGGCGGCCTTCCGATGAACATATTTTCGAGCATCTGCTCGATGGTGCGAGGCGAGCGGCTGTAGCCGATAAAGTAGGTTCCGAACTCGCCGTGGCCCGGGCGGCCAAAGGGCATGTTGTCGCGAAGGATTTTGATTTCTTTGCCGTTCTCCTCGATGGTGTTGAGCGCGTTGTGCGCGGAGGCGGGCTTGACGGAGTCGTCGAGCTCGATGTCGGAGACCTTGGTGCGGCCGATGATTCTTTCCTGGAGTTCGGTGGGCAGCTTGTTCCAGGCGTCGAGATTGTGAAGATACTTTTGGACGATGACGTAGCTTCCGCGGGCGAAGGCCGGGTCTTCCTCGCCGATGAAGACGGCATCGGCCGCGGCGCTGCCCGTGGGATTTTCGGTGCCGTCCACAAAGCCGAGGAGATCACGATTATCGACGTAGCGAAAGCCGTGGACTTCGTCAACCGTGGAGACGGCGCCGCCGAGGCGGGCCATGATTTGCGTGGCGAGTTCGAAGCAGAGGTCCATGCGCCTGGCTCGAATGTGGAAGAGCAGGTCGCCGGGTGTGGAAACCGCGTGGCGCGCGCCGGAGCGAAACTCGCGGAAAGGATGCAGCTCCGCGGGACGCGGTGAGCCGAAGAGACGATCCCAGGCCGCGGAACCAAAGCCCATGATGCAGGAGAGAGTGGCGTCGAGATCGCGAAAGCCGACAGCGCGCAAAAGCGCGGAGAGATCGGCGCACAGGGAAAGAACGGCGGCGCGATTTTCGTCGAGAGGGTTGATGGTGACGACGAGAAAAATGGCGGCGCGGGTGAGCGGCAAGGAGACGGGCTGCGAGACGGCGGCGACTGCCGCGGGCTGCGCGCTGATTGGATCGGAGGCCATCGTTAACGTTCCTGAAAATTCCTGCCGGGGCCGAAGAATTTCGCGCTTGCAAGCGCCCGCTTGACTCGGATGTGAATCCGCGGGGGAGACAGCTTACCATCCTCATTGGAAAGACGTCCACGTGTGCCGGGAACGGCGGCGATTCGGAGAATTGCATTCAGGGGCGGTCAGATGTAGCATCGGCGCAACGGAGTCCAAAATGAAACGCCGGCTAGCCCTTCGACGCGCATGGGTTCAGCTGCCGCTCGCAGTTGCCTGCCTGTTCGTTTCCACAGCAGCTATGGCAACTCTGGGAAAACCGGAGGCGCAGATCGCGAAAGTCGCTTCCGGACTCAATTTGAAGAATGCGGAAACGCAAACGTCGCATGGCTATCGCGTGGACGTTCTCTCTTCTCACGACCTGACGGTCAAGGAATACGTCAACCCGAAAACGAAATTGGTCTTTGGCGTCGCCTGGAATGGAACTCGCATGCCGGACCTGCAACTGCTGCTGGGCTTTGATCCGGCGACACTAAAAGGCAAGGGAGCGTATCAGCCGCTGCACTACAGCAGCATCAAAACACCAACGGTGACCTTGGAGATGGGCGGGCGCATGGGCCTGTACGCGGGCCGGGTGATTCGCACTGACCTTCTTCCCGCAGGAGTGAAGCCATCGGAGGTTGCGCCATAAGGAAGCGGAAATCTCGCCACCCGGCGCGAGTGCTACGTGCGTGCGGAATTCCGTTCGCATTGGCGCTCTTCCTTTCCCTGTCGTCGTGCCAGCAAGGTTGCACGACGGGCAGCGACTTGTTCTATAACTATCTTCCCATTCAAGTGGGGCCGGCTTCGGCCTCGCCAGTGCCGAATATCCCCTGGGTGTCTGTGACGATTTGCGTACCGGGCACGACAAACTGCCAGACGGTAGACAACATCATTCTGGACTCAGGAAGCACGGGCCTCAGAATTTTTTCCTCGGCGCTTACGGTGACCGGCTTTCCGGGGGAGCAATCGGGCGGCAATCCGATGGCGGAATGCGCCACTTTTGGATCCGCCATCACATGGGGTTCCGTAGTCACGGCCTCGGTGACGCTGGGAGGCGAATCGCCGGTGACCGTTCCGATCCAGCTCATTGATGCGAGCTTCGGAACGGCGTCACCGCCTGCGCCCTGCGGCTTCCCGACTGCGTCGCCTGGGCAGCTCAACGGCAACGGAATTCTCGGCATTATGTCGACTCAATTCGACAGCGCTTATGACGAGTACTTTACATGCCAGGGCGGAACGTGTTCGTTCTTGAGCGCGCCGGGCGGACTGTCTGTACAGAATCCGGTCTACCTTCTGCCGCAGGACAATAACGGCGTGATCGTCTATCTGGACCCAATTCCCGATGGGGGAGCTTCGGAAGGCGTGGGTGCGGTGGTCTTAGGAGTGGACACGGAGGCCAACAACGATCCGAACTTTATCTCGTCGGGAGACGCGTACCACTGCGTGGAGTCGAGCAGTTCGGCTTTCTTCACGAATTACAAGGGCCAGCAGATCTGGCAATCGATTGCCGACACCGGGTCCAACATGCTCTTCTTCCAGGATTCGTCACTCCCGCAATGCGCGCTCACGCTTTTCACCACCGGCTACTGTCCTAATCCTGAAGTCAACCTGACCGCCTCTGTGCACGGCAATACGGGAACGCCGCAGGCGCTGAGTTTCACGGTAGGCAATGGCGCGGCGCTGTACGACTCAGGAAACAGCGCGTTCGAT
This sequence comes from Candidatus Acidiferrales bacterium, assembly GCA_030037775.1. GTDB lineage: Bacteria > Acidobacteriota > Terriglobia > Acidiferrales > UBA7541 > DAHUXN01. The sequence goes on from JASHQB010000034.1 coordinate 4,129, forward strand.
GACCTGGCCGCGCCGTTAGAGATTACCGGCGGCATCGATTTTGATTGGGGCCTTCCCTTCTTTTTTGGACGCAGCGTTTTCATCACTTATGGTTCCTCGTCTTCTACGGTGTGCGGCTCCGGCGGAATCACCGCGAACATGTGGGGTTTTGCCGGGCTGCCGGAAACGCCGTCGCCGGCCATGCAGAAAATCCTCGAGAAAGCGCGCCAAGCGCAGCATCGGAAAAAGAACTAGCGCCCTGGAAAAGAAAAAGGGCTTCCGACGCGAATCGGAAGCCCTTTTGTTTTTAGAGGATTGCTGGTTGCGGGGGTCGGATTTGAACCGACGACCTCCGGGTTATGAGCCCGACGAGCTACCAGGCTGCTCCACCCCGCGAAGAAATGATAGCGGAAGCGCACGAAAGGGTCAAACGGTCGTGCAAAACGGGCTTTTCGCGAAACGAAATCAGAGTGACGCCGCTCGGCGCCGGGCGAATCACTTTGTGAGGCCGGCGATCTCGACATTGTAATTGCCGAGCAGTTCGCCGGTGGAATAGTACACGGAGGCGACCGCGACTTGATAGCCAATTTGCGCTTGAATCACGCTTTGCTCCGCTTGGGCGAGTTCGGTCTGCGTCTCCAGCAAGACAAAGAGCGTTTCCGCGCCGAGTTCGTATTTGCGCTGCTCGGCCTGAAGATTTTTCTGCGCAAGATTGAGAGCGATTTTTGCGGCTTCCATGGTGAGCTTGGATTGCTCCAAGTCATGGACCGCGTCGGCAACCTGCAGGCCAATTTGCTGACGAAGCTGGCGATCGGTGTAGAGATCACGGCGCTTGCTGACTTGGGCAGTGGCATAGGCGGATTTCGCCGCGTAGTTTTTGATGGGCAGGGTGAGGGTGAGGCCGCCGCCGTAGGTCGGCTGGCTGAAGCCGAAGGTCTGGTCGAGGGCTTCGAGAAATGGCCCGTTGGTGGTGGTGTTCAGGCCGTATCCCGAGTACATGGCCGAAAGCGACAATTGCGGCTCGAGGCCGTTGTGGGCGATTTTGATGTTCAGGTCATCGTTGACAACCTGCAGACGCTGGGCCTCGAGATCGGGGCGATTGACCAGGGCTTTTTGGAGCTCGGTGGCGATGTCGACGGTAAGGAGATCGCCGACCGGTTCGGGGGCCTCGGTCAAATCCAGTTCCAGCGCGCGGATATTGGGATCGATGTCGGCGCCGAGGAAATTGCGGAAACGGTCTTCGGCCTCCTTGACGTCATACTCGGCTTGAATCTCCGAAACGCGGCGCGAGGCGACTTCCGACTCCGTGCGGAAGATGTCGAGCGGCGGAAGCGCACCTTTCTCCAAGGCTTCCCTGTCGTGATCGTAGGACTTCTGCGCCTGAGCGAGCAGACTCTGCGCGACGTCGAGATTCTCGCGGTCCTGGACTACGTTCCAGTATTGGCTGACGACGTTGAGCATTACGCCGGCGACTTGCTGGCGAAACTCGGCGCGGGACTGCTCGAGATTGCGCTGAGCGATAATGATGGGACCGCGATTGGGCAAGAGGCCGCGACCGCGAAGGAGCGGCTGAGTGATTTGAACGGAAACAGTTCCGAAAACGGAGGGATTCACGAAACCAAAACTGACATTCGAGGAGAACTTGGTGGCATCCACGAAGGTCTGAACGTTCGTTCCGGTTTCGAAGGTTTGGGAATAGCCGAGCGAGTACTCCTGGGTGAGTCCGCTCAGCGTGGGGGCAACAGCGGCTTCCGAGAATGAGCTCTCGGTTGAGCGCTGGGTGTTGAAGACGGCGTTGACGGTCGGGTCGAAGAGCGTACGCGCGGCATCGATAGCGGCTTTGGCGGTGTCGACCTGGCTCTGGTCGACCTGGATGTCCGTGTTATTCGCCAGCGCCAGGAAGATGGCGTCGTTCAGGGAGAGTTGCAGCTTGCCGTTTTTGATGAATTGCTGGAAGCCATGCGGCGGCGGAAGCGCCGTTGTGTTTTGGGAGGGCGACTGCTCGACGAGCGTGGTACGCGGCGCCGGCGTTTGCGCGGCGAGCGCACCGGCGGAAATCAGGACGGCGAAGAAAACGACCAAAGCTTGAGACAAACCGTGGGCTGAGCGATTCATTTTGTCCCCCTAGATGAATAGCAGAATTTCCATTTCGTGCAGAAAAGCAAAACTCGATGGCGGTTCGGCGCGGAGGCCGGATTATTCGTAGTGAATGGCTTCCACGGGATCGAGCCGCGCCGCCCTCACCGCCGGATAAATTCCGAAAATCATTCCTACGGAGATGGACACGACGAAGGCGAGGACAATCGAACCCGCAGTGACCATGGTGGACCATCCTGCGAGCCAGGCGATCAGCCGCGACATTCCGAAGCCAAAGGCGATGCCGATGATACCGCCGGCGAAGGAAATCAGGACCGCTTCGATGACGAACTGCCGCACGATATCGAACTGACGCGCGCCCACGGCGCGGCGCACGCCGATTTCGCGGGTGCGCTCAAGGATGCTGGCCAGCATGATGTTCATGATGCCGATGCCGCCGACGAGAAGAGAAATTGAGGCAATGGCCACCATCACGGTATTGAACAGGCGCTCGGTGCGCTGCTGCTCGGCGAGCAAAGTGGCCGGCACAATCACGCTGAAATCTCCGGCGTTGTGATGGGAATTATTCAAAATGCCGCGGACGATGGAGGCGACTCCGGCACTATCGGCACTGGGAGCAAGGCGGAGGTAGATGCCGTCGATTTCGTCTTTCATGCCGGTGAAGTCGTCGGCCAAACGGTAGATGACGGAGTTCACCGGCGCATAAACCATGTCGTTCAGGTCTTCATTGGGAACGCCGGCAACATCGTCCTGGGAAGTGAGCTGCGGCCCGGCGACGCCAATTACGCGGAACCACTGATCGTCCAATTTGACGTACTTGCCGAGGGCGTCTCCAGAACCGAACAGGGTGGCCTTGGCGGCTTCGCCCAAGACGCAAACCGGATCGCCGGAAGCATTTTCGTCGGAATTGAAAAATTTCCCGGAAATCATGCGAAGGCCGGCAATCTGCTCGTAAGAGGGCTCAACGCCGTAGACTTCTGGGGTGTCCTGCTGGGGAGTGGGAATCAGCTTGGTGGGAGAGAAACGCTTTCGCACGGAGGCTTGCGCAATCCCGCTGACGCCCTGGCGGATGACGCGATAATCGGCGAAGGTGAGGCCGGGAGAAATCCGGCGAACTTTTGCCAGGGCCATGTAGCTGGTGGCTTCCTTGGCCTCGATAATCAAGTTATGCACGCCGAGCTGCTCGATGAAGGCCATGACTTTCTGTTGGGCACCAGCGCCAATCGAAAGCATGGAAACGACGGCGGCGACTCCGAAAATCATGCCCAGCATGGTGAGCAAGGAGCGCAATTTGTGAACGAGGAGGTTCTCGAACCCCAGACGCAGATCGGGAAGCCACTGCCAGACCGAGAACGCGTAGCCAAGGCGAGGGGGAACGACTTGGTTGGTAGCGCTCACCGCGGCCCTCCAACCGGGCTCGCGGAAGTGGCCGGTTTTGCGGCGCCAGCGGCGGCCTGCGCAGGATCGATGACGGCCACTTCCGTCCCCAGGGTCAAACCCGTGATGACCGCCTTCCCCTCCGAGAGATAGCGAATCTGAATGGGACGGGGCTCAAAGCCGTTAGAGGTGCGCACGTAGACAAGGGGCTTGCCATCTTTCTCGAAGACCGCCTCGCGCGGAACCCACAGTGCCTTGGGGAGGTTGTCTCCGAGGATTACCAGATGCGCGGTGAAGCCAGGGCGAAATTGTTTGTTCGGATGGCTGAGTTCGACAGTGATGTCGGAGTTGCTTCCGGTACCCGCGAAGAAAAAATCGCCGGCACCTGCGGCGACGGTCTTCACCGTTCCGTGGAAGAGCTCTCCCGAGAGAGCGTCTACGCGAACCTCGACGGACTGCCCGATTTTCACATTGATGCGGTCGGCTTCATTCACGCTGGCGGAGATCTCCATCTGGCCCATATCGATGACGTCGGCGATGGTGCTGCCCGGGTAGACCTGGTCGCCCTCCTGATAATCGGGGAGGGTCATTCCGCCAAAATAGAAGCCCCCTGAAGCGTTCTCGTTCTGGCGAACGACCACGAGCCCGGTGATCGGCGAGCGCACCTGCATGTTCTTGATATTCTGCTGGGCCTCGTCCATCTGGAGCTTGGCCTTGTGAGCCTTTTCCTGATCGACGGCAATGGTGGCTTGGCCGGAAGCGGCGTGAGATTTGACGTCTTGCTGCAACTGCTGGAGGGCTCGCTGGGCTTCATCGAGAGCAAGCTGATCTTTTTGAGCATCGATGGCGCTGACCAAATCTTTTTTGCTGACTTCGAGCTCAGCTTGGCGCAGGTCGAAGCGGGCCTTCAACAGCGCAGTTTGGTCCTGGGCAGCCTGAACAGCGGCATCGTCCTTGGCCTTGACGATTTCCTGTTCGGCTTGGTTGTAGTCGGATTGGGCCTGCTCGAGATTGTATTGCTGCTGGCTGGGATCGAAATCGACTACTGAATCGCCGGCTTTTACCTGAGTGCCCGACTTGAGGAGACGAATGATTTGCAGACCGCCACCGCCAATCGCGGGCGCGACCAGCATGGCGGTCCGAGTGGCGCGCAGGGCTCCGGTGGTATCCACGCGGAGCTGGACATCGGCTTGTTCGACCGGAGCAACCGGAACGCCGCCCGATGGCGAGCGCACTTCGCCCTGAGCGGAGCAGGCTGCCAGCCAGCCTGCGCAGAGCAAGCAGATTCCGAACGACGCTAACGGTGCTTTCCTCGGTGCCATCTTTGAATCCGTCAGGGTGTTGCGGTGGGGTCACGCAAAGCTACCCGTTGACCCGGTTGCAGACCCTTTGCGATCAAAGCTTGATCTCCGCTGCGACGCTCCACTTCAATCGCCTGCTCGTCGAACCTGGAGCCGTGGAGAATGTACGCGACACTCTGGCCGGATTTCTGAAACACCGCTTCCGACGGAATGACGATGCCCTCCGCCACGCGGTCGACGGCGATGCGAACGTTCGCGTTCATGCCGGGGCGCAGGCGCGGATCGATTTTCTGGAGCGAGAAGTCCATGGTGAAATTCCTCGGGAAGGGCCAGCCTGCGGTGAAATCCATGCTCGCGATGGAGCTGATCTGGGCGAGTTTCGCGGTGAACTCCTTGTCGGGAATGGCGTCGACTCGCACGGAGCCGGTCTGGCCCAACTGCACGCGGCCGCGCTGGGTCTCATCGACGCGACCGGTGATCTGCAAAGTGGCGAGGTCGGGAAGCTCGGCGATCGCCGCGCCCGGCCAGGCGCGGTCACCCTGGCGGAAAGGCTGCGGGCTGCCCATAGGACCAGCAGCACGCCAATTGACTTGCAGGGTCACCATTCCATCGGTGGGCGCGCGCAGGGTGAGCGCGGCCAGGCTTCGTTCCGCTTGTTGCGCAGCGTAGGCTTGCTGGGCGCTTTTCTCCCGCTTGTCCTCGATGTCCGCAGCGTCCGACTGCTGGTCGGTCTTGAGTTTCATTTCTACATCGCTGACCTTCTGTTGGGCGTCCGCGACTTTGAGGTTTGCTTCGGCGCCGTCGATCTTCGAGAGAATCTCCTGCTTGCTGGCGTCGAGCTTGGCCGATTGCAGGTCGTAGCGGGCCTTCATGACGTCGGTGAGGTCTTGTTCTTCCTTGAGGCGCGCCTGCGCCTGGGATTCCTTGATTTCGGCTTCTGCGGATTTGAACGCGGATTGATCCTGGGCCAGGGTCTGCTTGATGGTGGTGGCGTCGAACTGCACGACGACGTCGCCCTTTTTTACCTGGGAGCCATTTTTCGCCAGGGTGATAATCTGCAAATCGCCGGCCTCATAAGGGGCGGCGATGGTGATCGATTTGCGGGCGCTGACCTGGCCGCGCACCTGGACGTAATCCACGAACTCGGTGCGCTGGACGAGCGCGCTTGGAACGTCGAGAGCGGGCCGGGTAAAGCGATAACCGCCGTAGGTGATCGACCCACCGAGGAGCGCGGCGACGCCAAGCACGCCGAACTTTCGCTTGCGCCAGAGATTGCCGAGCTTACTCATTCTTTACCTGTTTAAGATGACCCTTGCCCCAGTTGCGGAGCCAATCGCACCACATCGTGTGGCTTTAGTCCCGCCTCGATGACCGTTTCCAGGCCGTTGCTCGGACCAGTGGTGACGGCGCGGCGTATAAAATCGCCACCGGCCTTCAGCCAAACGTAATCACGACCGGCGTCGTGTTCCACGCCATCCGCAGGAACGACGAGAGCGTTCTTCAGGTCCGCCAATTGGAGGTCCACGGCGGCCGAAAGATCCGGCATCAGCTTGGTGTTGGCCCCCTGAATACTGAAGATAGCGGTGAAACTCCGAACGGTGTCGGATTGGTCGCTGGCCTGGCCGAGAGGAGAGAGCTCTTCGAGCGTCCCGGGGAATGCCATCCCCGGGTAAGCATCCAAGCTGATCTGCGCATGCTGGCCGAGATACAGTTTCAGCAAATCGTCCTGATTGACCTGGACGCGGACTTCCATGGCGGAAGGATCGACCACTTTCATAAAGGGGACGCCCGGGCGCACTTCGTCGCCCTCCTGCACCTGGCCGATTCTCGACCCCGTCCAAATGCTATTGAGGACGACGACACCATCCATGGGGGACCGGATGGACATTTTGTCGGCATTCGATTCGGCGTAGAGCATGGTAGCGCGGGCTCTGTCGCGCTGGATCTCCAAGGTGCGGATGTCCGCGGCGGCGGCCTGGCGCTTCAAATCGAAAGTGTGCTGGAGTTGCTTGAGGTTTTCCTGAGCTTCGGCGAGAGCCTCCTGATTCTTCTCGACATCGATGCGGGAAAGAATTTCGTTCTTGCCCATTTCCAGTTGGGCCTTCTGCAAAGCGTCTCGCGCCTGCTGCAAGTCGTCCTCGTCCTTGGCGCGGGCCGCATCTTCGGCGGCCTGTTTCTCGACGACCTGGTCGACCAGGTCTTGATAGGCGGCCTTTTTGTCGAGCGCGTCTTTGATCTGGGCCTGACGATCGAATTCGACGAGCAGGTCTCCCTTGCGGACCAATGTCCCGGCTGGAATCAGATGAGTGACAACCATGGAATTGAGTTGGGCGCCGGCCAATTGCGGCGCGAGAATTGGCCGAGAGCGCAGCGCCTCGGTGCTTCCGGCAAGGCGCAAGACGCTGACAAAATTCTCGGTGATGGCGGAGGCTGTCTCCGCGCCGGCATCGGCAGAAGCCGGGGATTGACGATTCCGGAAAACGACGAAAAGAACTACTGCGATTACCAGAACAGCGAGAATCGCGGCGAGGAATTTGTTACGTCGAGGCGCGCGGCGAGGCTTTTCACTGAGCGAGAGAATCGGGCGGGGCGTGATCTCCGCGGGAGCTGCGGCGGGCTCTGTGGCGGTTCTGGCGCTGGCGTAAATGGAAGGTTCCATCGTACGAGTCCGGGCTCGCCTCGCTGACCTGCGCAACAGAAGTCCAGTATACCTCTAGGTTATCGCCGGTCTTTATATATATCTATTTAGACGTGAGAACTTGCCGTTCGGGTAACGATATTTTGCGGCGTGCATCCTCCGAACGGCCAATTCTCCCGCTTCGCGAGATGTGATTCGCTCAGGGACGAAATTGGATGCTTCCGGGATTTGTGGCGGGCACCTTAGGGTCACTGTCCCTTCCCGTGACGGCTGCCGGCGTCATCGGCTGGAGCGCGCGGCCCTGCCCCGCGAAAACCGCTGGCCGGAGCCGAAACAAATGTTCCTGCATCAAATTGGCAGTGGCGTACGTCTGTTAAGTACTGTGGCACGCGGCGCTTGGCGGCCGCCGACCACATTGGCCCGTGCGAGGGAGAGCGGAAGAGTTTGGCGACGCGTTGAAAGTTCAGCACGGCGCAGGCAATATAGCTGCCAGCGGAAGATGACGGAGCAAAGGTAAAGAGAAAATATGTGGATTGTTCGAATCGCGCTGCGGCGGCCGTACACGTTCGTCGTGCTGGCGCTGTTGATTCTGATTATCGGTCCCCTTTCGATCATCCGAAGCCCCAAGGACGTTTTTCCGAACATCGCGATACCGGTAATCAGCGTCGTCTGGGATTATCAGGGCTTTACACCGGAGCAATTGAACTACCGCATTACGGCGCCTTCTGAGCGATCGCTCTCGACGCTGGTCAACGACATCGAACACATCGAATCGCAGTCGATCAATGGAAAAGCAGTTATCAAGATGTTTTTCCATCCGAGCGTCAACATTTCGACGGCCATTGCGCAGACCACCGCGATTTCGCAGTCGGTTTTGCGCCAACTTCCGCAGGGCGCCACGCCGCCGCTGGTCTTGCTGTACAACGCTTCGACGGTGCCGATTCTTCAACTGGCGCTCTCGGGCAACGGGCTTTCCGAACAGCAGGTGACGGACCTGGGAATGAATTTCATTCGGAATCAACTGGCCACAGTGGAGGGAGTCTCGATTCCGTGGCCGGACGGCGGACGGGTGCGGCAAATACAGGTGGACCTGGAGCCGCAGGCGCTGCAGGAGCGAGGACTGTCACCGCTCGACGTAGTCAACGCCGTGAACAATCAGAATCTGATTCTGCCCTCCGGCACGGTGAAGATCGGCCCGTTTGAGTACGACGTGGATATGAACGGCAGCCCCACGATTGTGGACCAACTGAACAACCTGCCCATCAAGACGATGGGAAACACGACGATCTATATTCGCGACGTGGCGCACGTGCGAGACGGCTATCCTCCGCAGACAGAGATTGCGCGGGTCAATGGAGAGCGGGCGTCGATCTTGACGATTGAGAAGTCGGGCAGCGCTTCGACGCTCTCAGTGATCGAGGGCGTGAAGAAAATGCTGCCGCAACTGAAGGCAAGCCTTCCACCGGCGATGGAGATCCGGCCACAGGCAGACCAGTCGATTTTCGTGCGGGCGGCGATTAATGAAGTGGTTCGCGAATCGATTATCGCGGCGTGCCTGACGGCGGCGATGATCCTGCTGTTCCTGGGAAGCTGGCGCAGCACGGTGATCATTGCGGTGTCGATTCCGCTGTCCATTCTCACTTCGTTGATCGTACTCGGGGCGCTGGGAGAAACGATCAATATCATGACGCTCGGGGGCTTAGCCCTGGCCGTGGGTATCCTGGTCGACGACGCGACGGTGGCGATTGAAAATATCAATTATCATCTGGAGCTCGGCAAGGAATTGGAACCCGCGATATTGGACGGCGCGCACCAAATTGCGGTGCCAGCGCTTGTGTCCACGCTGGCGATATGCATCGTATTCGTCCCGATGTTCTTTCTGACGGGCGTGGCGAGGTATCTGTTTGTGCCACTCGGGGAAGCGGTGGTCTTCGCGATGCTGGCGTCGTATCTCCTTTCGCGGACGCTGGTCCCGACGATGGCGAAATATTTGCTGAAAATCCATCACGGGGCGGAAGCGGGCTTGACGCGCAGCCGGAATCCGCTGGTCCAGCTACAGCGCGGCTTTGAAAATATGTATCACCGCGCGCGGGCTCGATACCGGGAAATGCTGGAAACGTGCATCGCACACAGAGGCCTGTTTGCGACGATTTTCCTTTGCCTGTGCGTGCTTTCTATGGCGCTGATACCTTTCATTGGTGAAGATTTCTTTCCGGCCGTCGATAGCGGGCAGTTCCGCGTGCATCTGCGCGCGCCAACGGGAACGCGAATCGAAGATACGGCGGCGCTTTGCGCGCGCGTGGAAGCAACGATACGAGATTCCGTGGCACCGGGAGAATTTGACAGCATCATCGACATTATCGGGACACCCTACAGCAGCATCAATCTGAGCTATAGCACGTCGTCACCCGTAGGGCCGGCGGACGGAGACATTCTGGTGACGCTAAAGCCAAAACATCATCCGACGGCAAAATATGTGCACGATCTGCGTTTGCAATTGAATCAGGAGTATCCCGGCGTGACGTTTGCGTTTCTTCCCGCGGACATTGTCAGCCAGATCCTAAACTTCGGGCTGCCTTCCCCGATTGACATTCAATTGATCGGGCAAGACCGCGGGGCGAACCGCGAATTTGCCGATCAGATGCTGCAAAAGCTGAAGCACGTTCCGGGATTGGCCGATCTGCGAGTGCAGCAGGTTTTCAATTATCCCGACATCCACGTGGACATTGACCGAACGGAAGCGAGCCAGATTGGGCTGACGCAGCACGACGTGGCCAGCGACGTACTGATTTCCCTGAGCGGAAGCTTTCAGACAACACCGACATTCTATCTGGACCCTCGGAACCTGGTGAGCTATCCGATCGCGACGCAGACGCCGCAATATCGAATCGAATCGCTGCAAGACCTGGAAAACATTCCGCTGACGCCGACGAACGGCTCACCGCCGCAAATTCTGGGCAACTTGGCTTCCGTGAATCGCGGCGCGGAAATGGCGAACGTGTCCGATTACAACATCCAGCCAGTGATCGACATTTACGGAACGGTGACGGGGCGCGATTTGGGCGACGTCTCTCGCGATATCAACAAGATTGTGGATGCCAGCCGGCGGGATTTGCCGCGCGGATCGCAATTGACGGTGCGAGGGCAGATTGCGACGATGGCCAGCTCGTTTGCAGGACTGCTGGGCGGCCTTGTTTTCGCGATCTTGCTTGTCTATTTGCTGATCGTAGTTAATTTTCAATCGTGGCTCGACCCGTTTATCATTATCACCGCGCTTCCCGCGGCGCTGGCCGGCATCGTTTGGATTCTCTTTGTGACGCACACAACGATCAGCGTGCCAGCGCTGACGGGCGCGATTATGTGCATGGGAGTGGCGACCGCAAACAGCATTCTGGTGGTCAGTTTTGCGCGAGAGCAACTCGCAGAGGGCAAGAGTCCGGTGGAAGCTGCGGCGGAAGCGGGTTTCACGCGTTTCCGGCCGGTCTTGATGACGGCGCTGGCGATGATTATCGGCATGGTGCCGATGGCATTGGCGCTCGGCGAAGGCGGCGAACAGAACGCTCCGCTCGGGCGCGCAGTGATTGGGGGACTTTTGTTCGCGACGGTTGCCACGCTGTTTTTCGTTCCCGTATGCTTCAGCCTGTTTCATGTGCATCGCCCGAAGGAACCATCTAAGGCCTAGCTCGAAGGATTCGTTGGCGCATTTCAATTGTGAAGAGGTCTAACGATATGGGAGTTGGCGTACACACGCGACCCGGGACGGAAGAAGAAGGCGCTGCAGCACCGATGGGCCCGTCTGCGGCCACGAGCAGGCGGATGGGTCCGGTCCATTGGCTCTTGATTCTCGTGATTGCGGCGATTGCCGCGACGGTCGTGATTTTCGGAATTCTTTCTCGGTCGAGAGCCGAAAACAAACTCGAAAAAGACACGGATGCGCTGGCCATGCCGACGGTTTCCGTGATCCACGCCGAACGGACCGCGCCACAGCAGGAGATTGTTATTCCCGGGAACGTTCAAGCCTTTTCCGATGCGCCGATCTACGCGCGGACGAACGGTTACTTACAACATTGGTACGTGGACATCGGAGCGCATGTGAAGAAGGGGCAATTGCTGGCGGACATCGATACGCCGGAAGTGGACCAGCAGCTGCAACAGGCACGCGCCGACCTGCTGACGGCAGAGGCAAACCATCGCATCGCGCAGATCACCGCGAATCGTTACCAAGACCTGCTGAATACGGACTCGGTGGCCAAGCAGGACGTGGATAACGCGGTGGCGAGCATGCAGGCGACACAGACACAAGTGCAGGCGGCACAAGACAACGTGAAGCGGCTGGAAGACCTGCAATCCTTCGAGAAGATCTACGCGCCTTTTGACGGCGTGATTACGGCGCGAAACATCGACATCGGCGACTTGATCAACGCGGGAAGCGGCGCTCCGGCCCAGCAGCTTTTCCATATTTCGGCGACGAACATATTGCGAGTGTACGTGAGCGTTCCCCAAATCTATTCCGCGGCGACGCGGCCGGGAATCAAGGCGTATTTGACTTTGCCAGAGTTTGCCGGACGGAAGTTCCCCGGCACGCTGGTGCGCACCGCCAACGCGATCACGCCGGCATCACGCACGCTGCTGGTGGAAGTCGACGTGAACAACTCGGACGGGACGCTCCTGCCGGGCGCCTATGCGGAAGTGCACATCGCGATTCCCGGCAAGGCGTCGACCTACATTGTGCCGATTGCCACGCTCATCTTCCGCTCGCAAGGAATTCAGCTTGCGACGGTGGACGACAGAAAGCACGCGAAACTGATCAACATTACGCTGGGACGCGATTTCGGCACGCGCGTCGAAGTGGTTGCGGGCATCACCGATCAGGACGCCATCATCGTGAACCCGCCTGATGCGCTGGTGAACGATGAAGAAGTTCGCGTCAATACAAATGCCACTCCGCAGCCGAATGGTTCACCGGGGGCGGTGAAGTGAAGATAGCGCCTCGCCGCAGGGCCTGCTCGCCCGGCGCAGGAAGAAAACCGGAAGCCATTATCGGCGTGGGCGGATTCCTGTTCGGGGCGTGCTTGCTCGTGGGCGGCTGCACGGTCGGGCCAACATACGTACGCCCCACGGCGCCCGCGCCCACGTCCGCGTCCTATAAGGAATTCGGAAATTGGCAAACCACTCAACCGAGCGATACGGCACCGCGCGGGAAATGGTGGGAGGTTTTTCAGGACGCGAGACTCAATGAGCTCGAAGATAAGGTTGATATTTCGAACCAGAACCTGAAGGGCGCCGAGGCGCAATACACGCAGGCGCGCGCGGCGGTGCGGTTTTACAGGTCAGGCTACTTCCCGGTTGTCTCCACCGAACCATCGGCTTCGCGGCAGCGGCAGTCGCAAAACAAAGCGCTGTACAGCTCAACCGAAGCAGTCACCTACAATGACTATCTTCTTCCCGTGGATGTTTCCTACGAGCCGGACATTTGGGGGCAAGTTCGCCGGCAGGTGGAGTCGGCGAGAGCGGAAATGCAGGCGAGCGCCGCGGATTTGGCGACGGTCAACCTGAGCCTGCACGCCGAATTGGCGATGGACTACTTCCAGTTGCGCGGACTCGACGCCGAATCGCAATTGTTGAATAACACGGTGGAAGCGTTTCAAAAAACTTTGCAACTGACTCAGGACAGATTCAAAGGGGGCCTGGCCTCGGCGGTCGACGTTGCACAGGCGCAAACGCAACTGGAGACGACGCGCGCGCAGGCCATTGATGTTGGAGTGCAGCGCGCGGCCTACGAGCACGCGGTGGCGGTGCTGACCGGTGAACCGCCCTCGGACTTCGGTTTGGCGGCTTCTCCGCTCAGTGTTCCTCCTCCCGTTATCCCGCCGGGCTTGCCTTCGCAACTGCTGGAGCGCCGGCCCGACATTGCGTCGGCAGAGCGACAGATGGCGTCGGCGAACGCGCAAATCGGAGTGGCGAAAACGGCTTATTATCCGGCGGTCACGCTGTCGGGCGGCGGCGGGTTCGAAACGGCGGGCCTTGGAAGTCTGCTGTCGGGACCCAGCGCATTGTGGGCTATCGGCGCTTCCGCGTTTGGAACGATTTTTGAGGGCGGAAGGCGACACGCGGTGACCGCAGAAGCGCAGGCCGCCTACCAGCAAACGGTGGCCAACTATCGCCAAACAGTGCTGACGGCTTTTCAGGACGTCGAAGACAATTTGGCGGCGCAGCGCATTTTGGAGCAAGAGGCGACAACAGAGGCTGGCGCCGTGAAGGCTGCCGAGCATTCGCTGGACCTTTCACTCCATCGCTACACAGGTGGAGTCACGTCGTACTTGGAGGTGACGACCGCGCAAAGCCTGGCCCTGAGCGACGAGCGAACGGCGGCGGACATTCTGACGCGCCGCATGGTAGCGAGCGTGCTGCTGATCAAGGCGTTGGGCGGCGGGTGGACCACGGCAAATCTGCCCGCGGACTAGCCTCGCGGTGAATTAGAGTCCTCTGGCTTATGGCCTTCGTGGCCTCCGCAACTAGGGAGTTTTTGGCGGCGGAGGCGCGCCCGGCGCGGCGACAGGTTGAAGCAGCGCGAGATACGCGCGGCCAAAGGCGGAGTGCTGGGTTCCCGCTCCGACGACAACTGCCTGCACTGAGTAGCGCCCGGTGGGCAGCTTAGCGAGGGGCAGGCTGATTCGGAATGACGCCGTGCGAGTGTCTTGATTGACTCCGGCCGACGTCAGTAGAGGCGTGGCCTTAATTTCCGCTCCGTCGCGAAAGAAAATCAATCCGGCGCGCAGAGCTCTCGGATCGACGCCATCCGGATAGTAGGCCTGGAAGAAGACATACAAGGTCTGCTGCTGCGTGAAAAGGCGGGTCACGCTGGGAATGATTTTTTCGCCGGACATCTCCAGCGGCGAGTCTTCGATTCGTGCGCTGCGCCCCTGTCCTTTGGTCTGAACCTCACTTGTCTTCACTGCGGGAACCAGTTCGTTCGAGAGGAGCACGGAGCTCAACGACAAGCGACCGGCGGGCCGCGGCGGCAGGACAAGGTCGGTTTCAAAACTTCCGATGTGCCCCATTTCGTTTTCGCGCGCGAGAAACTTCAAGCGGTACCTGCCCGGGCTGAGTACGACGCCGCCTTCATAGACCAGATTGCTGCTGCTGACTTCCGCGTAGCGTTCCGCGCCGAGTTTCACGTGGATGGTGTCTTGCAGCTGCGCGACGACCTGGCCGGCAGGGTAGGCGCGCACTTCAGCGGCGAAATCGAAGCTGGCTTCCCTATCGCCACGTTTTTCCGCCCACTGCAGAGCGCTGGACGAGATCTTCGCGGCGATGGGGACGTAAATCTGATGGTCATTCAGCCGAAAGGCCGACGTTTCAACCGCAATGGGCAGGTCGACATAGGGGCTTTCGGAGTCCATGGCCTCGGCGAGCTGTTCCTTGCGATCTTCGGATGCGAAGTGCTGGAAATCCTTGGGCGCGTAATAGCCGGTGCGGTAGCGAACATGCGCTCCGGGCGCATTGACCTTTACGCGAATGGTGTGCCAAGAGCCGTCGCGTTTGACGTCCGCGGCAAGATTGTAGCCGACGAGATAATAGCCGCCGTTGTCTTTCTGAATTTCGGGAAAGGCATCGCTCAAGTCGCCGAGATCAAAGAAGGACTTTCCACCCGTGTCAGTCGAGAGCGTCGCGAGTGTGTCGCGGGAATCTTCGCGCTGGTCGGTTTGGTGATAAACGGAGGCGCCGCTGAACATCGACGTTCCGGTGGCAGCGTCGGTAGTCGCATCGCCGCCCGGCGGCAAGGCGAAGAGGCCGCGAGCGTCAATGGAATAGATCGAGACGTCGGCGCGATTGGCCGCGTCGGTGGCGGCACGCAGCTCCGCGCGATTCTCTTCGCCGGTTTGCGTGACTCCACCGGTGAACTCAACCATGGCTTTGCGGCCGGGAAGCGCGCCGAGAACATCCGCCAAACCTTCGACGGCGGCGAGCTTCTGGTCGGTGTTGAAGACGTTGAATTCGGTTTCGTCCGGCGTGTAGGCGGCGCCGGTATATTCCTGCACGGAAACTTCACCGTTCTGGGCGGCGGCATCGAGCGGCGAGGCGAGATCGGAAGAGACTCCGGGAACAATCTGAGCGACGGCCTTTTCGAGGACGGCATGGTCATTCGTAAAGTTGGCAAGCACGGAGAGGCGCGACGAAAAGGTGACCACGGCAACGAGATCGGCGGGGGTCATTTGTTTGCGGATGAATTTCTGGGCAGAGTCATGGGCGCGGATCAGATCGTCCGTTTCCATGGAGGTCAAATCGAAAAACAGAACGATCAGGCGGCGGTCGCGGATGGCATCACTGACGGCCTCTGACGCCACAGGTTCGTCGCTATCGACGGGCACGACGAGCGGTTTGGCGTTTTCCGCGCCGGCCGTTTCGACTTTTTCGATGTCGGCATACGAGAAATTGGTGATCTTCTGAGGTTTGCCGTTGTCGGTGAGGCTGAATTGCGACGGCTTCAGACCCGTGATCGGCTTCCCTGAGCGATCGTTGACCTCGACATCAATGCGCACGAAATTCGATGCGGTATGCAGAAGCGCGACGTTTCCTGATGCCGGTGATTGCGGCGGCGGAGGCACGGACTGCTGCTGAGCGCTGAGCGGCAGAGAGGCCAGCGAAAATGCAGCGATTACCAGAACCGCAACGATTTGGCGCACGCGATTTTTCATCAGAAGTTGTACCGTAGCATCACATCCATAGTACGCATTGTACTCGCGCTGGTCACCTGGCCGAAGGTGGACGAGCCTAACAGCGTCGACAGGCCGCTGAAATTGACGTGGTTGCCGACGTTTTGAATTTCCCAACGCACATCCACATGATGGCGCTGCTCGGGGCCGTAGCGAAAGGACTTTGCGAGCGACGCATTCCAACTGAACGAGCAAGGGCCGCTGATGGCGCCGCGGGACTCGTCGCCATACTGCCCGGCAGGCGGCGTGGTGAACGCGGCGGTGTTAAAGAAAGCCGCTTGCGAGCCGCCGCAGACGCCGTAGCTCGGATTGCCGACCTGTTGGGCGCGAAGCGAAAAGCTGGCGCCCGTCCCATTGTCCGATGCGATTCCGCCGAGCAAAGCTGTCTCCGGCAAACCCGTCTGCCAAGTGATGATGTTCTGAAGGCGCCAGTTGCCGAACAGATGCTCGGCCCAGCCGCGATCGCCGTAGCGATGGCGCTCTCCAAACGGAAGCTCCCAGACGGAGAAGAAACGAACCTGTTGGCGGATGTCGAAGGAAGAGCGGCCATATTCTGCCGCGTAGTTGCCGTCCTGCTGCACGACCACGGGGGTGGTGCCGCCGATGGTGCTGGCATTGTCGAGCGATTTGCCGAAGGTGTAGACGCCCTGTATTGAAAGGCCGTGGGTGTAACGGTGCACGATGCGCGTCTGCAAGGCGTTATAGAGCGAGTGCGCGCCGGATTGGTCGTAGTAAAAACTGGTAGCGTAGGGGATTTCGAGGCTGCTCTGCGTTTCCAGCTGATTCGTGCCCAGGGGCGCGCGATTTGGCGCACGCAAGAGGTCCAAGTCGCCTCCGGCGGTGCCGGTATAGGTCAGATCCAGAAGCCAGTCTCTGCTGAAGGACGTTTCCGTGCCCAGCATCCAGATTTGCGCGTGACCGTCGCGGTAGAAGGGATCCACGCCGGCGGTGTTCAGAATTGTTCCCGTGGTTTGCGAGGTGCCTGGAAATCCCTGCTGAATCGTCAAGAGCTGGGAGGCGGAAGTAATCCAGTTTTCCGCGACAGAGAACGGCGGCTGATAGGCCAGATAACTCTGCGCGAGGGTATTGTAGGCAGACTCATTGTAGAAAATGGAGTAGCCAGCGCGAACGATGGTTCGTGGCTTCACGCCGGGATCCCACGCGATGCCAATGCGAGGAGCCCAATTGTCGTAATCGCCATGAACCAAGGCGCGGGGATACGTGCCGTCATACAACCCGGTTTCACCGGGCGTGACCACGTCGACCGCGGTAGCAGTAGGGTTCAAATCGAGGTTCGCGATTTGGTTGTACAACTCCACCGGCGGCGTCACGCCTTCGTAGCGTACGCCATATTGCAGCGTGAAGCGCTTCTCCATGCGCCAATCGTCCTGGGCATAACCGACGAAGCCCCAATTGCGAAAATACGTGCTCGGATTTCCGTATTGCGTCTTCGTGTTGTAGGGAAGCCCCAGGAGAAAATCCGCCAAGTCGCTGCCGGTGCCGGCCACCGGCTGCCCACTTGAACTCAGCTGGCTGGTCATCAAGCCAGTGAAGGTGAAAGCGCCGCGCGGGATGGGATCGGATTGGTTATTCAATTGGATTCGGCGAAACTCTCCGCCGAACTTCAGAGTGTGCTTGTCGTGCACCCAGGTAGAGCCGTCGGTGAAGCGCAGAGTCTGATTCCTCACCAGCGAGGGAACCGGATCGTTCAAGCCTGAAAAGCTGGTGAAGCCGATTTGCGGAATTCCGTAGTCGATCGGATCCGTGGAAACTCCTTGAATTCCCAGGTCTCCCACGACGTTATTGACATAGGCGTTGTCGCTCAGCACTTGAATTCGATTGCGGCTCCAGTTCAACTGGGTGCTCTCGACGAAATGGGTCGACCAAGTGTGCGATAAACCGAGCGTGACACTCTGGCTGCGCGTGGATTCCTGCCCGGCGATATCGGCGAAATTTCCGAGCGTCGCCTCGCGCTGGGAATTGAAGTTGTAGCCGGTGTTCAAGCTGAATTGTGAATTAATGGTGTGCAACACATGGACGTTCAGCAAGTCCGTGTTTTCGGGCGTGGTGGTCTCCAGGACGTAGTTCTGTATGCTCGGCCCGGCCACGTTGGGCATGGGAATGTAGTTCAAGAGGCCCTGGGCGGCGCTGTTGATCATGCCGGAAGGAACCTGGCAGCCGTTGGTGCCGAGCGGAGTGCGTGGCCCCGCCAGATTGGAATAGGGATCGTACAAAGTGATTCCGAGGGCGCAGAAATCGCCGCCGCGTTCGGCGAGCGTTGGCACGGTGGAGAAGGTGTCGATGGGGCTCTTGTCGGTCTCGTGCTGGTAGTTCACGAAGAAGTATGTTTTGTCGCTGCCGTTGTAGATATGCGGAATTACCAGAGGGCCACCGAGATTCCCGCCCAGGCGTTCGTCGTAGTGGCTGATCTTTGGGAACTGATTCCCCGTGATGGAAAAAGGCTCGGCGTCGGCCGCAGAGTTTTCATAACGATTGTAAAAGCTGAAGCGCACACGATTGACCGCTTGGCGGGCGAGCCTGCCGCCGCGTCCGGCAAACATTCCTCCGCCACCGCCACCGGGACCGCCACCACCACGAAATCCTCCGCCGCCTCCCGGCCCCATGCCACCCCCGCCCGGCGGGCCGCCGCCCGGTGGGCCCCCTTGCCCGAACTGACCGCCCTGTCCAAATTGCCCGCCACCGATTCCGCGCTGGCCACTGGGCCCACCCGGCGCTCCCGGCGCCAGCGAGCCAAGCTCGAATTGGCCCGAACCTCCGAAGCCGCCGCCTAGAGCAGGGCCACCGGTCGTGGCCTGTCCCTGTCCGACGGTACCTTGGAGCAAAAATGAATTCGAGGACGCGCCCGCTCCTTGGGCACTCGCTGCGGACTCTTCCGCGCTTCCGGCATTCTCATCTCCCTGGTTCGGCGCTTCGCCCGTGAGGTCGGTCTGCGCAAAACCGCTCTGGGACATTCCTTGGTTGAGCGCGTTCACGACGCCGGGAGGCAACTGCGAGGCTCGGCCTGCGCCCCGCGCAGCATTCGATGCTCCGTTCGGCTGGTTCGCCGCTCCATTTTGCCCGCCGTTGTTGCGCGCAAGCCCCGCTCGTGGTGGTGCGGCACCGGGCTGCGCTTCCATCTCGGCAAGAGTGGCCACGCGAAGCACCATGGCCACTTTCGTGGAGGCAGCGATCGAGACGGTCGCCTGGGTGGTGGCGAGGAGGAAGCCCAGCTGACTCGCTTCGATGGAATAAGGTCCAGGCGGGAGGCCCGGAAATTCGAACTTGCCCGACTCATCGCTCCAGCTTACCCAGACTTTGTGCGTCTGCGTATTTGTGATCTTGACTGTCGCGCCCGGAACGACTGCGCCTTCGGAGGACTGTACGACTCCGGCGATGGTTCCGGTTGATATGGGCGGAAGCTGGGCAAAGCTCGAGGAAGACGCCATCGCGAAGCACGCACAAAGGGCGGCGAGCCATAGAATTTCGCGGGTACGCGAAGTCTGTCTCACGATGGTGGCCGTAGTCCGCTCCTTATTCTACAATTGTAGAGATTCTCTACGAATAGCAGAGGAGCGGACCCGGCCGTAGTGGTAGATCGGCGACGAAGCACACTCCGCTTTTCAATTGCTCTTCACCGGATCGTAGACAAACCGGTAGGTCACCGGCTGGCTGAAGCGCGGGTTTTCCATGCGCGTGGTGACATAAAGCTGTTTGCCATCGGGAGAAAGTTCGTAGGTGCGCGTCGTTTTGCCACCGCGGCGGCCCTGGAGCTCCGCGATGAGCTGATTATCCTGCCAGTGAACCGTAGGAGGTGGCGGAGCGTACTGGCCGTTCGCATTTGAATCTGAATTCGCATTACTTGAATTTGCATCGGAATTGGAGGTGGTGTCCGCCGGCAGTACGGCGAGGGTGCGCCCTGATGCTCCGGTGACCTTGATGTCCGAGCCGGTTTGGACAATGGTGATCTGGGTGAATTCATCCATCATGTTGCCGCGCGGCCCACCTTCACTCCCACCTCCGGCGCGGCGCTGGCCGTAGCCGCCGCCTCCGCCACCTTGCATGCCTCCCGAATTCCCCATCGCTTCCTGCATTTTTTCTCGCGGATTGTCGCTCTTGTCCTTGTTCAGTTTCCACGTGCCGGCAAGATTCGGAGGTTGATCAGCGGCAGCCGCGGCAGTGTTTGCGCTGGGCCAGAGAAGGCCAACCACGATTATCAGCGCGGCGCAAAGCGCCACGGGAGCGGAATTTCGCTTACAAGCTTTCTTAATGTTCACTTGCATATGCCCCTCAGGTGCGCGTCCGTCCTCATCAGGTCCATATACCCTAAGCTTATATTCCTGCAAACCCAGTCCCAAGTTCCATTAGATTTTTCGCGGAGGCATGCTGTGGCCAGGGAGTTGCTATTGCGTTGGCGGGGTCTGGTATGCTCGGCGAACCGATTCGTTTTTGGCGACCTAACCGCAACGGAAAAGGCCAGTCTAATGGTTCGAATGGTGGATCACGCGGAAGGCAGCGACGCCGCGCAAGTCGCGGAGACGCTGGCTGGCAACCAGGAGGCATTTCGGCCGCTGGTTGAACGCTACAGCCAGCGGCTGTTTCGGCTCGCTTACCGCATGGCCGGCAATGAGAACGACGCGGAGGAACTGGTGCAAGAGACTTTCCTGCGAGCGTATCGAAATCTAGCCCGATTCGAGGCGCGCTCGAACTTCGGGACTTGGTTGTACCGCATTTGCGCGAATTGTTCGCTTGACCACCTGCGGAAACGCCGTCCCCCAAGCGAGGTGCAGGAACTGGACAACCCGGAAGGAGCCATGTCGCCGGACGACTTGGTCAATCCATCGCCTTCGCCAGAGCGGCTGTTTCTCAGCGGTGAGATGCGCTATGAGTTCGAGGCGGCGCTCGGGCAGCTGACGCCGACCGAGCGCACCGCGTTCGCCCTTCGCCACCATGAAGGACTTAGCATAGAAGAAATCAGCGAGATTCTGGGGCTGCGCATATCCGCGACGAAGAATGCCGTTTTTCGAGGCGTGCAGAAACTTCGGCGAGCGCTGGCACCGCTCGTAGGACAAACGAGATGAAGCATCCGAACGACGAGCAACTGATTGCGCTGTATTACGGCGAGGCCGAGAGTGCCGACGCCATCCAGGGGCACCTGCGCGGTTGCGCGCCGTGCCGGGAGAATTTCGAGTCGCTGCAACGCACGCTGGCAGCGTTCAAGAACGCGCCGGTACCGGAGCGCGGAGCGAACTACGGCGCGCAAGTTTGGTACGGGATCGCACAACGACTGGATGCGCCGACGAAAATGCATGAGGGACCGCGTTCGCCGTGGTTCGGGTTTCGCAGGCTCGCCGCAGCAGGCGCGCTTACCGCGGCAATCGTTGCGGCATTTTTTGCGGGGCGCTATTGGCCGCGGCCGGCGGTGCAGACGGCGACAACAAATCCCGCGCAGATTCGGCAAGGTGTTCTGCTCGTGGCGGTTTCGGATCATCTGGACCACGCGCAGATGGTGCTGATGGAACTGGTCAATGCCGACGGCGGCGGCGCCGATGGAAGCGGGTCGCCGCAAAGGAAGACACCAACGACGGTAAACATTGCGACGGAACAGGCGCGCGCGCAGCAACTGCTGGTCTCCAACCGGCTTTACGAGCAGACCGCGCAGCAAACGGGAGACGCGGAGATCGAGAACATCTTGAGCGCGCTGGAACCGGTGCTTTTGGAGATTGCGCACAGTCCCGACGAAATCAGTTCGCAGCAGTTTCAGCAAATACAACAGCGGATTCAGGACGCGGGCATTCTTTTCAAGGTTCGCGTGGTGAGTTCGGATGTGCACGACGAGGAACGGTCACTGGCGCGGAAGAGCGGCCAAGGACAAAGCTGAAGGAAGGAAAAAACATGATGAAGCGAATGATATTCGCGTTGTTGAGTGCAGCACTGATTGCGGCGGTGTCGCCCAGCGCACGGGCGAGACAAGACGCGGGCGCCGCGGCCAGCGCAGAGAGGAGGGCGCTGATCGGTGCAGCCGACGCCGGCAGCAGCGCGGCAGCTTTGCCGCAGCAACAACAAGAAGCTGCACAGGCGGATCGCGAGAGCGC
>JASHQB010000317.1 GCA_030037775.1 Candidatus Acidiferrales bacterium
TGGCAATGGATGCTCGGCGTTTCGAAACCGGCACCCCTCCCATTCCCAATATCTACGCAGCCGGCGCCGGGATTGCCTTGCTGGAAGAGATCGGACTGGAGAATATCGCGCTGCAGGTCCGTGGGCTCACCGAGGCCTTAATTCAAGGCGCTCAGGAATTAGGGATCCGCATTAAGACACCGCTCGATAGTGTCGGCCCGCTCGTAGTGCTTGAAACAAATGATTTGGAGTCGGTAATTGCAAAGCTAGCAGCGGAGAATATCGTTGTCTCGGGAAGACACGACGGCGTGCGTATTTCTTTCCATGTGCACAACACGTTGGATGACGTGCGGCAAGTCCTCGGAGCGCTGAAGAAACATCGCAAGCTCATGGTGACCGAGCAACCGGGCGTTTAGATTGCTTTGCGGTAGGCGGCGCTGGCCGGCGGGACCGTGAGACCTGACCGTCAATCAAGCTCGAAAACGTTGTTGGAGAAAGAGCAGGGGCTTTCGCGCGCCCTGAGCACGCGCCAAATGGCCATGATCGCCATTGGCGGGGCAATCGGCACGGGCTTATTTCTCGGAAGCTCTTTGGCTGTGCACACGGCCGGGCCTGCGGTCATTGTAAGTTACCTGCTGGGTGCAGTTTTGGCTCTGTTGATGATGGGCACGCTGTCGGAAATGGCGGTCGCGCATCCGACAGCCGGCTCCTTTGGAATTTACGCGGAATTATATGTCAGTCGTTGGGCTGGTTTTGTCGTTCGGTACACCTACTGGGCTTGCCAATGCATCGCTATCGGTGGTGAGGCAACGGCGGTCGCAATCTATTGCCGCTGGTGGTTTCCGCAAATCGCTCCCTGGATATGGGTTGCAACCTTTTCCTTGCTGCTCGTTACGGTCAATGCCTTCGGCGTCGGCGAATTTGGCGAATTCGAATACTGGTTCGCAATGATCAAAGTGGTTGCGATACTGGCTTTCATTGGCTTTGGTGTGATGGCTTTGTTCGGATTCGCTCCTTCCGCTCCCCGAATTGGACTGCGCAACTTCGCCACGGGAGGCGGATTCTTCGCCCACGGAGTAGCTGGCGTTTGGCTGGCGATGTGCTTTGTCATTGTTAGTTATATCGGCACGGAAGTTGTGGCCGTTACAGCAGGCGAGGCGGAAGCACCGGACGAAGCTGTGCCCAAGGCCATGCGCAGCATGGTCTCTCGTCTGATTCTCTTTTACGTCGGTTCGATGATTATTCTAATTGGCGTCGTGCCATGGACTGGGATCCAGCCCGGCGCCAATGTCACCGCCAGCCCATTTGTCACCGTTTTCCGATTGATGCATATCCCCGCCGCCACAAACCTGATGAATTTTGTGGTTATCACTGCTGCGCTCTCAAGCATGAATTGTGATCTCTATCTGGCAACCCGTATGATCTTCTCGCTCTCGCGCGGAGGATACGCTCCGCAACGTTTCGGTTGGGTGACAAGAAAAGGCGTGCCCTTGCCAGCGCTGTTTCTCTCGACGATTGGTTTAGTGATCGCAACGATTATCGCGATCCTATATCCATCCAGCGCTTTCGTGTATCTTTTTGGAATCTCCTTGTTTGGTGGTCTGTTTGTCTGGCTGATGATTTTCATAACCCATCTTTTTTTCCGCCCGGCTTGGCAGGCCCGAGGCGGACGCCGCCTGCCCGTGCGGATGATTGGCTACCCCTACACTTCTTTGCTGGGTGCAGCGTTCATCGCGGCAATCATCGTTACCACTTGGTGGGTTCCGGGAATGAGGCCGACGATTTTCTCTGGTCTGCCGTGGCTTCTATTTCTTACCGTTGTGTATTGGATTTGGGGACGTTCGCGAGTCGCGAATACTGCGCAAAGTTTAGCTGAGTCTCGGAACGGCCGCGGTGAAGGGCCGCTCTGAAACGTAAATGTGGGAATGCTGGCACATGCTCGAGGCTGTTGAAGAATCGCCCGATAGAAAGCCCATCGAGCGATTGAAAAAGCCAAAGTTCTTTGCAGTCTGGAGATGCTGAATCGCCCAGGGCTGGAGCTGAGTCTCCGGGATGGTAAACTGAACATCGTTTTGCGCCGGATGTGATGCCGAGCATTTGCGCTCTACGATTGAATCAACCAAAACCCTCACATGACAGTCTGAGCGGATTGGACCTTACTGTTCCTATCGGTTTTAACGCAGAA
Organism: Candidatus Acidiferrales bacterium; assembly: GCA_030037775.1. Lineage (GTDB taxonomy): Bacteria > Acidobacteriota > Terriglobia > Acidiferrales > UBA7541 > DAHUXN01. The sequence goes on from JASHQB010000317.1 coordinate 2,165, forward strand.
CTCTTGACCCAACAGGTTGACCTTCAAGGAACGACTGACGCTTCGCGCGTGACGTACTCCGCGTAGGCCGGACCTCAAACTGCACGCCCTCGGTTCCTGCAAGTACTTGACGATCCCTTCGCGCAGGAGCGCTTGACGAAAACCAGCGTCGCGTTGAACTCGCGCCCGGATAGTCTCTTTGAAATTCCGCATCAACTCTATTAATTATTTCTCCAAGGCACAGCAGTCGCACGAGCGGCCCCGACCTCTTGACGGTACCGGGAGCAGCGGAGCATTAGACTTTAGTGTGCGAGTGTTTCCGAGACGATTTGTGCCGTGGGTCGTCCTCGGATAGTTCCGAAAGCACGACTGGCGCACGGTCAGGGAATTCAGCGACAATTCGCACATCGCCGCCCATAGCTTTGACCGTCTTTCGCAGTGTCGAGATCAACAAGTCGCTGCGTTTCTTAAGTCGGGAGACGCTGTCTTGAGTGATGCCGAGAGTCTTGGCGACGCTGGCCTGCGTTAGCTTGCGGGCCTTGCGCAGATCACGCAAGCTCATCTCCTCTGCGATTATCTCAGCCGCGCGGTCTTCCACCTTCTTGCGCTCCGCTGGATTGAGCTTCCGAATTACTTCACTCACGTTCACGGACATGGTTACGTCCCCTTCTCGATCCGAGTAAGATGCGCGTCATGGCCAAGACAGAGAGCACAACTGACGGAGTCGCCGGTCTGATTTCGAAAAAAAAAGGGACACGCGAGGTGCACGGAAACGAACGCACTTCTAAACGACTCATTTCACAGGGCAATCGAGCCCGTGCCTCATTTGCGACGGCGCGCCCCATGGATCCATGTGCGCTCGCCCTTGACTTGTCCCAGGACTCGGCCCTAAGTAACAGCCTATGGAAGACAATACCGAGTCGTTTGCTCGCGAACTGAAGGCCGTTTTCAAGGGCGAGCTGCTGTTTCCAACAGATACGGACTATCCGGAAGCTCGGCGCGTTTGGAATGCATTGGCGGACCGGAACCCAGCCGTAATCGCTCGTTGTCGCAAGATCTCCGATGTTCAGACGGCAATCCGTGTGGCCTCCGCAGCCTGTATGCCCACTGCCGTACGCTGCGGAGGGCATAGCTTGGCTGGATTTGGTTCGTGCGATAACGGCTTAGTCCTCGACTTGTCCGGAATGCGCGGCATCCTCATTGACGAAAACAGCCGCCGCGCCTACGCGCAAGGAGGCTGCCTGCTGAGTACAATCGACACCGCTACACAGAAGGTCGGGTTGGCCTTTCCGGCCGGAGTTGTTTCTCACACTGGCGCGGCGGGCTTGATTCTTGGCGGCGGGACAGGCTGGTTGACGCGGCGCTTCGGCATGTCTTGCGATAACGTCGAACGCTTTACTTTAGTCGCTGCCGACGCCTCCATCGTACGTGCCAGTGCTCGCGAGAACGCCGAGCTTTTCTGGGCCCTGCGGGGAGGGGGTGGAAATTTTGGCGTGGTCACACAGTTCGTCTTGAAGCTTCATCCGCTAGCATCTGTCTTGCTGGGAAGCGGAATATGTGGCGGGGAGGGCATATCCGGCGTTGTCCGTCATTGGCGGGATTTCATGCCCGAAGCGCCGGACGATCTCAAATGGAACCTTTCTCTGCAACTTTCACGCGAATCAACCGCGCGCCCCGGACAGGGTCATCACGAACCAGCTCTAGCCGAAACCATCGCCTGGCTGGGCGATAAAACATCGGGCGGCCATTATCTTAATCACATTTTATCGATAGGAAATCCGACGCACGTCAAGCGAGAAACGGTTTCCCTCACGGAATTGCAAACGATGGCCGATCAGGAATTCCCGCGCGGCCGTCGCTACTACACAAAATCCGGATATTTCGGGACGCTGGACGACGATTCCATCGGGCAGATGATGGAGGCGTTAGCGTCTATTCCTTCCCCGTCGAGTCAAATCGAGCTTGCTTACTTGGGCGGTGCCGCAGCTCGCGTCGGCCCTTCTGAAGCAGCTTTCGGCAGCCGGGCGGCTCCCTATATAGTGAACATCCTGGGAAGCTGGGAACAGGCGTCGGCCGACGCCGAAAACATTGGCTGGGTGCGAACTCTCTTTGCAAAGCTTCGGCCCGCAATGGCGCCGGGCGTCTACATCAATTTCATGAGCGGCGACGAAGAAGATCGTGTACAAGAAGCATATCAGGGCCACTGGCGTCGTCTCGTAGCTATCAAGACGCACTACGATCCCGGCAACTTTTTTCGCTTGAACCAGAACATTCCGCCGCGCCGGTCGTCATCCGGCACGCGGAGAGAAAAACAGCCGGATTAGCCAGCGTGGAAGTCTTCTGCACACTGTCAGAACCTGAGCTAGACCAGGAGAATCCATGGAAGCGACATTGCTATCTCAGTTCGCACACGCTCTCGCGGCACACAAAATCCGCGTAATCGATCTCAGCCAACCGCTAGAAGCTGACACGCCGATCATCCAGCTCCCGCCGGAGTTCGGTAAGTCTGCGCCCTTTCATTTAGAGGAAATCTCGAAGTACGACTCGCGCGGTCCGGCATGGTATTGGAATAATTTTTCGTGCGGCGAACACACCGGAACGCATTTTGACGCACCCATTCACTGGATAACCGGAAAGGATTATCCGCAAAATTCAACAGACACAATTGCCGTGGAAAAACTCTTGGCACCCGCATGTGTTATTGATGTTTCGACGGAAGCGGCTGGGAATCCGGATTTCCTGCTCGCTCCGCAACATATCAGAACCTGGGAAGACCAATACGGGCGCATCGAAGCTGGCTCATGGGTTTTAATGCGGACGGATTGGTCCAAACGAAAGGAGGCAGCGTTTTTGAACATCCGGCAAGATGGTTCGCATGTGCCAGGGCCACATCCTGAACTCGTGCCATTTCTCGCAAAGGAGCGCAACGTCATTGGCTGGGGCTCGGAAGGCGTCGGCACGGACGCGGGACAGGCATTCCGTTTCGAGCCGCCGTTCCCTTGTCACAGCGTCATGCATGGGAATAACCGATTTGGCTTGGCAAGCCTCACCAATCTGGACAAACTGCCGCCCAAGGGCGCAATCCTGGTCACCCCTCCCTTGAAGATCGTGGGCGGCTCAGGCAGCCCCTGTCGCGTCTTGGCGCTCGTCGAAGCTAGTTCACTCGCCGAGGGCGATTGGTAGTGTACAGCGAGAAACCGAGCGCAATTTACTTGACCCTTTAAATATTTAGACCTAAATTTACCTTGCGCCTCCCCGCAATTTTTTGCGGGCGTTGTTTTTCGGAGCCGAGCCGGACCTATGGCGGAACGGCAGTTCAAAAAAGAAGTTCAAAAACTGTATCTGGGTGCCGGACAGGAATTCCGCGGGGAGGGAATTCTTGCTGTTACCAAAGCTCTGCTGCAGTCGGGCGTTTCCTATGTGGCCGGCTATCAAGGGGCGCCGATTTCCCACCTGATGGACGTACTGACCGACGCCAATGACATTCTCGAAGACTTAGGTGTGCATTTCGAGCACAGTGCATCGGAAGCGACAGCCGCCGCCACCATGGCGGCCTCGGTAAACTATCCTCTGCGCGGTGCCGTAACATTCAAATCCACGGTGGGAACCAATGTCGCCTCTGACGCCCTCGCGAACTTGGCGTCGGGAGGAGTCACGGGCGGGGCGCTGATCATCGTGGGAGAGGACTACGGTGAAGGTTCCAGCATCATGCAGGAACGCTCCCACGCGTTTGCCATGAAATCGCAGATGTGGCTGATGGATCCGCGTCCAAACTTGCCCTCGATCGTGGAAGCGGTGGAACAGGGATTTGCGCTTTCTGAAGCCAGCAACACGCCCGTGATGCTCGAGCTTCGAATTCGCGCCTGCCACGTGCATGGCCGATTTATCGCCAAAGACAACGTGCGGCCGCCGTTTACCTTAAAGGACGCCATCGAGAAACCCTCACGAGACGCCACCCGCATCGTTCTTCCTCCCGGCAGTTTCCTGCACGAAAAAGAAAAAATCCAAAAGCGGTGGCCCGCGGCGATCAAGTTCATCCGGGAAAATAAACTGAACGAAGTATTTGCCGATGGCAAACAGGAATGTGGGGTGATCCTTCAAGGCGGAATGTATAACACGACGATTCGTTCGCTGGAACTTCTGGGCCTTTCGGACGCCTTTGGCGAAAGCGAGATACCACTGCTCGTTCTCAACGTGACGTATCCGCTCGTCGACGGGGAGATCGAAAAGTTCTGCGCCCACAAAAAGGCAGTCCTCATGATCGAAGAAGGGCAGCCGGCTTTCCTGGAACAGAATCTGCATGCGATTCTCCGCCAAGCAGGCCTGCAAACAAAGGTGCATGGGAAAGACCTGCTGCCGATGGCTGGTGAATACACGGGCGCGGCAGTGCTCTGCGGCCTAGTCAAATTTATCGAAGAATATGCGCCGCGCTTGATCGACCCAGAGCATCTGCCGTCCGCCGCACGCGCTGTTCCTCCCGCGGAAAAGGCTCTTCGATTGGTCGAAAGCCATGTGCATCCGCGGCCGCCATCATTTTGCACCGGCTGCCCCGAACGGCCCATCTTCACAGCGATGAAGCTCGTTGAGCGGGAACTCGGCCAGCATCACGTGAGCTGTGATATCGGCTGCCATCTTTTTTCCATTCTTCCTCCCTTCAATCTGGGTGCTACCACCATGGGTTACGGACTCGGATGGGCAGGCGCCGCCGCTTTTCATACGAAAGAAACCGGAAAGAGAACCATCAGCATCATGGGTGACGGCGGATTTTGGCACAACGGCTTAACCAGCGGCGTGGGGAACGCCGTTTTCAATCAAAACGATAGCGTGCTGGTCGTGATCGACAATGCCTACACCGCAGCGACGGGCGGTCAGGATATTTTGTCGTCAAAAGCGACCAATCCCATCCGCACGACCCAATTGTCCATCGCCGATGCGGTGCGAGGAGTCGGCGTGAAATGGGTGCGTACAATAACGCGAACCTATGACGTCGTCGCAATGCGCGACACCCTGAAAGAAGCGCTGACTACCGACGAGAAAGGGCCCAAGGTAATCGTGGCCCAGAGCGAGTGCACGCTGAATAAGCAACGCCGCCTAAAGCCACGAATGCAAAAGCTGGCGCAGGAGGGCCAACGTGTGGTGCGGGAGAAGTTCGGCGTCGATGCCGACGTTTGCACCGGCGATCATTCTTGCATTCGTCTCTCTGGCTGCCCGTCCCTGACGATTGCCCCCAATCCGGATCCGCTCAGAAAAGATCCTGTTGCCACGGTGATCGAGAGCTGCGTTGGCTGCGGCCTCTGCGGCGAAGTGGCTCATGCCGCAAGGTTGTGCCCATCGTTTTATCGCGCCGAGGTGATTACCAATCCCGGCACCTGGGAGCGCTGGAGGATGCGCGGGCGGCGCGCGGTGATCGATTATCTTCAACAAAGGATGGAGCGGCGGCTGGCGACTGTCGCCATGTAGCCGAAATTCTTAGAGTAGGGAAGCACGGTAAATGCCGAATCCAACAACACCCGCCATCGCGACCCGACCACGCGCGATCACCATCGCTGTTCTCGCCATGGGAGGCGAAGGCGGTGGAGTGCTGGCCGACTGGGTCGTCGACTTAGCGGAGCATTCGGGCTATTGTGCGCAGGCAACCTCCGTGCCGGGGGTAGCGCAACGCACAGGCGCGACGATCTACTACATCGAGCTTTTTCCCGAGGCCGTGGCGCAGGCAACAGGAAAAGAGCCGGTTCTTGCATTGATGCCGGTTCCGGGCGAAGTGGAGGTTGTAATTGCGTCCGAACTCATGGAAGCGGGTCGCGCAATCCAGCGCGGCTTGGTGACGCCCGACCGAACAACGCTGATCGCGTCGACGCACCGCGTTTACTCGATGACCGAGAAAACTGCCACGGAAGACGGGCGCGTCGAAGCCGCGAAACTGATCGAAGGTTGTAATCAAGCCGCCAAGAAGGCCGTGCTGCGAAATTTCGCGCGCATGGCTTCCGAGCAGCACAGCGTAATAAGCTCCGTACTGTTTGGTGCTTTGGCAGGAACGGGCGCGCTGCCGTTTCCGAAGGAGCAATTCGAGGAAGCCATTCGGCGTAGCGGCATCGGCGTGAACGCAAGTCTCGCTGCTTTCGCCGCCGGCGTCGAGGCGGTTGGCCGCACGGAGCCCCGCGATTCCGAGCCAGCACCGCAAGTCGCGAACCCAGCGTCAGGACCGAAAGTCTCTCCACTTGTGACGCGCCTGGCGAGCGAATTCCCGGCGATGAGTCATGATATTCTGCGCGCCGGAATTACTCGCCTCGCTGACTATCAAGACGAGCGTTACGCCTGCGAATATCTCGACCGCCTCGCCGGAATCCGAGACCTTGACGCAAAGTTTGGCGATGGGCAATGCCGCTTATTGCGTGAGACTGGCCGCTCCCTGGCAGTATGGATGACCTATGAGGATGCCGTCCGCGTCGCCGACCTAAAGACCCGGCGCGCGCGGTTTGATCGCATCAACCACGAAACCGGAACAGAGCCCGAGCAACTGTTGCAAATTCACGAATTTCTCTATCCGCGTATCGAGGAAATCACCGATATCTTGCCGAAGAAGCTAGGTCGCTGGCTGCGAACAAACCGATCCGCACGGCGGTTTCTTGTCAGAGTCGCGGAACACGGACGCGTGGTGCAGACCACTTCCCTCCGTGGTTTTTTGCAGCTCTATTTTCTTGCCAGCCTGCGCAAATGGCGGCGACGTTCGTTGCGTTTTTTTGACGAGCAGCAAAGAATCGAACAATGGCTGGCGCGAATAAGGGATCTCTCGAAGGAGGACTATTATCTGGCCGTGGAAGTATCGGAATTTCCGCGCGTACTGCGCGGATACGGCGACACCAGCATCCGTGGCCGGAAAAATTTCGACGCCATGATGGCCGCTCTGCCCAACGTGCTGCAAAAGCCCGATGCTCCCCAGCGCCTCAAAAAACTTCGCGAAGCCGCGCTAGCCGATGAAACTGGCCAAAAATTGATTGTCGCGCTGCGTGAGGTTACGGCATGAGAGTCGTTTGCCTTGGCGGAGGACCCGGCGGTTTGTATTTTTCCATCCTTGCCAAAAAAGCGCATCCCGAATGGCCAATCACGGTCATTGAGCGCAATCGCGCGGACAGTACATTCGGCTGGGGCGTGGTTTTTTCCGATAAGACCATGGGCGGTTTCCGCGATGCGGACTTGGAAACGCATGTGGCGATCACCAACGCATTCCGCCACTGGGACGATATCGATGTTTTCTTCAAAGGCCAGAAGCTCTCGTCCGGAGGGCACGGATTTTGCGGCATTTCTCGCATGAAATTGCTGCAGATCCTTCAGCAGCGCGCGGCCGGATTGGGCGTGAATCTGGAATTTGAGAAAGAGGTCACCGACCCGGACGGGTATGCGGCGAGGTATGACTTGGTGGTCGCCTCCGACGGAGCGTCTTCGGTTACTCGGCACACATACCGAGACGTCTTCCAGCCCAACATTCAGACGCGTCACAATCGCTTCATCTGGTTAGGCACAAAGAAAAAATTGGACGCATTCACCTTCGATTTCCGCGAAACCGAATGGGGCTGGTTCACCCTCCATGCATACCGATTCGATTCGGATTGGTCAACCTTCATTATTGAGACGCCGGAAAAAAACTGGCTGAAGGCCGGCATCGGCAACATGACCACGGATGATTCAATCCGATTCTGCGAGGAGCTTTTTGCAGAACGCTTGGACGGCAAGCCGCTGGTTTCCAATGCCAAACATCGCAGCGATTCAAGTGTGTGGTTGAAGTTCGATCGCGTTCTGTGCGAGCGCTGGCACTATAAAAACATGGTGCTCATCGGCGATGCGGCGCACACCGCTCATTTCGGCATCGGCTCGGGAACGAAACTGGCCATGGAAGATGCGATGGCGCTGGCGCGAGTTGTAAGCGCTCACCAGGGCGAAGTGAGCGCCGCGTTGCAGCTCTATCAGGACGAGCGCGAGATCGAAGCCCTGAAGCTGCAGAATGCGGCGCGAAACCGCATGGAATGGTTCGAGCAGGTGGAGAGGTACGTTCACCTCGACCCCGAGCAGTTTACCTACAGCCTCCTGACCGGCAGCCAACGGATCGGCCACCAGAATCTGAAAGTGCGGGACGCGGGTTATGTGCAGAAAGTGGAGCGATGGTTTTCCGAGCGGAGCGGCGTGGACCATCCCGTGCCGCCAATGTTCACGCCTTTCAAGGTGCGTGGGCTGACGCTAAAAAATCGGGTAATCGTTTCGCCCATGGCGACATACATGGCAGAGAACGGAGTCCCGAACGATTTTCACCTGGTGCATCTATGCAGCCGGGCGATGGGCGGAGCGGCGATGGTCGGCTCTGAAATGACTTGCGTTTCGCCGCATGGGCGCATCACTCCCGCGTGTCCTGGGATCTGGAACGACGAACAACAAGCGGCATGGAAGCGCATCGTGGATTTTGTCCACGCACACACCGACGCGAAAATCGCTCTGCAGCTCGGCCATTCTGGACGAAAGGGTTCCACGCGGCGCGGTTGGGAAGGCATCGATCTGCCGCTCGACTCCGGCAACTGGCCGCTGATCTCGGCGTCGCCATTGCCGTACATTCCGGGCGTATCTCAGGTACCCCGCGAGGCCACCTCTGAGGATTTGCGACAGATCAAAGAAGAATTTGTATCCGCGGCGCTGCGTGGCATTGCTGCCGGATTCGACTGGCTGGAGCTTCACAGCGCACATGGGTATCTGCTTTCGAGTTTTATTTCGCCTCTGACCAATCAGCGCAAGGATGAATATGGCGGCTCGCTGGAGAACCGGTGCCGTTACCCGCGAGAGGTATTGCAAGCTGTGCGAGCGGTGTGGCCAAAAGAAAAACCAATGAGCGTGCGCATTTCCGCCAATGATTGGGTTCCGGGCGGCCTCACTCCGGAAGATTCTGTACTGGTGGCGCAGCTGTTTCGCCAGGCGGGCGCCGACGTCATCGACTGCTCCTCCGGGCAAGTGAGCAAAGAAGAAAAGCCGGTCTACGGACGCATGTTCCAGGTGCCGCTTTCCGATCGCATCCGAAACGAAGTAGGAATTCCGACCATCACGGTGGGAAATATTTTTGAAGGCGACCACGTGAACACCATTATCGCTGCCGGTCGTGCGGATTTGTGTGCCATCGCCCGGCCGCATCTGGCCGATCCATCGTGGACCCTGCACGAAGCCGCAAAGCAGGGATATTCCGAGCTCTGGTGGCCGCCGCAATATTTGGCGGGCAAGCAGCAATGGGAAAGGAACGTGGCCCGCGCGGCATTGCTGGCGACCCAGGTATGACCGCAAGCAGCAGCTCGACAGAGCAGAGTTTGGCCGGCAAGCATGCGCTCGTAACGGGGGGCGCCCGCGGTATCGGAGCTGCCATCAGCCGCACACTGGTGGCTCATGGAGCGCGCATTACGATCACGGGTCGCAACGAAACGAGCCTTGTCCAATCGGCGCGCCAATTCGGCGCCGAATTTGTCATGGGCGACGTGACCGACAACGAAGCGGTGGCGCGGATGTTCGAACAAGCAACCCAAAACTCTGGACGCGTCGATATTTTGGTGAACAATGCGGGCCACGCCAGCTCCGCTCCATTCTTGAGGACGGATGTCGAATTGTGGAAGCGGATGTTGGCTGTGAATCTCGACGGCGCATTTTATTTCACGCACGCCGCCTTGCCGGGGATGCTGCAAGCCCGGTGGGGCCGCATTGTGAATGTGTCGAGCACGGCTGGCCTGACCGGCTACCCGTATGTTTCGGCTTATTGTGCGGCAAAGCACGGAGTGATCGGCCTGACGCGTGCGCTTGCGATTGAAGTGGCCGCCAAGGGCGTAACCGTGAATGCGGTTTGCCCGGGTTACACGGACACCGAAATGGTTCGCGAAAGCGTCGAAAACATTGTGGCGAGAACGAAACGCACTCCGGAAGCTGTGATTGCGGAGCTAACCTCCCGCAATCCGCAGAAGCGATTGCTGCTTCCGGAGGAAACGGCAAACGCCGTGGCGTGGTTGTGCTTGCCAGGCAGCGAAGCGATCAATGGACAGTCCATTGCTATCGCCGGCGGCGAGGTAATGTGAGGAAGATATGCCCACCACCTCTCCTCCGAAGATGAATGCAAGGAACGACAGCAAGGGCGGACCGCTGATCGACTTGGAAACCAGGCTGACCAAAGACGATCATCAGGCGCTGCGCGTCTGGTTACGCCTGATGTCTTGCACCGTACGGATCGAGAACCAGGTGCGAAGCCGCTTGCGCGAGGACTTCGACACCACCTTGCCGCGTTTCGACCTGATGGCGCAACTGGAACGGAATCCTGCCGGATTGAGGATGAGTGACATTTCAAAACGCCTGATGGTGTCCGGCGGCAACATCACGGGAATCACCGACCAGTTGGAAAAAGAAGGGCTGGTGGTTCGCACGTTGGATCCGGCTGACCGCCGCGCGGTAACCGTGAAGCTGACCGAAGCAGGAGGGAAGAAGTTCCGGCAAATGGCCGAGCGGCATGAAAACTGGATTGTCCAGACATTCAGCGTCCTGACGCGCGAAGAGAAGGAAACCATGTCCGCGCTCTTGAAGAAATTGAAATCGCAGCTGGGAAGCGCCTTTCCCCCGAAAATGGTGACTGCGCCTCAGGGAACAAGTAACGGTGTCTCACGCGCCAAAGGAGGATCATGAGTTGCCGGTAAAACTCGCTGGTTATCAGACAAAGCATTTTCTTTATCGTGTCGCGGATCGTGTCGCGACCATCGTTCTGAATCGGCCCGAGAAAAAAAATCCGCTGACATTTGACTCGTACGCGGAGCTGCGCGATTTGTTTCGCAACATGGAAGATGCCAGCGATGTGAACGCCATTGTGCTAACGGGCGCTGGAGAAAATTTCTGTTCCGGCGGGGATGTCCACGAGATTATCGGTCCGCTCACAAAATTGGAGATGCCGGGCTTGCTGGCATTTACGCGTATGACCGGAGATGTGGTCAAGGCGATGCGCCATTGTCCGCAGACCATCATCGCCGCGGTCGACGGAGTTTGCGCAGGCGCGGGCGCAATTCTGGCTATGGCATCGGATTTGCGTGTCGGTACGGCGCGCAGCATGACTGCGTTTCTTTTCGTCCGCGTGGGATTGGCCGGATGCGACATGGGCGCTTGCGCTTTGCTCCCACGACTGATCGGCCAGAGCCGTGCGGCAGAGCTGCTCTACACCGGGCGCTCGATGACCGGAGAAGAAGGCGAGCGGTGGGGATTCTTCAACCGATTGTCACCTCCTCAATCGCTTCTCGCCGATGCACAGGCTTGGGCAAACGAAATTGCTGCCGGGCCGACCTTCGCTCATGCCATGAGCAAGAGAATGCTGAACCAGGAATGGAACATGGGCCTCAATGAGGCCATTGAATCGGAGGCGCAAGCACAAGCGATCTGCATGGCTACCAATGATTTTCAGAGGGCCTATCGAGCGTTTGTCGGAAAACAAAAGCCGTCCTTCCGGGGAGATTGAGGATTGCACGACCGCAACGCACTGAACTGGCCGTTTTTCGACGATTGCCATCGGCAACTGGCCGCTGAATTTCGCCAATGGGCCGCTGAAAATCTTACCCCCAAGCATCCGCAGGATGTCAATTTGGAGTGCAGAGAACTGGTCCGAAAGCTTGGCCGGGACGGATGGCTCAAACACGCAGTCGGCGGGAAAGCATATGGCGGAGCAACCGATGGCATCGACACACGAGCGATCTGCCTGATTCGTGAAATTCTCGCTTGGCATTCGGGACTAGCCGATTTTGCCTTTGCCCTTCAGGGCCTTGGCTCTGGCGCAATCACGCTCTTCGGCAATGGCGAACAAAAACAAAAGTATCTGCCGCGCGTGGCCAAGGGTGCGGCCATTGCGGCGTTTGCTCTTTCCGAGCCGAGCGCGGGCTCTGATGTCGCTTCCCTCCGCTGCGAAGCCCGGGCGCAGGGTGACAATTACATCCTGAATGGAGAAAAGACTTGGATTTCAAACGGCGGCATCGCGGATTTTTACGTGGTTTTTGCGCGTACCGGCGAAGCTCCCGCGGCGCGCGGCATTACCGCGTTTATTGTGGATGCAGACTCTTCGGGACTGCATATTGTGGAGCGTCTTGAGATTATGGCTCCGCATCCGCTCGCTCACCTGCGATTTCAGAACTGCGTCGTGCCGGTTTCGCAGCGTCTGGGCGAACCGGGAAAGGGTTTTCACGCGGCTATGTCCACGCTCGACATATTTCGAAGCTCGGTCGCCGCGGCCGCTCTTGGTTTTGCGAAGCGCGCGTTCAACGAGGCGCTCAAACGGGCTTGTTCTCGCGAAATGTTCGGTCAGACACTGGCGGATTTTCAACTGTCTCAGGCAAAGCTCGCGGGCATGGCAACGGCGATTGACGCGGCGGCGCTGCTGACCTACCGAGCGGCCTGGATGCGTGATCAGGGGCATCCTGTGACCGTGGAGGCCGCCATGGCCAAAATGAACGCCACAGAAATGGCACAAGCCGTGATCGACGCCGCTGTACAAATGTTTGGCGGGCAAGGCGTAAAGAAGGGAGAAATCGTGGAACGGTTGTACCGGGAGATTCGCCCGCTGCGGATTTATGAAGGAGCGACTGAGGTTCAGCAATTAGTGATCGCGCGCGGAATTCTCAAAGCGTTCCAGGAAAGCGAGGCTTATGAGCGCATTTCGTGATCCGCTGCGCGAATCGCTGGATTCGGCGGTAACGTACAGCAAGGATTTATTCGTGCGCTTCGGAGACTGTGACCCCGCTGGAATCGTTTTCTATCCCAAGTATCTGGAGATATTCAATGAAATGGTCGAGGACTGGTGCCGAGGCGAACTGCACTTTTCATTTTTCGAAATCGTCGCGCAGCGCGGCTGGGGCCTCCCGACCGTTCACCTGGAAGTTGATTTCCTCGCGCCCAGTCATTTTGGCGAAACGGTCAACGCGGCATTGATCCTTCGCAAGGTCGGGAAGACATCCATTGGCGTCGATATTGTGCTTCGTGGTCCCGATAAAGCAGTGCGCGTCAAGGGTAAAGTGGTCCTCGTGCTGATCGATCGCCGAACCAATCGAGCGATTGATCTTCCCGACGATGTGCGAGCACGGCTCGCTTCCCTTAAACCGATAACGGAGGAGTAGAGTTCACCGGGAGAGCATCGAAAACATGAGAATTTTGCAGCCTGCGAAATGGGTACGGCCCCGCGGTTACTCCCATGGCATCACGGCAAAAGGGCGATGGGTGTTTCTCAGCGGAATCATCGGCTGGGATGGCCAATGTCGCATGGTAGCCAGGGATTTCTGCGGCCAGGTGCGCCAAGCATTGAATAACATGGTTGAAGTCCTTGCCGAAGCGGACGCCCGGCCTGAGCACATCGTTCGAATGAACTGGTTTGTTCTCTCAAAGAAGGAGTACATCGAAGCATACAAAGAGATCGGTGCGATTTATCGCGAAATCATCGGTCGCCATTATCCGGCCATGACCGCGGTAGAAGTTTCCGGCCTGCTCGAAGACGGCGCGCGCGTGGAAATTGAAGTTACGGCAGTTGTTCCCGAATAGTTACCGGCGAGCATCGGTGCGGAAAACGCTCCAGCGTAAGCCATAAGCCTTCGCGTCCTTCTTTCCTGGAATGCATCAAGGCCAGTCACAGTAAGTTGTAGTGACGGCTGATAGGATTTGGTGGGGGGTCCGCGGGGCCAGTCCCAAGCTCGCTGACCAAGCCCGTCTCTGCGAGTGGTGATCCACTCCTCGATTAGATTCCGCTAGATTCCGCGTGATGACGTGTCACACTGACGCCACCTGACGTATATGGAGAAAAAACAAGGAATGGCTAGTTGTAACTCCTTATGCAGCAATGACTTGTGGCTGGCCAATCCACGACTATCCTCTGTACACTACAGGCGGGGGCACGCTGCATGCTGCTAATGACCCAAAGGAAGTAGCTGTGCAAAATCGCATCACGGCGAGGGCGTAAGCCCCGTCGCCCCGCCGTCAGCCTAAGGAGAAAAGGAATAATGTGCGAGATCGGCTCTCCCCTTGAGGTCATCGACGTCGAGCCATTGAGGCTTCCTGCGCCTCTGCGCCGGGAGCCGGAGCAGTGCGTGACTGTGGAAGTCCCGGTGTCGGAGACGACCGTTGAGCCTGTCACCGTCGAGAAGCTGTAGCTTGGATCGGCGCTCCAGTCGCGGCGGCGCGCTGCCCCACGCCCGGTACGGGGTGGACTTGGCGAAGGTGCCGAACACCTACGTCGAGCCGCTGACGGCGTATCGCGCGTGGAACTGGACAGCCGAGGGCGTCACTTCGCTGAACGGCAAACTGTGGACGCCCCAGGCCGTGTTCGAAGCCACGTGCTCGCGCGCCGCCGACCTTCGCTCAATGCAAGCCGCTTGCTCCACCGATGCGGCGAGGAAATTTTGGCAGAGGCAGTCCCACCCAGTGCCCAACCCGTCTTGCACATGCGGCATGTACGCCGGGATAAACATGCAGCACATGATCGAGATCGGCTACCTCGGGCGCGGAATCCACGGCGAGGTGCATTTGTGGGGACGACTTCATCGCCACACGCTCGGCTGGCGTGCCCAATACGCCTATCCCAAGTTCTTCGTCGTCCCGACGAACATGATTCCGGTGAGAGCCGACGAAGCGCAAAGGCGCCTCGCCTCGCTGGTCGAGTTCGACGTGGACATTTACCTGCAGCCGGAGGGCGAAGCCCGCCTCGGGCAGAAATCGATCCCGCTGTGGATCCGGGACTACGGCTACAGCCAACAGGGTGTCTCCTTCCTGATCGAGAAGTGGAAGAAATGGGATTCCACGAAGATCACCCACACGCTCGTGGTCGGCGACCGCATCGCGGTCTTCAGCGACGTGAGCGGTGGAGGCATCGGCATCGTCAAGGAGATCAGTGGCGACGATGTGTACTACACGCTGTTCAGCACGGACGTCGTCTACCGCAAGAGGGGCAAGGACGTGAACTGGAACGAGCGGAACTGGCGGTGGGAAACAACCGGACTCGGCTACATGCGCAAGCGGGAGCAAGCGATGGGGCGCACCCGATAGCGCCGAGTGAAGCTGGAGGGAGAAACGGACATGCGCGGGACAACAAGCCTGACCCAGATCGACATCCTCGG
>JASHQB010000318.1 GCA_030037775.1 Candidatus Acidiferrales bacterium
AATTGCCGCATCACCTTTGCGGCTGCCCAAGCAAAGGCTGTATTTTGATAGCGTAACACAGACAAGGCTGGTGTGCTCGTGGTAGGAGTGTTCGATTTCGGACAGTCTGTGTTTGGAATGGGACGCGAGTCGGGGCTCAAAAAAGTCTAGCTACTCCTACGAAAATACCTTCTCAGGCTGTCTGCGCGAGGGGTTCCAGTGTGACTTTGTGGCCGAGACGCTCCAACCGCCGCACCAGAGAACGACGAATCTGGCTCACGTTGATCCGGTCAAAGTGATCGGCGCCTAGTTCACGATAGTTCTCCCCGCGTTTGAGCATGTGAAAAGCAATCACCAACAAGGCATGGGCCACGGCCATCACCGCCCGTTTCGCTCCTCGCCGTGCCGCGATCCTCCGATAGAGAGCGGAGAGATAATTGTTTCTCTGCATGGAGATGGCCCAAGCGGCTTGCGCCAGACAACGCCGCAGCGACACATTGCCCTTGCGCATCTTCCCGCTCAACCGTTTCCCGGCGCTCTCGAAACTTCCCGGGCACAAACAGGCCCAGGAAGCCAGGTGCGCCGCCGACGGAAACTGGTCCATGTTGAGCCCGATTTCCGCCAGCAACCCGTGCGCAGTCACTCGATCGACTCCCGGAATGGTGCACAACCGAGCGACCTCCGCCTCAAAAGGGCGCATACGCCTGGCGATCTCTTGCTCGATCTCCCGCAGCTTCCCTTCGGTGAACAGTAGATGATCGTAGAGCTGTCGGAGCAAGAAGCGGTGATGCTCATCCATGCGACCTTCCATTGCCAATTGCAACTCCGGCATCTTGTTCCGCAGCAGCCCCTTGGACATCTCCGCCAACCGAGAGGAATCCTCTTCTCCCGCCAGCATCGCTTCCAACATGGCTCTCCCCGAAGCGCCCAGAGCATCTGTCGCCACCGAGGCCAGCTTGATATTGGCGTCCTCCAGGACCTTCTGCACGCGATTGGCGATGCGGTTGATCTCCTGCGTCAAACTCACCCGATAGCGCGTGAGGTCGCGCAGCTCGCGCGTCGCTCGCGGCGGCACAAAACTTGCCCGTAGCAATCCGTGCTGCAGCAGGTCGGCGATCCACTCGCTGTCCTTCTGGTCCGTCTTCCGTCCCGGCACGGCCTTGATGTGTTGCGCGTTCACCAGCAACACCTCAAACTGCCCCTCCAGAATGTTCCACACCGGCTTCCAGTACACTCCGGTGGACTCCATGGCCACATGCGTCACTCCGCACTCCCGCAGCCAATCGGCCAGCCGCAGCAAATCCCGCGTGAACGTTTCAAAGCGCCTCTTCTCCTTACCACTCCTTCCCCCTGGCTGGGCCCATAACACACAGGCGGTGATGCTCTTCTTGTGCACGTCCAAACCGCAGCAGCACGAATAGAGAACTTCCATCGCACTTCTCCTCTCTGCCGCTCGGCGTCGGACGCTTCGAAAAGCGAAAATCTCCTACGCGTGCTCTCCGTAATTTCCGGAGGCCACTATTCGTTGTGCTTCCCAGCGTCCCAGCCATACTCGTAAGCGGGCTCAGCGAGCGCCAGAGTAACTCGGCCTCTCTCGCCGATGCGACGGCACAACGCTACGCCATCTCGACACCATTTTCATCCTTCGTTGTGGCTCTGAAGGAGCCATGCCCTACTCGTAGCGCAAAGCCTCCGTGGGGTCGAGGTGCATGGCGCGGCGCGCGGGAATGTAGGATGCCAGGAGTGCTACCAGCGTAAGGAGCACGGCAACAACCACAAAAGTAAGCGGGTCGGCCGGCTTCACGTCGAAAAGAAGGCTCGACATCAGCCGGGTTACTGCAAGTGACAAAGCGACGCCAATCAATAAGCCAATCACGGCGAGACGCGCTCCTTCGCCGACGATCAGACCGAGAATGTTGCCCGGCTGCGCGCCGAGCGCCATGCGAATGCCCATTTCCTGAGTGCGCCGCGTGACGGAGTGAGCAACGAGGCCGTAAATGCCGACGGCGGCCAGCAGCAGCGCTGCTCCGGCGAAGACGCCCGCGAGAAGGAATAGAAGGCGCTGCGGGGCTGTCCAGGCGCCAAGGGCTTCCTCAAACGTGGAGAATTCCACGGGAATATTCGGGTCGAGCTGGTGAAAAATGTCCCTGGCGGCAGGAACAACGACGCGGGGCGGCAAGGTTGTACGCAGAACGAGTGCGGGCGAACTGTTTCCTCCGAGCCCGCGCTGACGATAGTCCACAAAAATAACCGGCTTGAACGGTTGGTTGAGGCCGTCGGCGCGAATATCGCCGACCACACCGACAATCGTGAGCGCCTTCATGATGCCGTCCATATTCCCGAAGAAAATTTCCTGACCGATTGGGTCTTGATTCGGCCATTTTTCGCGTGCGAGCGTTTGGGTAATGAGAGCGACATGGGGTGTATCAGGGCCGTCCTGGTCGTTAAAGAGCCTTCCGCGAATCAGGGGAATTCCGGCGGCGCGGAAAAAGTCTCCGCTGGCGACGGCATAGTCCGCCGTTCCGGTCTGTTTCGGATTGAGCGAGAAGCGGTTCCATTCCGCGTCAGTCGCCGGGACTGGCTGGCCGTCGAGAATCAGATATAATCCGTCGGGAAATCCATCGGCATCCGCGATGGGGAGCGCCCCGGTTATGCCTGCGGATTCGACTCCAGGAATCGCCTGCACTTGTTGCACTGCGCGGTCCAAGAACTGAGCCTGCTGCGCGATTTTTGCCTGTTTCTGCTGGGGCGTCAGTTCGTCTTGTGACACGGGAAGAGAAAACTTCAACACCAGCAAGTTCTCTCCGCTGAAGCCCGGATTCACCGAGATCAGGCGCAAAAAGCTGCGGCCCAGAAGTCCGGCGCCGACGAGCAACATCATCGTGGCGGCGATTTCGGCGACCACCAATACGCTGCGGGCCTTGTGACTTCCACCACTGTAACTGCGCGAGCCAGCGCTGAGCGCATCACTCAAGTCCACGCTGCCTGCGCGCCACGCCGCGAACAATCCGAGGCCCGCCGCGACGGCCAGCGTCGCGGCCAGCGTGAACAGAAGAACGAGTCCGTTGATGGCAATGCCTTGCCGCACCGGCAGATCCGTTGGGAGGATCGTGGGGAGAAAATCGGTGGTCCAGAGTGCAAGCAGGATCCCCAGCACGCCGCCTGCGATCGCCAGGACCAGCGATTCAGCCAGCAGTTGCTGCACGAGCCGGCCGCGACCGGCTCCGAGCGCCGCACGCACGGCCAATTCCTTGCGCCGCGCGGAGGTGCGCGCCACGAGCAATCCGGCAATGTTCGCGCATGCGACTAGGAACAGGAGCATGACGGCGCCAAAGAGAGTGAGCAGAGCCTGGCGAACGTTTGCGACCATTTCGTCCGCAAGAGGACGCACCAGGGCGTCTTGAATGAAATAATCAGGATTTTCCGTCTTGCCGTAATCGGAATGAATCCGGCGAGCGATGGTGTCCAGGTCCGCGCGAGCTTGATCAACGGTCGCACCGTCTCGCAGGCGCCCAATGACTTCTCCATCGTGGCTGGTGCGGCTTGTTCCCCAGCCGTAGCGCTCCCATGCGGCCCAGGCCGCAACGCCATGAGGAAAATCGAATCCCTGCGGCATCACGCCAACGACCGGATAGACGGTTCCGTCCATGGTCAAGCGGACGCGCGATAGATCATTCGTTGCGCCGAGAAATTGCCGCCAATAACTGTAGCTGACGATCATCGCGGGAGCGCCGTGGGCCACGAGCTCGCTCGCGGCAAACTCACGGCCGCGAAAGGGCTCGGCGCCGAGCGTCTTAAAGAAGTCCTGCGATACCATGCCGATATTCACGCGCACTGGTTCGGTGCCTCCGGAAACGGATTCCGGAATCGAGGCGAACATCGCCAGTGTGCTCAAAGTGTGATTCTGAGCGCGAAAATCCAGGAAATTCGGATCGGTCATGTGCGCGCGATGACCGTGCGCTTCTTGTTCCCACACGGTTATGATTTGTTGCGGATTGGGATAGGGAAGCGGCTGGAGCAGGACGGCGTCTACCACCGAAAAAATTGCGGTGGACGCGCCGATGCCGAGGGCCAGTGTGAGAATCGCGACGGCGGCGAAACCGGGGTTCTTGCCTAGCGTGCGGATACCGAAGCGCAGGTCCTGCCAGAAGTTATTCATTGGCGTCGCCTCCAAACCGTGCGAGCACACCCCGGCCTACTACAAAAAAGCCGGGGGAAAATTTTCTAAACGGCCTGCGTGCGCGCGTGCACTGTTTCTTCGACGATGCGGCCGTCGAACAAATGAATCGAGCGATCCGCGACGCCCGCGAAACGAGGATCGTGCGTCACCATGCAAATCGTGGCGCCCTCACCATGCAGTTGGCGCAGAAGATCCATGACCGCTTCGCTGTTCTTGGAGTCCAAGTTTCCAGTGGGCTCGTCAGCGAGGAGGATGGACGGCTGGCCGACCAGAGCGCGAGCCACGGCGACACGCTGTTGCTGACCGCCAGAGAGCTGCGAAGGATAGTGCTTCATGCGGTGGGCCATGCCTACGCGCTCGAGCACCTGCTGGACGCGCTGCTTGCGCTCAGCCGACGCCATGCTGCGATAGGTCAGAGGCAGCTCGACGTTCTCGAAGACGGTGAGATCGCCGATCAAATTGAACGCCTGGAAGATGAAGCCGATTTCGCGATTGCGAATGCGCGTGCGATCGGAGAGCGAGAGATTCGCGACCGGCTGGTTATTCAGGGTGTAATTGCCGTCGGTGGGCGAATCCAGCAAGCCGAGAATCGAAAGCAGCGTCGACTTGCCGCAGCCCGAGGGCCCAGCGATAGCGAGGAACTCGCCGACCTTGATTTCCAGGTGCACGCCGGCCAGGGCGTGAGTCTCGATCTCGTCGGTATAGAAAACCTTGGTAACCCCGTCCAGATGGATCAATGTTTGCGTGCCGTTCATGGTCGCTCCTCCGTCGCCAGTATCATACGCTTACTTAATTCGAATGCGGTCAAAATTGTCATACTGCGACATGTCCGACAGAATGACCACGTCGCCCACGTTCAAACCGCTAATAACCTGGACCTCGCTTACCGAAACCTTTCCGATCTCCACCTGAACTTGAACCGCTTCCTTCCCGCCATCGACTTCCTTAAAGAGACCGATCTTGCTGTTCTGGTCGCCGTGAACCGGGCGCCCGACCTGAAGGACGTCCTTCAGATTCTCAAGGAGGATGGTACCCTCGACGCTCAGGTTCGGTACCGCCCCTGAGGGCAGCGGTCCGTCCAGATGGACATCGAC
>JASHQB010000319.1 GCA_030037775.1 Candidatus Acidiferrales bacterium
TCCGGCCACAATTAGACAACAGTACGCCGCAGCAGCGATCTGCGGTCCAGAGTCTTCACCGGCTTAAGGGTCTTCGTTTTTCCCAAAGCCTTTGGTTTGCTAGAAGTCTTTTTCGTCGCCATTTTCGATCTCCCTGTCGTTGAGATTGCCCCCGTGGGCGGACATTCACATGAGTGCAATCAAGTGGCCAAAGCATTTCGTTGCGTCATTCCGAAACAGGCACTCAATTCACAAGGTTTAGCGCAGCACCAGTACTGCCTCTTTCGGCGAGGCAGGCGCTCTGACTGTTGAGATTCTCAACATCTGTTGAATTTTTCATTGGGCCGCTTGCGAACTTCCCATTCTCATAGGCTGAATTTGCGGCGAAGGTAATTGATTCGATTGCGGTCGACTCCCAAGAGTTTCGCAGCAGCGACGGCATCGTGGGGCGCTTGCTGCAGCGCCTGCTCTACCAGTCTTCGCTCATAGGATTGCAGCTCCTCGTCGAGCTTGATTCCCGAGGCCGGAATGCGAAGGCGCCCTCGTCCATTTCGGTCTAGCGCCGAAACAATCTCGTTGGGCAGGTCGCGCAGCTCGATTGTGTCGGCGTCGCACATCAGGACCAGGCGCTGAATCACGTTTTCGAGCTCGCGCACATTGCCCGGCCATGAGTATTTCTTCAGCGCGGCCAGGCTGTCCTCGGAGATTCGCTTGGGGGGAAACTGGTTTGCCGTGCAGTATACCTGCACGAAATAGTCAGCCAGCAAGGCAATGTCTTCTACGCGCTCGCGCAGCGGCGGCAGGAATATCGGCACCACATGGATGCGGTAATAGAGGTCCTGCCGGAACCGTTCCTGCTGTACCATCTCTTCCAGGTCTTCATTGGTCGCGGTAATCAGACGGAAATCCACTTTGACCGGCTTCTTTCCGCCCAGGCGTAACACGGCGTGGTCCTCGAGCACTCGCAGCAGCTTGGTCTGGAGCGCCACGGTCAGAGTTGCGATTTCGTCAAGAAAAAGCGAGCCGCTGTCGGCCATCTCGATGCGGCCTTCCTTGGCGGCCACCGCGCCGGTGAACGCCCCTTTTTCATAGCCGAACAGCTCGGCCTCCATTAGGCTTTCTGGCAAAGCCGCGCAGTTTAGGGAGACAAATGATCGAGAGCGGCGCCCACTGTTCTCATGAATCGACCGCGCGACCAGCTCTTTCCCCGTCCCGCTTTCCCCTCGAATAATCACCGTCGAGGATGACCGCGCCACGCGGCGAATCGAATCGAAGACATGGCGCATGGCATCGGTCGAGCCAAGCAGATCCCCCATCCCATTTTTCCGCTGGATTTCGTCGCGCAGGATGCGGTTCTCTCGCTGGATATGGAGCTTTTCAACGCCGCGCGCTACAAGGACCCGCAGCACATCGGTGTCCAGCGGTTTGAGAAAATAATCGTAGACTCCCGCACCCATCACTTTCAGCGCCGTGGATTTCTTCTCTTCGGAACTCAGCACGATCACGAGCGTATCGATCTCGCTGCCATCCAGACGAGCGAGCAGCTTCAGGCACTCGCTCAAGCCGCCCGAAGGGATAGGTAATCCCAGAAGGAGGACATCCAATTCCGCTTCTTGAAGCAGACGATAGGCGGCCTTGTAATCGTGACCGTCGTGGATTTCAAAATCGGCGCTCAGCGATGTGTGGATGCGCGAACGCAATTCCTCATCATCATCGACGATCGCGATGCGCGGTCTCGTTGCTTTCGGGCTCATTTTTCTCTGGCTTGTCTCAGCTTTCCGCGGTTCAACCCCGGGTGCAGTATGTTGCCGAGATTCTAGAGTGCGTCTTTGGCTATGTCAATGTCGCCTGCCGCCCAGGGTCGGACATGGATATCCGGCGGATCGCTTCTTCAAACTGTTTTGAGCCAGCCAATGTTGACTGAGATCGGTCGAGGGTCAAGCTGGCCCGTTATGGGAAGCACTCGTTCGTATGCCACTCGAGAAGAAGGGAGGGTTCAGGGTCCGACACCGGATCAGGAGTGCTCCCCGAGTTCGGATGAGCTGATTCCGAAGTCTTTCGCGCACGCCAACGTCGTACAAGTCAGGTTCACCTGGTTCGGAACGATTGGATGGTCATGCTGCCGGGCACCAAACTATGGCTGGCGGTGCTCCAGTCGAAGGAAATAGCGAACGTCTCGCAAGGAGACGACCGGTCAAGCCCCGGTACCGTTGAAGGCGTGATTGGACATGTCGACTGGCGCGATGCTTGCGCGAACTGGCCGGGGGTTACGCACACTGCCAAGACCAGAGCAACCACGGCAGACCACCCCTCCGAGACAAAGGAGGTGAAATCTCCTGGCGGCACGCAATCAGTGGTTCGCCAGTGTCGAAATCCTCCCCAAGCCCAAGAGCCGGTCATCGGCAGTCACCAGAGTCAAGCCCAGCACGCCTGCTGTGGCCGCCAAGAAACGATCCGCGGGGTCTTGCTGACGAAGGGACGATTCGTGAGCTGCGACCACGATTTCGTGCGTCAACGGAGCCTCCCGGAAAGGCGCGGTTGCGCGTGCCACCCACTCTCGAGGGCTGCCGAGTATGCGAATTCGACCCTTGGCGTAGAGCAGCAGCGCTTCCCAGCTGCTCACTGGTGAAAGCCAGAGCTCATTGTTCGCGTCTCTCGGCTCGCGCTGCACTCTTCCCGAAAGGCGCCTCGGTTCCGCCAAGCTCCAAAGCCAGATGTGGGTGTCCAGCAAGAGCCTCATCGACGCAGTGCCTCGATTTCTCCGATGGCAATCACAGGTGAGGTTATGTCGCCGGTAATTTCGATGTCTCCCGACATAGAACCGATCCAGTCCTTTTCGTCGGCGGCAAGGGCAGGGGGGAAGACATCGGCAACAGGCTTGCCACGCCGCGTCACACGGAGAGGGATCTTTGTTTTACTCACTTCATCCAATAAGGACAGACACTTCGTTTTGAACTCTGAAATAGCCACTTCCCGTGTGCCCTTTTTGTTGCTGCGGCCCGGCATCGCAACACTCCCATTAGCCATTATATCGTATCATGGTCAAATAGAGTAGTCATGTATGCACGTCGGTGATTTCCGTTGTCGTTATCATGCGCCACCAGGACGTTTCGCGACAGCGGAAGGTAAGCCGGAATCAACCAACGAAAG
>JASHQB010000320.1 GCA_030037775.1 Candidatus Acidiferrales bacterium
CGAATGGGCCATTCAGCGCGGGCGGAAGACGCGGCCAAACTTGAAAGTGGGCATCTGCGGCGAGCATGGTGGCGACGCGCCGAGTGTCAAATTCTGCCACCGCGCCGGAATGGACTACGTGAGCGCGTCTCCATTCCGCGTGCCGATCTCGCGTCTGGCTGCAGCGCAAGCCGTTCTGGAAGAAAAGGCAGCCAAAAAAACTGGAAAAAACTAGGTAGGCATTTTCAGGAAGAAGTACAGGCCGGCGAAGGCAAAGATGGCGTCGGGAGCCCATGCGGCCAACAACGGGGGCAATTGTCCAACGGCTCCCAGAGCTTCAAAGAGGGCGGCAATCGACCAATACGCGATTCCGATGCCCACGGCGAGGGCAATGCCTCCAACGGCACCGCGCGTGCCGACGAGCATAGCGAAGGGTATGGCCAGGAATACAATGATCGCAGCGATCAAAGGAAAGGCAAATTTCTTGTGCCATTCCACGGATAGACGAGCGGTCTCGAATCCTGCCTTTTGTAAGCTGCGAATGTAGTTGCGAAGCTGCCACCAGTTCATCTGGTCGTACTGAAAAACCTCCCGTTTGAAATAGGACGGCGGCTCGGAGAGCTCGGAGAACGAATCCACACGAAAGGGTTTGTAGGAGATCACTGTAGAGATGGAGAAATCGCGAGTCCATCCGCTTTCCAGGACCCAGGAATTCAAGTTCGGCGCCCAGTAGGTGCGATCCGCGTAAATGCGCCGGCGAATCTGGAAGGTGGCAGGGTCGAGCTCGAAGACGTTCAGCCCGCCGAACAAATTGTTGTCGGGATCGAATAGCTGATAATTGTAAATCTTGTCGTGCTCTCCGAAGATCCACTGATGGCCAGGTTGGAAATAGGTCTGCGCAGGGCGGCCTTTGATGCGGTCGTGCAGAGCGTCTTGGCGTTGATTGGCATAGGGCAAGAGTGAGTCGTCGAGCAGGAACATTCCTGCGCTGAGCAGAGTTCCGGCGAGTATGAGCGGCAATGCGAGGCGAAACAAACTGACGCCTGAGGCCTTAAAGGCCGTCAGTTCATTGTTCTTGGCCAGCAAACCGAGCGTGATCAGCGTGGCGACCAGCGCCGCCAGCGGCAGAAGTTGGTAGACCATCATCGGGAGCAAATGCAGAAAGTAACTGGCGACGACGGAGAAGGGGATGTGATTCTTCGCGATGTCGCCCAAGAGGTCGAAGAGCGTGAAGGCATCGAACAGGACCATGAAACTGGCCAGCATCAGCACGATCCAGTAGAAGAAAGTGCCGAGCAGGTAGAGATCGAAAATCAGCGGGAACGCCCAGGTGCGGTACTGCCGGGGGCGCGAGCGTTGGATTTGAAGGGTTGCGCGCGCGATGGTTGGCGAGTTGGCAGAATTGGTAATTTTGCTCGGCGCGGTTTTCTGATGCAGAAGGCTGCGCCGCAGGTGGCCGAACCAGCGTGCCTCCGGGTGGATATGTTCGATGCGGCGCAGAAGAATGAGCGCCACGGCGAGGGTGACAATGTTGGCGCTCCACACACCAATAACTGGCGAAAGGATGCCATCTTGCGCGAAGTGAACGCCAGTGACAAAAAGTAGGTAATAGCCGCAGATCAGCAGGATGGTAACGATGAAACCGGCGGCCCGTCCGCCGCGGCGAGGACGCACTCCTACAGGCACCCCGAGCAGCGCGAAAAGCAGACAGGCAATCGGCAGTGCGATGCGCTGCTGCAACTCCACTCGAGCGTCGTGCTTGCCAGCAGCGCCGGCTGAGAGCAACTGGCTCAGAGTCAGATCCCGAACAGTCAGGGCCTGAGCGCCGCTCGACGCACCTGCGGAACTGGTAAGCGGCAAGTCTCTGGATTCCTCGGCGGAAGTCTGCAGGTCGTAATGATCGGGATTCTTCGGATCGTACGCATGCGTGGAGACATCATCGAAATGAACGGTCAGCTTGCCCTGCCTCGTGTCGGCGACTACAATGGCATTTCTTGCAGCGGTGACCGTCGAGCCAGAAGACGAACTGGAGTCCGCCAGGAAGACACCTCGCCAGCGCATGCCGGAAGCGCCGACGTCCTCAACGTAAAGAACGATGTGAGGGAAACGCTCGTCGAAGACCCGCGGCTGGATGGCAAAAGATGCCTGCGAAATTCGCAGGTGATCTTCGAGCGAGTTCAGAGCCCGGAGCGAACGCGGGCCGAGCCAAAGAGTGATGCAGAACGTCAGGATGGTCGCGGTAAACGCGACGGCGCCGATGGGAACGAGCAGGCGTCGAAGACTGACGCCGCTTGCATTGAGTGCGACGATTTCGCTGTCGGCCGAGAGGCGCCCCAGCCCGATCAGGACGCCGACGAGCATCGACATGGGTACGGTGAAGATCAGGACCGGCGGGAACGAGCACAAAAGAAGCGTGAGAGTTTCCGTCAATGTTGCCGCGTGCTGGACCACCAGTCCCATGAGGCGGACCAGCTGTGGCACGAAGAAGACGAAGGTAAAAACCGCGAGTCCCAACCAGGAATCGGAGACAACTTCGCGGCAGACATATCGATCGAGAATGCGCATAGAGCGCAAGGTCATTCTAACATGAGCAACAGGAACCCAAGGGAAAGTCGTCCGGCATGAGCCGCGTTCATCTGGTTCTGTTGTGGCACATGCATCAGCCTCAGTATCGCGATCCTACGACGCGCCGGTACATCCTGCCGTGGACTCGGCTGCACGCTCTCAAGGACTATTGGGGCATGGTGCGCGTGCTGGAACCGTTTCCTGAGGTTCACGTGACTTTCAACATCGTTCCTTCGCTGGCGATGCAGATCCAGGAATACGCAAGCGGCAAATTCGAAGACCCGTGGTTCGACGTTGCGTTCAAGCCAGCCAGTGAGCTGTCCGACGCGGACAAACACCAGATACTGCAGCGCGCGTTTCAGGTGAATCACGAACGGCTGATGAGCCGCTGGCCGCGCTTCGTGGAGCTTTTCCAGTGGTCGCAGAAGATGGGAACCGAGCACGCCACATCGCAATTCAACGCTCATGACTGGCGGGATTTGCAGCTTCTGTCGCAGCTTGCGTGGATGGATGAAGAGTACCTGGCCTTCGATCCTGTTGTATCAGCGCTTGCACGGCGAGGCTCGGATTTTTCAGAACAGGACAAGGGAAATCTTCGCGCGAAACAGGCGGAACTGCTGCGAGAAGTATTGCCGGAATATCACCGGGCCGCGAAGCGCGGGCAAATCGAGATCTCGACCACGCCCTTCTACCACCCTATTTTGCCTTTGCTGTGCGATTCACAAATCGCGCGTGTGGCAAATCCGCACAGTCCTTCGCTTAGGCCGCCCTTTCGATTCCCCGAGGACGCGAGAGAGCAACTCGTGCGGTCCCGGGAATATCACAAGAATCTTTTCGGGCAGGTTCCGCAAGGACTGTGGCCTTCGGAAGGGTCCGTTTCAGACGAAACGTTAGCGATCGCCGCGGAGCTGGGGTTTCGCTGGTTTGCCACAGACGAGGGCGTCCTGGGGCGCTCACGGAACATCGGTTTTTGGCGAGACGGCGATGGCATTCCTGAAAATGCGGGGGAGTTGTACTCGCCATGGAAGTTCAGGATCGGAGGGAGGGAGATTTACGGCTTCTTTCGCGACCATTATCTTTCCGACCTGATTGGCTTCGTGTATTCGCGCATGGGCGCGGCAGAAGGCGCGGAGGATTTTCATCGTAGGCTGCGTATGATTGGCGAAAGGGCGGGCGTGGGGAAACCGGTGACGGTATCCGTAATCCTCGACGGCGAAAATGCCTGGGAATACTACGAAGGGAACGGGCGCGAATTCCTGCGGCAGTTTTATGGGCGCATCGCGCACGATCCGCAGATTCGTGCGCTCACGGCGAGCGAAGCGATTGCCGAGGCCGGAGACGTCCGCACGCTCGAGGGAATATTCCCGGCTTCATGGATCAATGCGAATTTCGATATTTGGATCGGGCATTCCCAGGATATCCGCGCCTGGGAATTGCTGCGAGGCGCCCGCGAAGCCTATGGGAAAGTTCGTGCCGGAGAATCAAGCGGACGGAAAGGGAACCGCGCCAAGCCGGACCTGGAACGGGCGTACGAAGCGTTGCTTGCGGCGGAAGGCAGCGACTGGTGCTGGTGGTACGGCCCGGAAAACAGTTCGTCGAACGATGATGAGTTCGACCAACTGTACCGCAAACACCTCACAGAAGCGTATCTGGCGCTGGCGCTGGATGTTCCGCCTAACGTAGGGGAGCCGATTAAACGGGTGTCTTTGGGAGCGCCGGTCTCGCCGCCGACGGACTGGCTTCGAGTGGAAGTGGATGGGCGCGCGAGTTCGTACTTTGAGTGGCTGGGCGCCGGATATTACTCGACGAGCCGGCGGGGCGGGGCGATGCATGGCCAAATGAATTTCATCGGCGAAATTTACTTCGGCTTCGACGAAGAGCACCTGTTCGTGCGCATCGATCCGTTGCGCGAGGGATTCGCGCAGCTTCGGGATTGCGAATTCCGGCTCGTTTTCGAGGCCGGTGCGACGATCAAGCTGACGATTCGTTTGCATGACGGAACACTCGTAAGCTTCTCTGCCGATCAAGATGGAAAAGGATGGATTCCCGCCGATGAGCATTTTTCCGTGGCCGTCGGAAAAATTATGGAAGTAAGCGTCGCGCGAAAGGCCTTTGCGCTGGCCGACTGCCGCAAAATTCGGTTTGGCGCATCGCTTTGGCGCGACGAGCTGGCTCTCGACGTGGTGCCACGAGAAGGCACCATCGAATTCCCTCTGGGTGAAGATTCCTTTGCGTGGCCGATTGCTCCGGCGGAAAATCGTTCCTCTTAAGTAATCGATTGACAGAAAATTTCGTGCGCGGGTATAGTTCCACAGTACCTCTCAAACGCAAAAAAAGAGCAAGTACTCGCCCCAGTGAACGGCACGTTTGTCTTTCTGTCGCGGCCCATTCGCCCAGCCCGGCGTGACTCAGGGCGCGGTCCGTTTGTTTGCCTGGCAATGGTGTTGAGTGCGGCGGCCGCCCTTTTCCTCCTCTGGCAAACTCCGAAATTACCGCGCCGAACGGCAGCGCGGCCGAAAACAGCATCCCTCGCGTTGTCGACACTAGCGGCCAGAAGCGTTGCTCAACGCCTCGCCAATTTGGGGTGGGCGTTCGAACCAAATGTCGGACAGACCGCGGCGAAGGTGAAATTTCTGGCGCGCGCGAACGACGCTACGGTGTTTTTGACCGACGATAGCGTTTACGTTTCTTGGGAACGGCCCGCGCGCGGCAACCAGTGGCACGAGGCGGCTACACGAGATCTTCTGCGGGTTGAATTCGCCGGAGCGAGCCGCAGCACAAAACGAGCTGGGGACATTCTGCTTCCTGGAAAGACGAATTACCTCATCGGCCGCGACCCACGGGAATGGCACACGGATGTTCCGCGCTACTCAGCCGTGAAATATGGTGGACTGTATCCCGGAGTTGACGCGCGATTTTATGGTGGCGCGCAAGGGCTCGAATACGATTTGACGGCGGCGCGCGGCAGCGACTTGCAGCAGGTTTTGCTGCGCGTCGGCGGAGCGGACGGTCTTCACATCGATCGGCAAGGGAATCTGGTGATGCGCGCTGGCGCGCGCGAGCTCACTATGAGGCGCCCGTACATCTATCAACAGGAGGGTGGGGCGCGCAGGAACGTCGCCGGCGGGTACCGTTTGTTGAGCGGCGGCGAAGTGGCATTTGAAGTGGGGAAGTATCGCGCGGATTTGCCCCTGGTGATTGATCCTTCGATTTCCATCGCTTACACCACGTTTCTCGGCGGCAACGGAGCGGAGAAGGGCAACAGCGTCGCGGTGGATTCCACAGGGAAAATCTATGTCGGCGGAACAACCACGGACGTGACTTCGTTTCCGGAAACTCCGAGTACCTTTTCGGGAACAACTTTCTGCAGCGACATCGGAACCACGGCGTGCAACAGCACTGGCGCCGGTGCATCGAATTTGTTCGTCGCGAAGATCGACCCATCGCAAACCGGTGCTGCATCATTGATTTATCTCACGTTTATCGGCGGCTCTGCCGACGACCAGGGCGGAATGGTGGCTCTCGATAATTCGGCCAGTCCGCCGAACCTGGCGATCCTCGGCTGGACGACATCTACAAATTTTCCGACTACGCTCGGAAGTGTTCCGACAGGGACAATCAATCTGACGATTTCAAAACTGAATGCTGCGGGCAACACCCTCGTCTACTCCGAGTACTATGGAGGCAGCGGAGTGGAGGCAACGCAGGGCACCGGCGCCATCGTGGCGAACTCCACTGGTGGCGGTATTGCGACGGATTCTTCCGGTGATGCCTTCGTGACTTCGGACACGACCTCGATTGATTTGCGCCAACCCGCGTCCCCAAATGGATTCCAAACGCTCTTTGAAGGGACCGGCACCGCGTCGACGGCGCCAAATAATGACGGATTCTTCGCCGAGTTCAATTCCAGCGGATCGTTGGTGTATTCCACTTATTTTGGAATCAGCGCTCAGGTAGGCAGTACGAGTGTGGCGATAGACGCGAGCGGAAACGCATACGTCGCCGGGTTCGCGTCGTCACCGACCACGTTTCCTTTCATGGACGCATTCCAGACTACCTATGGAGGCACTGGGGCCTTCAACGGATTCGTGATGGAGATCAACCCAGCGGCGTCGGGTGCAACCAGTCTGGTCTACGGGAGTCTGCTCGGCGGCAACGGCTCGGATCAGGCGTTTGCGATCGCGGTCGATACCGCCAGCCCGGCCAACGCTTACGTGACCGGCACGACCAGCTCGACGAACTTTGTGCCGTCTAGCCTCCAGCCAAATTCATTTCAGCCATGTTTTGCGTCTCCTTCACCTGCGCCATGTCCTAGCCCGTCTGGGACGACCAATGCCTTTCTCGCGGTCATTGCTCAGACGGCCTCGACGT
>JASHQB010000321.1 GCA_030037775.1 Candidatus Acidiferrales bacterium
GGCGTCACGTTGGACCAACTCTTGCCGCCGTCGCGCGTGAGCTGCACCAGCCCGTCGTCGGTTCCCACCCAAATCGTGCCCACGTCGTGCGGCGAAGGAGCAATGTAGTAGATCGTGTTGTAGACCTCGCCGCCCGCGCCTTCATTTGTAATCGGCGCACCACCCAATCCCTGATGCGCTTTGTCATTCCTCGTCAGATCCGGTGAAATCGGCGTCCAGCTGTTGCCGCGGTCGCTCGATTGGAAGAGCACGTTTCCACCGTGATAGAGCACCTTGTGGTCGAACGGTGAGCTCGTCACTGGCGCGCTCCAGTTGAAGCGGTATTTCTGTTGGTCGCTCGGCTCACCCAATCCCAGCGCGGGCCATTCATCGATGTTGCGCTGGATGCCGGTCTTCGTGTCGAACTCCGCAATCTGGCCCTGGTAGCAGGTGGCGTAGGTGTAGCGCGGGTCTTTCGGATCGAAGGCGAAGTGTGCGCTTTCGCATCCCGCTTGAATCGTCCAATCGCTCTGCTCGATTCCCGGTCCAAAGGACCGGCTCTTGATCACTACTGTGGTGTTGTCCTGCTGCCCGGCATAGAGTTGGTAAGGAAACAAGTCATCCACTTCCACGCGGTAGAACTGCGCCGTCGGCTGATTCATCTGCGTAGACCACGATTTGCCTCCGTCGAATGTGATGTCCGCGCCGCCATCGTTGGCATTGGCCATATTCAACGGATTATTCGGATTGATCCACAGCGCATGGTTGTCGCCGTGAGGCCCCGGCAGCGTCGTGAACGTTTTGCCGCCGTCAATCGATTTCTCGATGGGCGCGTTGATCACGTAGACCACGTCAGCGCTCTTCGGATCGGCCGTGACCACCGTGTAATACCAAGCGCGTGCTCGGATCACGCGGTCTTCACTGGTGCGGTGCCATGTTTTGCCCGCATCGTCGGAGCGGTACATCCCACCGTCGTCGGCCTCGATATTCGCGTACACTCGGTCGGGATTCGCGGGGGAAACATCGATGCCGATCTTGCCCATGGTTTTCGGTAGTCCCTCGGTCATCTGGGCCCAGTTGTCTCCGCCGTCGGTAGTTTTCCAGATACCCGAGTGAGCACCGCCCGAACGAACCTGCCACGGCGTTCGCTGATGGTCCCAAAACGCTGCGTAAAGAATCCGCGGGTTGCTCGGGTCCATGGCGAGATCGCCTGGACCTGCGCTGGGATCTACAAAAAGAATCTTCTTCCAAGTTTTGCCGCCGTCGGTCGAACGATAGACGCCGCGATCCTCGGTCGGCGCCCAGCGCGAGCCTTGCGCGGCGACGTACACTAGATCTTCGTTGCGCGGATGCACCAGCACCTTGGAAATCGTGCGCGTATTTTCCAGGCCCATGTGCGTCCAGGTTTTGCCGGCATCCGTTGATTTGTACATCCCGTCGCCGAAGCTTGATGACTGCCCGCGCACCGGTGCCTCGCCCATGCCGACGTAGACCACGTTCGGGTCGTCAGGCGCTGCCGCGATCGCGCCCACGGAACCGGTCATCATGAACCCATCGCTGACGTTGTGCCACGTGATCCCGCCGTCTTCGGTCTTCCACACCCCTCCGCCGGTGGCTCCCATGTAATAGACCAGCGGCTGCGAAGGAATTCCCGTGATGCACGTTGCGCGGCCGCCGCGAAACGGTCCGACGAGCCGCCACTGGAGAGCTTGATACGGCAGCGTCTCCTGGTTCGCGGCCTTCCCGCCGGATGTCTGCGGCTTCTCGTCTTGCGTGTTCGCCAAAGCCACTCCACCCGCAACAAAACTCACCAGCAGCGCGCATACTATGAGTGATAGTTTTTCGCGACGCATCGACCTTACCTCCTCCGGTCACTCGCCTCAGATTGTTATGGCAGCGCCGGAAACAATGTCACGGCAACGGCTTAGAGGTCAATCCCGCCATGTGTCGCTTGTAGAAGTAGGCGGGTAGGAAGGAACAGGACGGCCGCCGATTTCCTGTTGTCTCAGGTTCTTAGGTGTCTGGCGATTCGTTCGCTGCATTTTTTCCGGCGATGCGGCCCTGCACGGTGCATCGCGCTAAACCATGGAAGCTGAATCCTCCAGCGCTTTCACCCGCGCAGTAAAGGCCGGGAATAACATCGCCAAAAAAGTCCACGACTTGGCACTTCGCGTTGATACGGAGTCCGGCTCGCGTATCGTGGACAACCGGTGTGGCCCAAGCGGCGTAGAATGGCGGCGTGTCGATTTTATATTTTGGGGCAGGTTTCCCGAACTCCGCATCCTTTCCGTCGTCCACAAAGGAGTTGTAGCGAGCAACTGTACCTTCCAGAGTGCCGCCGGGCATGGGCTTACGCTGGTGTTTGTTCACGATGGCGGTGGCCAATGCGGCCATGCTGTTTTCCGAGAAGAAATACCCTTCGGCGATATCCACGTAGGGAGGCTCGACCGTCCACTGCTCGCGTTTCGCAGCGTTGGCATCGAAGATGGCCCAGATCGGCCCACCGCCGTTGACCGCATCTCCCGTGCCGGCGAGCGCCGCGTCGAGGAAACTGGTCGGACGATACTTGATGATCTCAGCGTTCAGATAACTTCCCTGGGTGTACGGCCGAAGCGCATTGTAATTGTTAGCCGTGTACTGCTCTTGCGTTTCGTCATAGAAGCGCAGGCCCAATTGATTCACGAGGATCACATTCTGATAATCTCGCACAAAAAGACCTCGCGCACGGGCAAGGTGGAATACAGGACTCCCGGGCTGAAACTCGAGGTTTCTGTAACCATATTGACAGCCGATGCGCCCTGCCTTGGTGAGGCGCAGGCCAAATTCACCCACGTTATTGTAAGCACCCCACAGCGAAGCCCCGATCGCAATGGCAGCCAGCTCGCCGCTGGCGTCCTGTACAGAATAAGGCTCACCAGCAACGCCGTTGTATTCCTCCGTCAGGCGCGTGTCGAAAATCCTGCGGAAGTTTACGTTGCTGCTCGAGCCACCCGTAGTGATGACGACGCCTTTCTGGGCGCGGATGTGCACCGTCTCCCCTTCAGACGTGGCCTTGACTCCCAAGACCCTTCCCGCGGACGGCTCCTGTCGAACGATGCTCGACATTCTGTGCTTCAGCAAAACCTGCACGCCGGCTTTTCGTGCTGCTGCTTCGAGCGGCCGAATCAATCCCACGCCGGACGACTCCGTGGCGGCAACCGCAGGGTCCACAGGCTTGCCGGTTTGCATTCGCGGCCATGCCATGGGCGCGGCATGATTCTCGCGCGGAGCAGAGTTCCCATCCGAAGTCCCGCCGGACCTGTCGGGCGCTTTTTCCACGAAGACGACACCGTGGGCGACGAGCCATTCGTACGTCGGTGCGCTATTGTCGGCAAAAGCGCGAATGATTTCCTTGTCGTTGTAGCGATAGTCGGGGAAGCCGTTCGGTTCAACCACAGACCAATCCGTTAGATCGCGAAACAGTATGTCTGGCGAGTCCTCGATGTTGTACTTCTTTTGCCGGCTTGTGCCGCCGCCGAGGGCCACGTTGCCTTCACTGAGGATGGCGTGGCCACCGACATCGAAGTTGGCGTCGAGCAAGATGACTGACGCGCCGTGCTCGCTTGCTTCAATCGCGGCGGGAAGCCCCGAGGCGCCCGCGCCGACGACCACGACGTCCGCCTGTTGGTCCCAATGGGGTGGCCGTTCTCGGATCTCGGCTCGCGGAATGCCAAGACCGGCTAGACCTGCCGCACTCACCCCAACGGTCGTCGTCTTGACAAAATCTCGCCGCGAGAATTGTCTTTTGTTCTTGGGGTCATGTTTCATGTGCTCGCGCTAGCGCGAACTCGCCGCCTTCCCTTTGGGCAGATGCCAAGCCACCGCCGCTTCCATCTTCGCTTGGGCTTGCCGTAGGGCGGCTTCGAACCTCGGCGACTGCAGCGCTTCTGCTGCAACCAGCAAGGTCCGCGAAGGATTGTCTCCTTGCGGTCTACCAATTGCCAAACCTATCGTGTCGAGTTCGGCCGCGTGAATCTTCTCAGTGGCCAGATCCACCAATGTCTTGAGATCTCGCAGAGCTGCGTGCGCGTCACGCGTGATTAATGCTCCCTGTTGCATACGTGGTGCCATAATTCACTCCTTGAGGATTGATTGGTAGGGATGCTAAAACTACACCGAAAGTGGCAGCAAGTAAATAGCCGGGCGTCTCAGCTAGCCAACGCCAATCCGGAGGCCAACCATCTCGATTCGACCGAGAGCGGCTTCTCAAAAAAAGCAGTACGGGTCGCTCAGTGTGAACTTGTTGTAGCGGCACCTCTGGATACGAATCGTCAATACGGAAAGCTGGGCCCAGGTAACCGCCGCTGACTTTCAATCGCCAGCCTTCAGGCGTTAGATCATAGATGGACTTCGATCCCTCTCGTTGATTGCGCTCACCAAGAAAACTCCGGAAGGTGCTTCCTGCTCGGCACGCTCGTCATAATGGCTATATGAAAAGTCTGCCAAGTGGATATTGCAACAAGCCATTTTTGGTTGCACTATTTCTCTCTAGCGGCTTCGTTGGCGATTGCTCGCACACCCGAGAGGTTCTCTTCCCATTGGTGCCATCGAGCAGAGAGCTAGGGTTCTTGGAGGTGTCCGTCGTGGAGAGTAAGCTAACTCCGTTAACTGCGTCCGCGAATGCGTTAGCTCTTGGGACGGGTGGCGGCGACTCGAGTGCGAAATTCTCGGAGAAGCCGCAGATGGGCCGGGTCCTAGACGTCACGTTTCGAAAAACTGCAAGCGATGGCGTCGCCGAGATCGCCGACAAACTGCCCGAGCAGCGCCGTTCATCCCACAGCCAAGCCTCGAGAATTGCGATCAATAAAAAGGGCAGGATTCTCTTCCTCAATCCAAGCGACGTACTCACGGTTGTGGGGCAGGGAAACTATGTCCTGTTGCAGTGCGACTCTGCTTTGTATCGTTTACGTGAGTCCATGTCTGCGATGGCCGAAAAACTTGAACCTTATGGATTTGTTCGAATTCATAGATCGGTGCTGGTAAACAAATCGTGGGTCGAGGAAATTCGTCCCTATATGCCCGGACTGTATCTCTTGCGCCTCCAGGGTGGGAAAGAGTTCACGGTGACGCGGACGTACAAGAGGAATCTGAAGTCTCTGGCCGAACTCTGGCTCGGCAACGACACATTTGTCGGTATTTGAATTAGGTTCCTATCCACCGACGACAGCAACGACGCTGAACCCTGCGAAAATCAAATGGTTTCTACCTGCCTCAGAAGTTGAATGCGCTTGGTTGACTTCTCTGGAATCTGGAATTTCTTCTATAGACACTTCCATTTGGTGGATACCGCCGCTAAGAGAGTGATAATAAACCGTCACCTAACGCGAGATGCAAGGGAAGTGGGATGAACCTCGATGCTTTCCTCCATAAACTCATATGAGCGTCACCCGAAGTTTCGTGTAAGTCATTCTAAATCCTAGTCGGGCATTTGGCCTTCACCGTGCTCTCAACCACCACAAGGCGCTGTCGATAAAGGATAGAGTCGATAGCTAACGGATGTGGGTGTGTCGAGGGGTCGACTTCTGTCGTCAATGAGTAAATTCGCGACTGAGCTTGGAGGAAAGTATGCGCGCTTCTTCGTGGTGTGAGCGTTTGGCCCATTTGGTTCTTGGTCTTGCTATGGTGATTCTGGCCTCAGGAATTTTGTCAGGAGCCGCGTGGGGCCAATCGACCAGCACCGGCACCATCGTCGGTGTGGTCACCGACACCTCCAACGCCATTGTGCCGGGCGCAACGGTTTCCATTACTTTGAAATCCACCGGCGCCGTGCGCACCACCACGACGGACAACGAGGGGCGCTACGTCTTCGCGGACGTTGACCCCGGAGCCTACGATGTCCAGGTCACCAAGCAGGGCTTCGCCTCCACGATCATTGCCAATCAGGTCGTGCAGATTGCCACTCAGTTGACGGAGAACGTCAAGCTGCAGATCGGCTCCGTCTCTCAGACCGTGACCGTCACCGAAAATCCCGGCGCGGAACTGCAGACCTTGACGCCCACCGTCGGCACGACGCTCAGCGGCGCGATTATCATGAACCTACCCAACATTAGCCGCGATGCTTCCACGCTGGCCATTCTTCAGCCCGGCCAGAACATCAACGGCAACACCGGCGGCGTCGCTGGCGACCAGAACTCTTTCCAACTCGACGGCGGGTATGCCACGGACGACATGAGCGGCGACAACAACACCTACATCGCCAGCTTCGCTTCCGATACTGCGGGAGGCGCAGGTGCGATGCACAGCCCCGTCGGCAACTCCCAGGCGCCTTCGGCTGTTCTCCCTGTTCCCGTCTCCAGCATTGAGGAGTTCAAAGTCTCCACTGCCAACCAGACCGCGGACTTCAACGGCGGCGCAGGCAGCCAGATGGAATTGGTCACCAAGCGCGGCACCAACACCATCCATGGCGGCGTTTACGAATATTATCAGGACACCAATTTTGCGGGCGCCAACACTTGGGACAACAACAGCACCGGCACAGCGCAGCCCAGCTCTCACTTCAGCCGCTTCGGCGCCGACGCTGGCGGCAAAATCCCGAAGATAAACTTCTTGGGTGGCAACTGGTATATCTTCGGCAACTACGAAGGATACCGCTTCCCGAACAGCTCCGAATTTGAGGAGAGCTTCCCGCTGCCGTCTCTCCGCGCCGGCATCATCCATTTGAATGGTGACACCATCAACCTCAACCCGTTCCCGGTTGTTGACACTGGTTGCGGGACTGCCACGAACGGCTGCCAAATCACCGCGGCCAATGGCTACACGCCGGGTGCATCAATTCCTAGCACGGTGTGCCCCGCTGGCCCTTGCGATCCTCGCAGCCTTGGCACTACCACCAATGGCTTGGCGAGCGGACCGCTCAACCCGGTCATGCAGCTCTGGAGCACGTACCTGCCGCTGCCCAACGATTGCACGCAGGGCGATAGCCTGAACTACTGCGGCTATAAGGGTGCTATTTCGACGCCCGAGAGCAGTAACTTCGGTGTGGCCCGCATCGACCATGATTTCGCCAAGAACTGGCACTTCAACGCCACGTATCACTACTACAAGCTCAGCAA
>JASHQB010000322.1 GCA_030037775.1 Candidatus Acidiferrales bacterium
TTTGCGGCCATCGGCGAAGAAGGACAGGAGCGCCTGCTCGGGTCGCGCGCGGTGCTCGTCGGTTGTGGCGCACTGGGCACGGTTTCCGCCAGCTTGCTCGTGCGCGCCGGCGTCGGCTCCCTCCGCATCATCGACCGCGACTTCGTTGAACTGTCCAACCTGCAGCGCCAAGGGCTTTTCGAAGAATCGGACGCGCAAGAATCTTTGCCGAAGGCCGTGGCGGCCGAACGGCGCCTGCGCGCTATGAACTCCGATGCCAAAATCGAAGGCTTGGTTAGCGACCTCACGGCCAAGAACGCGCTCGAGATGCTCTCGGGGTTTTCCGTGGTCCTGGACGGGACCGACAATTTCGAGTCGCGCCTGCTGATCAACGATGCTGCCGTCTCGCTGGGCATTCCTTGGATTTATGCCGCTGCCGTAGCAAGCTACGGCGTCACGTTCGCGGTGCGTCCCGGCAAAACGGCGTGCCTCGCTTGTCTGCTCGAGTCCGCGGACGGTTCGCGTTACTCCGGGCTCGAAGAAACATGCGACACGGCCGGCATTTTGAACGGCGCCGTGAACCTGATTGCTTCGCTTCAGGCCACCGAGGCCGTGAAGCTTCTTTCCGGAAATTCCGATGCGCTCAATGCGCGCCTTGTTTCTTGTGACGTATGGAAGAATCGTTTTCAATCCATTCGCGTGGCGCGCAATCCGTCATGCCGCGCTTGCGGCGCACGCAAGTTCGCCTATTTACAGGGCCAAGCGCAGCCGCACGTGACCCTGTGCGGCCGCGATTCGGTACAGATTCACGAGCGCAGCCGGAGCCTGGATCTGGGCGAGCTCAGCCGCCGCCTGGAACGCTCTTCGCTGGGCGTCCGGCGCAACGATTTTCTGCTGCGATTCCAGGTTCCTCCCTACGAAATGACCGTTTTCTCCGATGGCCGTGCGGTCATCAAAGGCACGCAGGATCCCGCCATTGCGCGCTCGCTCTACGCACGCTATGTCGGCGCCTAACTTCGCTTGACACTCTTGCGACACGCGTCAATATATCCGCGCCCGTCGAAGTCAAAGACAAAAAGGAGCGCGCGCATGCGAATCCTTCGTCTGTTCACCGTTGCCTTTCTCGCGTTTGCGTTGTCATCGTGTCTTTTCGCGCAGCAGCAAGACACAGCTCATTCGCTGCAAGCCGCTCTTAGCGCCAAACTGACGTCGGACTTAAACCGGACTGCCGCGTCCTACGATGGCGTAATGGGAATCTTCGTAAAGGATTTGACCAGCGGAGAGACGTTCGCGGTGAACGCCGACACTATTTTTCCACAGGCCAGCTCGATCAAGATTCCCATCCTGATCGAACTGATGCGTCAGGCGCAGGCGGCGAAGCTGAATCTGGCCGAGCGCATGGAGATTCATCGCTCCCGTTTGGTTGGCGGCAGCGGCGTCCTGCAATTCTTCTCGGAAAACGGATCGGCCCTATCGCTGCGAGACTTGGCTGCGCTGATGGTCGTGCTTTCCGATAATTCGGCGACCAATCTGATTATCGACCGCGTGGGCATGGAAAATGTGAACACGATGCTCGCCGGCCTTGGACTGGACAAGACTGTGCTGGCGCGCAGAATGATCGACATCGCCGCCGAACAAGCGGATCGCGAAAATCGTTCCACGCCGCGGCAGATGGCTGCACTGGTGGAATTGCTGAACGCCGGGAAAATGCTCGACGCCGAACACACCCAGATGGCGCTCGAGATTCTGGAATACCCCAAGGACAGCCCGCTTCGCGCGGGGGTGCCGCCGGCAATCACCGTGGCCGAGAAACCCGGGTCGCTCAGTGGAGCGCAGTGCGATTCGGGGGTCGTGCTCCTCGAAGGGCGGCCCTACGTGATTTCCGTAATGACGACTTTCAACACCGTCGACGGCGGCGCCGCTATCACTGGCGTCTCCCGGCGCGTTTTCGGCTATTTCGATCGCCTGGCGCACGCAAATGCCTACGGGGTTGCCGTTCGATAGGTTGGCGGGCTCGCTGTTTGTGCGGGCGAATTCCCTCGATGAAAGTTTCGTAGGCGCTCGCTTCTTTCCTAGTTACTTCCAAAGACGCACAAGATATATCGACGTTTACTTCGTGTATTAACCTAGGTTAATATGCAGGCACGGGAGAAGAACAGGCCGTGCGCGCCATCTATGCCCCATCCGTATTTGTAGCCCTGCTCTCGTTTCTTCTCCCTATTCGCGCGCTCGCGCAGGGAGAGACGACCAGCGCCATCGTCGGCCAAGTGATGGATGCGACCGGCGCGGCGATTCCCGGAGCGAAGGTCACCATCGCCAATCAGGCGACGGGTCTGGAGCGCTCTGGCAAAACCGACAACGACGGCCGTTTCAACTTTCCACAGCTCGAACCGGGCACTTACCTCGTTAAAGCTGAAGCGCAAGGCTTCGCAGCGCAGGAAAACGACAATGTATTTTCCGGTCTGGGACAGAAGCAGACGGTTAACTTCACGCTGCAAGTTGCCCAATCGAAGCAGACGGTTGAGGTCAGCGGCGCTCCTCCGCTCATCAATCCTGAAAACGCCAACACATCCACGAATCTTAGAGCACCTGCGCTCGAGAACCTTCCGAATCCCGGCGGGGACCTGACGTACCCGTTGCAGTTCGCCGCTGGTGCGCTGATCAACACCGCTGGCAGCGGAAATGATTTTGTTGGAAGCTCAAATGGATACGGGAACGTGGAATTCAATGGCTTGCCGGCACTCTCCAACGGGTACATCGTGGACGGACTCGAAACTAACGATCCGCTCACAAATCTGAATAGCGGGCTTTCGACGAATCTGGTGCTGGGCCTCAATTCGATTTCCGAAGTGACTGTCAACACGCTCTCCTACTCCGCGGATCAAGGAAGATATGGAGCGTCACAGGTGAACTACGTCACCAAGTCGGGCACGAATCAATTCCACGGGAATCTCTACGAGATCTGGAATGGCGCGCTCTTGAACGCGGCGGACTACTTCACGAATGCGACACCGGGGAATCACAAGCCAGGCTCGACGGTGAATCATTTTGGAGGCAGCCTGGGCGGGCCGATTCTTCACAACAAGCTGTTCTTTTTCTTCGATAGCGAATGGATCCGGATCGCGCTGCCCATTGTGACGCCCGCGGTCGTGCCAACTACTGCGTTTCAAGACTATGTACTTCAGCAACTTCCCTTAGGGGGCAAGGATGCAATCACCGGTGCGACTTATCCCCCCGCGCCGCAGATGGTTCCGTTCTATCAAAAAATGTTTTCTCTGTATGAAAATGTCTATGGGACACCGTTGGCGGTACTTGGATGCCCATTCGATGCGGACGGCAGCCAGGCGGGCGGCAATCCGCCGACCGGAAATGGATGCGCCAACCGGCAAAGCGTTTCGCATTCGAGCGACGATCATGAACAAGTGCAGACAGCGCGCATCGACTACGACATCAGCACAAATGATACGGCTTGGTTTCGTTTCCAGGAAGACACCGGCCTGCAAGCCGCCTGGACCGACCCAATCAATCCCGTGTTCGACGCGATCTCTCCGCAACCGCTCTATTCCTTCGCGGCGGGGTACACGCACATTTTTTCGCAAGACGTTGTGAATTATTTCAATCCGGGTATCTCGTGGTATGAAAGCTTGTTCGCGCCAAGCAATTTCCAGCAAACACTTGCTGCGTTTCCCATTGTGCTGCAAGGAAACGGCGGCGATGCGCCCTTCACAGCCATCGGAGGGCTCGACAACACGTGGGTGCAAGGCCGCCGCGCGTCACGCGTGTTTATCAATGACAATTTGGCGTGGAGCCGCGGTGCGCATGAATTCAGATTTGGAACAAACACTAGGATTTTCCGTCTGAACGACTACGATTTTGGAGAAGGCACCGTGCCGACGGTCACCTACACGGACTTGCCGCAATTCATCTATGGCGTCGCATCGACCGCGACCGAGACGTTTCCTCTCTCCGCCAACGAGCCGTTCAGTTTTTTGAACCTCGATCTGTACGCGCAGGACACTTGGAAACTCACTACGAAGCTGACCTGGACCGTCGGCATCCGCGACACGTTCAACTCGAACCCGTTGAACCCGCATGACGAAATCGCGCGGCTCAAGGGCTCATTCGCTTCGATTTCCCATGATGTGAATCAGCCGTTGAACGAGGCGATTCAAACGCATCTGGGAAATGCCTTTGCTTCCACACCGCTTGCCATCTTGCAACCGAGAACGGCGATCGCGTGGCAATTCGCATCCGATTCCGTGCTGCGAAGCGGATTCGGACTATTCAGCGACCTTTTGCCCGGGAGCATCGCAGACATTGTGGGCGACAATCCACCCTATGTTCGGAGTTTTCAGGGAGGGCTCTTGGGCACGGTCGGCGGGATGGCGATTGCGCCGGGCGTGCCAGGCAGCGCCGTGGATGCGACCGTCGTCGCGAACCAAGCCTTCGGCGCGGGCTTCGCACAGGGCTGGCTCTCGTGTGCATCGCCGCAGGCCAATCCCAACGCGTGCCTGCCGCCCGTCGCGATGACCGCTGTGCCCGACGGTGAACTCCATGCGCCGTATTTCATGGAGTGGAGTCTCGGGATCGAACATCAGTTTGGGAGCACCACCAGGGTGCAGGGCCAATACGTGGGCACTCGCGCCGCGAATCAGCCCTATCAGACGCAATTGAACGGCTATCAAAACGTGTGCCAAGGATGCTTTGCGCCTTTTCCGTACCTCCAGCCCGCGGATCCGCGATTCGGGGCAGTGACGCAGCTCTCCACCGGCGCGAACAGCCACTATGACGGTCTCCAACTGACCGGAACCAAGCAACTCAGCCACGGCTTGCAGGGACAAATCAACTACACGTTCAGCCACTGCATGGACGAAGTCTCGAATGGCGGATTTCTTCAGTTCTCCGCCGGAGGAATCCTGTCACCTCTGCCGGGAGGGCTGGCGCGAAATTATGGGCCGTGCGACTACGACGTGCGGCACAATCTGACTGCAGAATACGTTTATGCGTTGCCGATCAAAGTAAGAAATCAGCGCGTTGGCTATGCCCTGAACGGCTGGCAGATTTCCGGCACTGCGTTTTGGCACAGCGGGCTTCCGTTTTCCGTCCTCAGCACGCCCTATTCGTCCGATGGCAACGGCATTGTGAACGGCAGCGGGCCGCAATTTGCGACCGTGGTACCGGGCGTGCCGCTTTACGAGCACAATCCCATCGCCGGCGTGACGGAAACTGGCACGATCCAGTGGCTTAATCCTGATGCCTTTCTGTCGAGCGTGGACCCGAGCACGGGAGCCTGCGACGGCGGCGACAGTCCGCAGGATTGCCAATTCGGAACGCTGGGGCGCAATGCTTTGCGCGGCCCAGATTTCCTCTGGAGCGATTTCTACCTGACGAAGTGGGTTCCTCTGACCGAACGTTTGAAGCTCCGAATCGAAGCGCAGTTTTTCAACCTGTTCAACCATCCGAATTTTGCGCTGCCCAGCGACGTCTACGCGGGCATGGCCGCGAAGCCAGCCACGCAGGTTGGATTCGGTGCGCTCACCTACACAACGTCGCCGCCGACCGGCTTGCTCGGAGTGGGCTTGGGCGGGGACAGTTCACCGCGGATGATCGCTTTACATGCGCGCTTGGAGTTCTGATTTCTCGGAGAAATCCCGTCAGCCGATGCGGCGTTCGTTTTCCTGGCGCGCGGCGATTCGCTCGATGTTCTCGCGGCAGTTCATCAAGGTAAGGAATGTGCTGAGGATGCGTGCCTTGGTTTCATCGGTCAGTCCCACGCCGCCGGTCGCCAATTGCGCCAACTTCTGGCCGTACTCGGCCATGTACTTTCGCATTTCGTCATAGCGCTCACGGCGAGTGCCGCCGATGGCTGTGTCGCGGCGCATTTGCATGCAGGTTTGCTCGAGCTCCAGCGTAAAATGTAAAATGCAGCGGCGCTGCTCCTCGAGCTGTTGCGGAACCCGTGCTTTGCAGCCCACTACTTCGCAGTTCACCAACATGTCGTTCCAAAGCTTTCCCAGGCGCGCAAAGGGCCCACCCCACCTGCCTTTGTTTCTAACATCGTTTTGTAACACCCCGCGCCCCTAAAATCCACCCTCGCGGCGATGTGCGCCTCCAATCCGCCATCGTGCTGTTCCGCGTTGGCCTTGTGTTTAGGGGTCCCGGAGGCCGACGGGCGCGCGGCAAATCGTTTTTCTTTGCGCCGGTGTATGCTAGACTAGCGTGGCAAGAGCGACCTGCTCCTGTGAGTTTCCTCTACGAGGCAGCCGGGATGTCCGGACATTCGAAGTGGGCGACAATCAAACACAAGAAGGCCGCAACGGATGCGCGCCGCGGCAAGATTTTCACGAAAATCATCCGGGAAATCATGATTGCCGCGCGTGGCGGCGCCGATCCGAACACCAACCCGCGCCTGCGCTCCGCCATCCTCGCCGCGAAAAATGAAAACATGCCCAACGACAACATCGAGCGCGCCGTCCTGCGCGGCTCGGGGCAAATGGAAGGGGAGACACTCGACGAAGTGACGTTCGAGGGCTACGGCCCGGGCGGCGTTGGGATGCTGGTGCAAGTGGTCACCAGCAATCGCAACCGCATTGTGAGCGAGATTCGCCATCTGATGGGCAAACATGGCGGGAACATGGCAGAGAACGGCGCAGTGGGCTGGATGTTCCATCGCAAGGGAGACATCACCATCCCCAAGGAAGCGGCCGACGAAGAAAAAATGATGGGCATCGTTCTGGATGCCGGCGCCGAAGATTTGAAAGATGACGGTTCTTTCTGGGAAGTGGTCACTCCCCCGGAAGCATTCGAAAAAGTTCGCGAGGCGCTAGCTGCCGCGGGAATCAATCCGGCCTCTGCGGAAGTTGCCTGGGTTCCGCAAAACTACATCAAGCTGACTGGAGCGCAGGCGCAGCAAATGCTGAAAATGGTGGAAGCGCTCGAAGAGCATGAC
The DNA here is from genome assembly GCA_030037775.1 of Candidatus Acidiferrales bacterium. Lineage (GTDB taxonomy): Bacteria > Acidobacteriota > Terriglobia > Acidiferrales > UBA7541 > DAHUXN01. Next base: position 6,929 of record JASHQB010000322.1, read on the forward strand.
GACGTGCAGCACGTCTACGCGAATTTCGACATCGACGAAAAAGAGATTCAGGCCGCTGTCGCCGGCTAATTTCTCCACCGTAGTATCCTTCGCGCTGTTCTCACACAAAAAATGTTACCCTCGAATTTTCGGGTGCGCGTAGACTAACCACGCTGGCGATGCGAATATCGCCAAACTCCTATGTCT
>JASHQB010000323.1 GCA_030037775.1 Candidatus Acidiferrales bacterium
GGTCGTGCATAGCGCGTGTCGTTTTCCTGCGACCAATCGAGATGCGTCAGGCCTTCCCAGCCTTTGCGAATCCCGATCACCGAGCGGCCCATCTCGGTGGCACGATAAACCACCGACTTAATCACCGAATTCAGGCCCGGGACGTCTCCGCCGCCTGTCAGAACTCCGATCTTGTCCGTATCGCGCAAGGGGCCCTCACCCATTCACCACAATAGCGAAGCATGGCACCCAATATCAATCGTGAAGGCGCTCATCACTGTGCATCCATCGGCAGTGGAAGCTCACTGGAATCACGATTCGAGCCACGTCCGTTAACTAATAAGTTGCGATCAATCCTTCGTCCTTGACTCACCTGATTCGCGGTTTAAGATATAGGTCCCTTCCAAAGTGATTTCCTCTGGCTAGAGACTGTCCCTCCCGGTCGATCGATGCCGGCGGCGTTTGCTAAACAAACCGTAGGATTCAAAGCGAGCCCCCGGTTTTTGGTTCTCAAAGAGAGGTGGAGCAATGCTATCCCCGGCCTATGAGATGGCTGGCTCGTACGACTATCGTCTCGTCGCCCTGTCGGTTCTGATCGCCACGTTCGCTTCCTATGCCGCTCTTGACCTTGCAGGAAGAGTGACTGCAGCACGAAGCAGAGCCCGCGTTCTATGGCTGAGCAGCGGTGCCGCGGCTATGGGGGTCGGCATATGGTCGATGCACTATGTGGGTATGCTCGCATTCCACCTGCCGGTTCCCGTCGAGTACGACTGGCCAACGGTGCTGGTTTCACTTCTCGCCGCCATTTTCGCCTCGGCCGTCGCTTTATTTGTGGTCAGTCGAAGAAAAATGGGCGTCTCTCGGGCCGTGGCGGGAAGTCTATTCATGGGCAGCGGCGTCGCCGGCATGCACTATATCGGGATGGCCGCGATGCGCTTGCCCGCTATGTGCCACTATTCTCGCCTCATCGTAACGATTTCAATCGTTCTTGCCATGGTAATTTCTTTCGTCGCTCTATGGTTGACGTTCCATTTTCGAGAGCATACGAAACCGCTCGGGTGGCGCAAGGTCGTTAGCGCGGTGGTCATGGGAGCTGCGATTCCCGTCATGCATTACACCGGAATGGCGGCAGCCACCTTCACGCCTTCTGAATCGGTCAATGGCAGCCTGGCGCATGCACTGAGCATTACTTTGCTGGGACAGGTTGGCATCATCCTTGTGACTTTTATGGTTCTCGGACTCGTCCTACTGACGTCCCTGTTTGACCGGCGCCTTGCCGAACAGGCTTTGGAACTTGCGTTCACGAAGCGGGCTGAGGAAAAGTTCAAAGGTCTGCTGGAGTCCGCTCCCGACGCTATGATTATCGTTAACCGCGAAGCGGAGATCGTCCTCGTCAACTCACAAGCCGAGAAATTGTTCGGCTATCCGCGAACGGAATTGCTGCACCGGAAATTGGAAATGCTCCTGCCGGAGCGCCTTCGCGGCAAGCATGCGCATCACGAAGCTCTCTTTTTTGCCGCTCCCAAGAGCCGTCCTATGGGCACGGGTTTCGAATTCCACGGATTGCGTAAAGATGGAAGTGAATTCCCAGCGGAAATCACCCTCGGTCCGTTCGAGACCGAGGAGGGCCTTCTTGTCTCCAGTGCGATTCGCGATATCACCGAGCAAAAACAATTCGAGCGCACCCTGCGAGACGCAAAAGACGCCGCCGAAGCGGCCAGTGAGGCGAAAAGCGTCTTTCTGGCGACCATGAGCCATGAGATTCGCACTCCCATGAACGGCATTCTCGGTATGACCGAGTTAGTTTTGGATACGGACCTTACTACCGAGCAGCGCGACAGCCTGGGTCTCGTTCGCTTGTCCGCGGAGTCTCTCCTGTCGATCATCAACGATATTCTGGATTTCTCTAAGGTTGAGGCCGGAAAACTCGAGATCGAGTCGATCCCCTTTGACCTTCGCGAAAGCTTGGGCGAAACAATGAAAGCGCTTAGTGTTCGCGCCGACCAGAAGGGCCTTGAATTGATCTACGAAGTTCAACCGGAAGCCCCAGAGGCCGTCCTCGGCGATCCCGGCCGCATCCGTCAGATTCTGACCAATTTGGTCGGAAACGCCATCAAATTCACCGAACACGGCGAGGTGTTCGTTAGTGTGGAGCAAGAACCTCAGGAGACCGAGGATCTTGGCGCAGCCCATTTGCATTTTGTCGTCAGGGACACTGGCGTTGGCATCCCCGCCGAAAAACAGCGGAAGGTCTTCGAGCCATTTGCACAGGCCGATGGCTCCATGGCCCGAAAATACGGCGGCACCGGGTTGGGGCTGACAATCTGTGCCAGGCTCGTGGCTGCAATGGGCGGTTCGATATGGGTAGAGAGCCAGCCCGGCCAGGGCAGCGCCTTCCACTTTAAGCTCCGTTTGGCTGTCCAGAAGGCTCCTGCTGCGGGTTCCGCATTTCTTCGCGGCTCGGAACCTCTCCAAGTCCAAAAGCTCCACGATCTCCACGCCCTCATCGTGGACGACAACTTCACCAACCGCAGGGTTCTCAGCGGCATGCTCACTCGTTGGGGCATGCGGCCGACGGCCGTCGACGGCGGCCGTCCGGCGCTTCAAGCGCTTGAAGTCGCCAGGAGCACCGGCCACCCCTTCCCGCTCATATTGCTGGATGGGCAGATGCCGGAGATGGACGGCTTTACCCTCGCGGAGAAGATTAGAAACGATCCGGAGTTGGTGGGCGCCACCATCATGATGCTCACATCTGCCGGACACGTGGGGGACGCGTCTCGTTGCCGCGAACTCGGAATCTCCGCCTACCTTGTGAAACCGATCCGCCAAGTAGAGCTGCTGCATGCGATCTGCAACATCTTGCATTTGACAACTCAGAAGCCAGCCCCATTGGTCACTCGTCACTCCCTGCGAGAAGAGAGAAATCGATCGCGCGTCTTACTGGCGGAAGACAACCTCGTAAATCAAACGCTCGCCGTCCGTCTTCTCGAGAAGCGCGGCTACATCGTTTCCGTCGCAGGCAACGGCCAGCAGGCTCTGGCTGCTTTGGAGAAGGAGAATTTCGATATTGTACTTATGGATATCCAAATGCCGGAGATGGACGGCTTCCAGGCCACCGCCGCCATCCGCGAGAAAGAAAAATCCACCCTAGGCCACATTCCCATCATTGCCTTGACCGCGCATTCGCTTAAATCGGACGAAGAGCGATGTATCGCCGCGGGCATGGACGCGTACGTCTCCAAACCGATTCGCACCAGTGAGCTGTTCACCGCAATGGAGAGGCTTCTCGGTAAGAGGGCCGAGGAAGAGGCATCGGGTAGCGCAGTGGAGATCGAGAACAAACTGACGCGCCTTGGCTAAACCATCTCGTTTTCAGCCTCTCGTCCGCCGCAGAAACTTTCCCTCGTAGCGCTACCCGTGCTAGCATCCCGATGCCCCCGGACTAGCTGAGGTTCTGAGATGAAACTTCTTGCCGTCTTTCTCGTTTTCGTGATCTCTGGTTTTTGCGCGCAGGCGCAAATTGCTAGGCAGGTGCAAACTTTTCAGACCGGCACCGGCGTCGTGAAAATCACGCCGATCTATCACGCCAGTCTGCTGATCGAAGCCGGCGGGAAAAACATTTACATCGATCCCGCGAAGCCCGCGAATTTCTCCGGCTTGCCGCCGGCGGACCTAATCTTGATCACCGACATTCACGGCGATCACATGGATCCCGGTTCGATTGCCGCCATCAGCAAATCGGAAACGGAAATTTGGGCCCCGCCCGCCGTCGTGAAAACAGTCACCACCGCGCATCCCATTTCCAACGGCGAAACGAAAACTTGGGGCGAGTGGACCATCGAGGCGATTCCTATGTACAACATTCAGCGCGGGCCATCGCCAGGCGCGCTGTATCATACGAAGGGCCGCGGCAACGGATACGTTCTCACCTACGGCGGCAGGCGATTTTATTTTTCCGGCGACACGGAAAATATTCCGGAGATGCGCGCGCTGAAAAACATTTACGTTGCGTTCGTGTGCATGAATCTTCCGTACACCATGCCGCCGGACGAAGCCGCCGAAGCGGTGAAAGCGTTTCACCCTCAGATTGTGATCCCTTATCACTACCGCGGCTCGGACCTCAGCGTTTTCAAGAATGATTTGCAGGGTACGGGCATCGAAGTGCGTCTTCTCGATTGGTATCCACAGGCGCGATAAAATCTGCCGCGCCTATTCTCTCGTCTGCATCAGCGCCCTCGGATTTGTGCGTGTGTCTACCTTCGTTATTTACTCCTGACCAAAACTCGGCGATGATGCGGGCGGCCGTTTGCTCTTTTCCCGACGGCGCATTCAAGGAGCGTTCGATGCGCAAAAATGTCGCGCTGGCGACCATGACCGTATTCGCCGTGCTGCTCGCTGCCGCCAAGACCCATGCACGGCAGGGTACGAATCAACCATCGCGACAAACGGAAACGGACGAATACACGCGCTACGAATTGCTCGCGCCCGAGACCGCGAGTTTCAAAATCTATTACGAAGTGACCGCGACAACCGCGGGCGTGACCGTGTTTTACAATCCGATTCGCAAGGGCAGCACCGCGAGCGACGAAGCGGTGTACGACGCGATGACCGGCGCCACGCTCCAATTCCAGGTGATGAGCGGCGCGGACACGCAAAAGGATCCGCTGATGGCCGGCGCGGACGCGTCGATGGATTACATCAAAGTGGACCTCGCGCGTCCGGTTCCGCCGAATGGCCAAGGCCGCGTTGTCATCGTCAAAACTTACAAGGACGCGAAGAGCTACTATCGCGAAGGCGGCGGGATCGTTTTCAATCGGCCACTCGGGATTCGCCGCAACAAAGTTGTCTTGCCCGCGGGGTATGAGCTCATCGCCTGCAATGTTCCGTCACAAGTTCTTTCCGAAGCGGATGGAAGGATCTCCATCAGTTTCATGAACGGTAGCGCAGGCGAAGCGCCGCTGATCGTGAAAGCCAAACTGGGCGCGCAAACAGGGGATGCCGCGAAGCCAAAGCCGCTCACTTCCGCGCGCAGTTGGGAGGCCCCGTTTCCCGGCGAAAGCGAGCGCGAAAGGCTCTCCGAACGCGCGCATCAGGACCGCGACATCGTTTATTTTCTGAATCAGCCGGAGACACATTCGTTCAGCCTCTACCACGACTACACGGAATCGCGTCCCGGCGCGGACAAATATTTGAATGTAGTGCGTGAGGGTAGTACGGTCTCGAATCCGTCCGCGTACATTCTCGACACCGGCGAAGTCTTGCAGAGCCGCGTCATGACTGGAGCGGAGCTTGCGGCCGCCAAAATCGACATGGCCGGAGAAACGGTCACGCCCACAACGCAAGTGGTGGTCATTCCTTTCACGCCGGTGAAACAAGGCCAGTCCGTACGGTTGCGAATTTCGGAAACGTATACGGCTCCGGTCAGCTATCGCTTGGACGGCGACGAATTGGTTTTCGACCGCAGCCTCGGCCGCGCGCGCAACGCCGTTGTGCTTCCGGCAGGCTGGTATTTGACGGCCAGCGCCATTCCCGCCACGCTGGCGCAGTTACCCGACGGAAGAGTTCGTCTGGATTTTTGGAATGGCCGGCCGGATGACGTGGACGTGCTGATTAAGGCCAAGCGCTTGGTCAAATCCGAATAGTGCTCTTAATTTCAGCGAAGCAGAGGGCTAAACAAATGAAAGACGCTTCCCCGATTTCGCCGTTTTCCAAGCGCCTCGTGCGAATTGTGAAGATCGCATCGCTCGGAGCAGCGCTGGTGATTTGCGCGCTGACTTCGGCCACACGATTGCCCGCGCAGGCGAAACAACCGGGCGCGGCGGCGAGAGCGTCCGCGGTGAAGCAAGCAGCGCGCAGTGTCGAGGCATCCAGAGCGCCCAATCTGAAGACGACGCCGACGTTGTATCTGGTCGGCTATGCGCATCTCGACACGGAGTGGCGCTGGGAATATCCGCAGGTGATTTCCGAATATCTTCCTGACACGATGCACAAGAATTTTTTGCTGATGCAAAAATATCCGCACTACATTTTCAATTGGACCGGCGCGAATCGCTACCTAATGATGAAGGAATATTTCCCGGCCGACTTCGCCAAGCTCAAGCACTACGTGGCGACCGGACAGTGGTTTCCCGCCGGCTCCTCGATGGAAGAAAACGACGTGAATTCTCCGTCGCCGGAATCCATCATTCGCCAGGTGCTCTACGGCAACGAGTACTATCGCCACGAATTCGGCAAAGCGAGCCAGGAATATATGCTGCCGGATTGTTTTGGATTTCCCGCGGACTTGCCCAGTATTCTGGCGGCGGCGGGCGTGAAAGGATTTTCGACACAGAAATTGACGTGGGGCTCGTCGGCTCCGGCGGGCGGGCCGGATTCGCCGGAAGAAACGCCGCTGGGCACGCCGTTCAACGTTGGGATGTGGATTGGGCCCGATGGACACAGCGTGATCGCCGCGCTGAATCCGGGGAGTTATTCCGCCGGAATCAGTTACGACTTGACGAAAAGCGAGCGCCCGCCGGACATTCGCGATTTTGTGGATTGGCCGGCGCGCGTGAATCGTGACGGTAAGGTCAGCGGCGTCTACGCTGATTATCATTATTACGGCACAGGAGACATCGGCGGCTCTCCGGATGAAAACTCCGTGCGGCTGGTAGAGGAGATGGTGACGAAGAGCATGGGCGCGCTGCCTCCCCACAACAGTGATGAAGACAGCGACGACGAAAATGCCGCAGGCGCGCCGACCGGGCCCAAAGTGCGCATGGGCACAGGGCCGTTGCACGTGGTTTCTTCAGACGCCGATCAGATGTTCAAAGATATTTTAAGCGAGCATCTAACGGCAGGATTGCCGGCATACAAGGGCGACATGGAGCTGACCAATCATTCCGCAGGCTCGCTGACTTCCGAAGCGATGCACAAGCACTGGAATCGCGAGAATGAAAATCTGGCGCGCGCGGCGGAAGCCACTTCCGAAGCGGCGGCGTGGCTCGGCGGGCGCGAATATCCGCTCGCGCGGCTGAATTATGCATGGCGGCTGGTACTCGGCGGACAATTTCACGACCTCATGGCCGGAACGGCGACGCCGAAAGCGTACACCTACTCATGGAATGACGACGTGATCGCGATGAGTCAATTCGCCCAAGTTTTGCAGAGCGCGACGGATGCGGTGGTGTCTCAACTGGATACGAAGGGGGAAGGCGTGGCGGTGATCGTGTTCAATCCACTGTCGATTGAACGCGAAGATATGGTCGAGGCGAACATAAGGTTCGCAGGTGGAGCTCCGAGCGGCGTGCGCGTGACCGGGCCGGATGGTATCGCGGTGTGGTCGCAGATCGAGCAGCCTTCGGGCCAGGCGAACAGTGAAGGCACAAAAGTGTTATTCCTCGCGAAGGTACCGTCAGTGGGATTTGTCGTTTATCACGTAGAGCCCGCCGACTCATCGTCATCGGACTCCGTATTGCGGGAAGTAAGGGTCACGGATTCCTCGCTGGAGAATGCGCGCTACAGGATCGAAGTGAATTCCGATGGCGACGTCTCCAGCATTTACGATAAGAAACTAGACCGCGAACTGCTCTCCGCGCCGATGCGCCTGGCGTTCCAGACGGAGAAGCCGTCATATTGGCCGGCGTGGAATATGGATTGGTCGGACCAGAGCCAGCCGCCGCGCGCTTACGTGGAAGGCGT
>JASHQB010000324.1 GCA_030037775.1 Candidatus Acidiferrales bacterium
AAATCCGCCACAAACGGCGGCGCAAGAGAGCTTCAGTCAATCTCCGCCTTCAGCAATGATTGGCGATAACTATCGACGAACAGGTCGGCGATTTCTCCCACGCTAGCTCTGTCAGCCGGATTCATTGCTGTCGAATTGAATACATGTTCATACGCTTCCCGTGCGATGGCCAGAAAACGCGGGTCTTCCGGCGAGGACGTTCTATGCGTGCAGAGCGCGGCGATAATTCTCTCTTTTGACCTGTTCAACGCCATCTCTGCCCTGGTGAGCACGTCTTGAGCGTCAAAGAGTTCTTTCACTGCCGGTTGCAAATTATTTGCGTCCTCATGGCGTCCGCAAAGTTTCTTGCCAGGAAGGGCCGCGTGCAAGCACTGCGGAGCTGAACAAATCCCGTCCATTTTTTCCATCTCCTGTTCGGTCAATCTTCTCAGATTGGCGCGGCCTATTTTACCAAGTTAATCACCTGACAACCTATCACGTCGAGTCCGTGAATAGGCTTTTGTTGCGCGCTGCTGCTTTGCAAGCCACGCAGAAACGGAAGACTAGTGGAGCCGGATTGAGGGACTGCCCCGCCTTCGGCTTCTCGCGCGCCTTTGCCGACTGTAGCCACAAACTGCCCAAGTGCGTCAGGTGTGAGGCTTGCCTCGAAGGTAGACTTCCATAGGAGCGTGCTCAGGATGAATGCGGAAATTCCCATAGCAAAGCTTTCTGAGAATCGCGGTAGGCCGCTGATGCCAACTCGCCCATGAGAGCGGGGAGTCTCCATTCACATCCTTGGCGTCACGCGCCGCACCGGCATCGAGCAGTAGTTGGATCGCTTCTTCATCGGCAAACGCTGCCGCACGATGTAGCGGCGTTTCGCCCCTGTTGCGGACGTCTCGCATGAAGCCGTGGGTCTCCGTACCCGCTTTTGTCACACAGTTCGGATTTGCGCCTTGTGCAAGCAAGACCTTCAATACCAAATTCTGGCTAGGTCGCCCAGAGCACAGCGTCGCGTGCAGAGGTGTTTCACCGGTCTCGCCGGGATAGTTCACGTCTGCGCCGCGTTCGATCAGAAACTTGCACAGCCGCCAGTGTCCATGGAAGGACGCCGTGCTCAGCCCGAAACCTTTCCCAAGTGAGTTGAGCTTTTCTCCCTTACTCAGCAAGAACTTCATCGCACTAACGTCGCCGTAATACGCGCACCACTGAAGCAATGAAACCCCATTCTCATCCTTTGAGTCAGCGGCATGTCCATCGGCGAGATACTCGAACACTAGGTCAGTACGTCCATCAGTGATTTCTTCCATTCCCATGGTCGGGAGTGTAACACTCCCCTGTCGGTCCTCCGGACATCCGCCCAGGCTAGCTATGGCGAAGAGAAAGCGAATATGCTAGCCTGACCTCGTATGGATGCAGGCTCCAAGCGCGTGTTGTTGATTGCCGCGTCTATCATCGCGGCGCGCGGGCTTGCGAGTTGGCACGGCGTGGGGCCGTGACTGACAGCCTGATCCGTGACGCCATCGTAAAGGCGAATGCGATCATGCGAGAAGTCGACTGTATCTGGCCCTCAGCGGAAAAGAGAAGCTAATGGAAGCAGAAGTTTGGCTGGATCGGATTGACATTCTAGGGGGCGGCGCTCGCCTCCGAAACATAGACAGCACTGTTGGACGAACTGAAAGCAGAGCACGTTCCGTCCCTGACGCCTAAGGGAAAGGGCATGTTCGTTGTTGCGACCTTGGGAACATAGGGAAGGTGTTATGGAAAAAAAAGTACTGAAGCGCACAGGAACGAGCGGCGTAGACAAATACATTGCAAACGTACCAAAAGAGGTACAAGGCAAGTTGAGTGAGATCAGGGCCGCGATACGGGAGGCGGCACCAGGCGCGACGGAACGCACAGATTATTTCCAAATGCCTGGGTATTCCTATGAGGGCTACGATTATGACGGAATGTTTGTCTGGTTCAGCTTTAAGGAACCGCATATACGGCTACATTTACGACCGCCAGTGATACAAGACCACAAAAACGAACTTGCACGTTATCCCACGACAAAGGCGATTGTTAGTTTCCCGGGAGACAGCGCGATATCGATGGCGTTAGTTAAGAGGCTCGTGAAAGCGAGCCTAAAGGTGATGAAGGATAAGTCCAAGTGAGTTTTGCCCGGAGTATCGGCTCGCGCGTCGGATGTGTTCGGGTACAGTGCGCGGGTTCAAGTGCGATTCTGCGGCTTCTTTGAGCGTCAGTAGCCGCCTGCCAATCGGTTTGGCCACTGCGGTGCGGGTATGAGTTTCGGCGAGTCTGGGTGCGGCCCAAGGCATTCGTCAAACGAATTCCTTTTATCTATACAATTCATTGGACAGTTAGGTCCGACGCGCACAGTATTGTGGCGGGTTTTTTCCCAACGACATGACTATAGCTCTCTTGCACGGTCGATTTTTTATGTTTTGGCAATTGATTCGCAGGGATTTCTCGCAAGATTCGAGTCCCGGGAAGCCTATCTGTCCGTACTGACGCCCGGGCGGACAGAGGTACTGGCGCTCAGCTATTCACTAGAAGCAAGGATCAAGTGGCACACGCGAGAAGCAGGGGAGGAGCGAGATGAACAAGACCTACAGAGGTTTTAGTGCTTGTACGGTAATCGTGGTGCTGTTCGTCTTTGGGGCAGTTTCGACGCGCGCGCAGACGAGCGCGACCAGCGGCGCTGTGGAGGGCTTGGTGAAAGACCCGAATGGCGCTGTCGTGCCGGGAGCCGAAGTAACCCTGAGCAACGCGAATCTTGGAATTCGGATAGCGGCGACCACTTCTGCGGAAGGAACTTACATCTTCCCCCTCGTTCAACCAGGCAGCGGGTACGAAGTGGATGTCGAACACGCGGGATTCAAAAAAGCGGTGGTGAATGGCCTGACCGTGCGCGTGACGGAAGTGACCACAACCAATGTCACGCTGTCTCTCGGCGAGGTCACTCAAGCAGTTGTTGTTAGCGGCACGACCACGACGGTGCAGACGGCAAACGCTACGCTCGGTTCAACTCTTACTCCTAATGTAGTCACTTCCATTCCTTTGGCCAATCGCAGTGTCATTGATTTGCTTGCGACTGACGCCGGCGTTGCTTCCACGCTGCCTTCGCCTTCCTCCACGATCTTGCAAGGAGCGGAAGCCATCTTCGTTGGCGGGAATCGCGCGACGTCGAACAATTACATGGTCAACGGAATTGACGCCAACAACTTCGAGTTTCACACCTTGGGTAATGGCATCATTCCCGTGCCCAATCCAGATGCGGTGCAGGAATTTCGCACGGAAACCAGCCTGTACGATGCCACCACCGGCTTCAGCGGCGGCGGCAATATTCTTCTTATCACTCGCAGTGGAACGAGCAAATACCACGCGACGGTTTACGAATTCCTTCGCAACACGGACATGAATGCGAACGACTTTTTCTTCAACGCAGATGGTACGCCTCGTCCGGAGTTGATTCAGAATCAATTCGGCGGATCCGTGGGCGGCCCCGTTCCCAAGCTCAGCAAGACTTACTGGTTCTTCAATTATGAGGGCCAGCGTCAGCGAAACGGCATTGCCGGGGGCATTTCAGGATTGATACCGATTCTTCCCGCGCAGCGCACAGCGGCTTCCATGGCTGCATTGTACGACCTACCCGTTGGCGCCATCGACCCCGTAGCCATCAATGTATTGAATGCTCCGGGGCCCTACCACGGCATGCTCTTCCCGAGTGGCAGCCCCACCGGACAGCCGGGATTCAATCTGCCCGGCGAACTTGGATCGTTCGCATTTTCTGCTCCCGTGCAAATCAACAGCAACCAGTACAACGGCCGGATCGACCATGAGTTCAATATCGGTGGCGTGGCCAACGCCTTCGCGGTCAGCTATTTCGCCAATCCCGACACATTCACCAACACCGGCGGCGCCAACGACGGCACGCTTGGACAGCCTTACGATTATCTTCTCGGAAACCAAACCCTATCCGTTCATGACGTCCAAACGATCAAACCCGATTTGCTGAACGAAATCACAGTCGGATACACGTACAACAAACGCGACATCGGCGCGATTAATCCCGTGACCATAAGCCAGCTTGGCATCACCCGCTTCAATTCGTCGGTCATCACGCGAGGCCCCAACTTTGACTTCTCTGATCAGCTCGACTGCTGTGGCGCGTCGGCCAGTGTCGGCGAGACTCAGCGTAACGAATCAGAGGACTTTCGCGACATGGTTTCTTACGTGCACGGTCCTCACACCTGGCGCGTGGGTTTCGAAGCCCGCACCCAGCAATTCAATTTCGGCAGCCCTCTCGACCCGGGAACCCTTGTTTTCCAAAACTCTCCGGGCAGCGGAAACGCAGACACGCTCTATGGCCCACCTACCGACCCCAACGCTGATCTCTCGATCCGTGATTTCCTGATCGGCTCTCCATTTGAAGCTTCCATTTCCAGCGGCCTGACAGATTTCGAGTATCGCGCTCACGACTTCGCGATTTTCGGCCAGGACGACTACCGTGTCACTTCGCGCTTGACCTTGAATCTTGGCCTCCGCTGGGACTACCTCGGAAATATCACCGAAAAGCACGGCGAGATCTCGAATTTCGATCCGTCGCTGCTTACTCCCTTAACCATGCAAATGGGCGGTCCCGGCTTGCAGGACGGGTTCGTCATACCCGCAAGCAACAAAGGGTTCGGTACACCGGGAGTTTCCAACTCCACCTATATTCAGCAGCCGCTCAAGGATTTTGGTCCTCGCCTCGGCTTCGGCTATGACGTGCTCGGCAATGGCAAGCTGGCGGTCCGTGGTGGCTTCGGGATGTACTTTAGCCGAATCGGGCCGTTTGAGTCACTCCAGACCGAAAGCAATCCTCCGTTTTCTCTCAGCACCGCTTTTGTCAACTCCCTCACTACGCCCCAAGCGCAGATGATGGCCAACCCGTTCCCGACGTTGCCTCTGCCGAGCCAGTTTCCGGTTTGGCCCTCGTTCCCGCAGCTAACCTCGCTCAATTCCGATGGCTCGCCGAATTTCACCGCGCCGCAGTTGTTTCTCTCCGCGCTCGACCGAAACGATCGGCCGCCGTACACGGAGCAGTTTAATCTCACCACGCAGTATGAATTTCTGCGCGGATGGATGCTCGAAATCGGCTACATGGGCTCACACGGCGTCCACCTCGAGGATGCTCAATCGCTGAACAACGCCCTGCTTCGCAATGCCAACAATCCCGGCCCATTCGGCCTGGATGTAAACTCCGCGCAAAACCGCGAGTCGCGCGTGCCGGTGGTGGGCATCAATTCCGGCGGGTTATTTGAATTCACAGACGCCGGCGCTTCTTACTACGACGCGCTACTGCTGACCGTGAGCCACCAGTTCTCGCACGGGCTCTACGTTAAGGCTGCTTACACGTTCTCGAAGGCTATCGACAATGTGGAGGCCCAGGCGGGATTCGAACCTACCGTGGGCGCTACCGGCAACCAGTTTCTGCCGTACTTGAATAAGGGCCTTTCCAATTTCGATATTCCGCAGAGGTTCGTACTTTCCTACGTTTACAATCTGCCCAGCCCGAAACTGGCTTGGTTCACACCCGTCGTTAGTAATTGGGCCTTCTCTGGTCTCACTACCTTACAATCCGGCGCTGCCGACGAGGTCGACCAGTTTACGGGCTTATCTTTCTCTGGCACTGACGGCTTTGGCGTGGTCCTTCCTGGTTGTAAGCTCACGACTGGCGGCAACGTGAGCGCCCATGTACAGGACTATCTGAATGCTTCCTGTGTGACCACTACGACCGCTCTGACCAGCGGGGAGACTTTTGGCCCGCTGTCCCCATTCGAGGGCCCTGGCAACCAGACTTATGAAGTGGATCCAAACAATCCGAGCGCCATCGGATATTTGCAGGGGCATTCGACGCGCGGTGCTTTCTTCGATCCATTCCAGACTCGCTGGGACATGGCTCTCACCAAGACCTTCCCTCTTAACTTCTGGGGGGAAGGAAGGAACTTGCAGTTTCGCGCGGAAGCTTTCAAGGTCTTCAATACTCCCATTTTCGCGGGACCGGGCAATTTTGCGGGAATCCCGGGCTTTGGTCAGATCACCAGCACCACGGATAACACCGGTCGCCAGCTCCAGTTGGCCCTTCGCTTGAACTGGTGATTGAAGCCGAGGGCGAGGACCAGTAGTGTTTTCCTGCAGCGGATCTATTACACGTGTGTTTACCCGTCGCGTCCGCTGCTCTCACCAATGATCAGGGGAGAGCCAAGGAGGGAAAGAATGACGAGCCGTGGAAGTTGGAGATGGATGGCCCTATTCTTGCTTTCCTCGTTCCTTGCGGTCGGTTCGCTGACCGCCTTGGCGCTGCCGCAAAGCTTTTACCAAGGTATGCGGTGGCGCTTGGTCGGGCCTTTCCGTGGCGGCCGAGTTGAAGCAGTAGCGGGCATCCCAGGCAACCCCCTTGTCTACTACTTTGGTGCTGTGGCAGGTGGCGTTTGGAAGACAATCGACGGGGGCCATACATGGCTTCCGCTTTTCGATAATGAGCCGATTTCCTCAATCGGCGCAATCGCCGTTGACCCTTCTGATCCGAACGTAATTTATGCCGGCACCGGGGAAGCATGCCCTCGCGGCGATATGTCCTTCGGCGACGGAGTTTACAAATCGACGGATGGAGGCAAAAGCTGGATTCACCTTGGACTCGACGACACTCGACAGATTGCCAAGATCATCGTAGATCCGCAGAATTCGAGCACGGTCTATGCCGCGGCTTTGGGTTCGGTGTACGGACCGAATGCTGAGCGTGGAATCTTCCGATCCATTGACGGCGGGAAAACCTGGCAAAAAGTGCTTTTTCGAAACGAGAACACGGGCGCAATCGATATTGCCATGGATCCCCATAACCGGCGCGTGCTCTTTGCTGCTCTTTGGCAAGTGAGACGGACCCCTTGGAGCCTAGTGAGTGGGGGACCGAACAGTGGGCTCTATAAGTCGGCCGACGGAGGCGACAGCTGGACAGAGATTCAGGGTCGCGGTTTTCCGGAGGACGTCTTAGGCCGGATTGGGGTGACCGTGGCGGCGGATTCAAGCAGGGTGTACGCCATCGTCGAGGCGAAAAACGGAGGCCTATACCGGTCCGATGACGGAGGGTCGAACTGGACTTTGGTGAACGCGAATTGGGACCTGCGGGGACGTCCGTGGTATTACTCCCACATTTTCGCCGATCCCAAGAACCCCGACGAGGTCTACGTTTTCAGCTTCGGCGCGTTCCGCTCAATCGATGGCGGCAAAACCTTTTCCCCCATCGAGACTCCGCATGGAGACTACCATGACCTGTGGATCGATCCCGGAAATCCGGCGCGAATGATCGTCGGAAACGACGGCGGAGCCACCATTTCGATCGATAATGGCACGAACTGGACCGCAGAAGACAATCAACCTACCGGACAGTTTTACCGCATTGCGACAGACAATCGCTTCAACTATTACCTATATGGCTCGCAGCAGGACAGCGGAACCGTGGCCATCGCGAGCCGAAGCGACGGCAATCTCATCGGACAGACCGATTGGTATTCGGTCGGCGGAGGAGAGAGCGGGTTCGTCCTGCCCTCGCCGCTTGATCCCGATGTGGTGTATGCCGGCAGTCTGTACAGTGCGTTCACAAGGTTCGACAAGAAAGCGGGACAGTCCCGCGACATTTCGCCATGGCCGCTCAACGAGCTGAACTTGGCCGCCAAAGACACTCCGTATCGATTTGGGTGGACCACGCCCATGCTGATTTCCCCGCACGACCCCCGCGCGCTATACATCGGGGCACAGGTTGTGCTCAAAACAATGGACGAGGGAAAAACCTGGAGCGCGATCAGCCCGGACCTGACTCGAAACGACAGGTCAAAACAGACCTCCTCGGGAGGGCCAATCACACAAGACAACACCACCGTCGAATACTTCGACATGATATCCACTCTTACCGAGCCGCCGCTTCAATCGGGGCTGATCTGGGTGGGCACCGACGACGGATTGATTCAGCTGACCCGCAACGGCGGGAGCAGCTGGGAAAACGTGACACCGAAAGGAATACCGGAATGGAGTATGGTCAGCACCATCGAGGCCTCACGGTTCTCGCCCGGCACCGCCTATGCGGCCGTCGATGCCCATCGCCTCGATGACTTTAGGCCGTACATCTATCGCACCAACGATTTCGGGAAGACTTGGACTGAGATTGATGATGGGTTGCCACCCAACTTCTATGTTCACGTGGTGCGCGAAGACTCCGAAAAAAAGGGGCTGCTTTATGCCGGGACGGAGACGGGGATTTACGTCTCATTCGATGACGGAGTCCATTGGCAATCTCTTCAGCTTAACCTCCCGACTACGCCCATCTACGATCTCACTGTTCATGGAAATGACCTGGTGGTGGCCACGCACGGCCGCGCTTTTTGGGTTCTCGATGACCTGAGCCCTTTGCGCCAGACCACCGAGGCCGTTCAGGCCGGCAGCTTCTATCTCTATCGGCCGGAGTCTGCCTACCGCGTACGGGGGAACAATTTCTATGCGACCACTTCGTCGGGAGCGCCGAGTAGTCCACGGGCCGGCCAGAATCCTCCGCCCGGCGCCATTCTCGACTATTATCTGCCCGAAGCGCCCAGCGTGCCGATTCACTTCGAGATACTTAATGGCAAAGGTGACGTCATTCGGGAGTTTGTCGCGAAACCGTCTGCTCAGCAAAACGGCAACGAAAAACGGATGCTCATTAGCTCAGGCGCTGTCGAAGCGGTCGAGGGCGAGGAGTACCCAAACGAGCCCACCGTCCACGCTGGTTTGAACCGCTTCGTTTGGGACCTCCTCTATGCCGGGCCCGAGAGCGCGCAGGGGCAAATGGAAGTTCCCGAACCGTTTGTGGTTCCCGGGGACTATACGGTTCGGCTCACGCTAAATGGCAAGTCCCAAGATCAGCCCCTGGTGGTTCGCGAAGACCCCCGCGTAGATGCGTCGGTCGCTAGTTTGCAAGCGGAGTTTGCCTTCCAGATGAAGATCCGTAACTTGCTGGAGCAAGCCCATGAAGCCGTCCTAGAGATGAACCAAGTGCGCACACAATTGTCGGCCCTGCGCAAGCGAATCGCGGCTGATGGTGCGGCGGAACAGGTCACTGAGGCCATTGATGACCTCGATGCAAAAACGACGGATGCGGAGGAAGCCATTACGGGATGGAAGGTCGAGGAAAACCGGTATTCACTTAATTATTCGCCGGCATTGGACGACCAACTGAATTCCCTGTTCACGTTCACCGGGGCGGGCGACGGCGCACCAGGCCAACCCTTCTATAAGGTTGGTGATCAGTTCAGCCAACAGCTCGATGCGGCCCTTCACAATTGGCAAGAAATCAAGGACACGAGTCTGCGCCGACTCAACGAGCTGATCCGCCGGAACAACATACCGGTCGTGGCTCCCTTTGCCACCCCAAAGGTGACTAATCCTCAATAGGCAAAGGGATTATCGGGAAACGTGATTACCGGGCGGCGTTGTCCAGAAAGAGCTGCGTTGAAATGGAGCAGCCACATGCCGATGCCTGAAGCACCTTGCATATAGTTGGTCTGTGCAATGGCAAGATCGGGCTGTACAAATGTTTCTACCTGCACCCATCGATAAGCACCGTCTTTGTTATCAGCGAGACTCACAAGGCGGTCGCTGCCCTCCTCCGCTGCACGGAGCCATTCGCGGTTGTGAGATACAAGATAAACATTGTAGAAAAACTCCGACTCGCCTGCGACCCCGTCGCATATGCTGACGTTCTGCCACACGCCGGGGTTGGCGACCTCTTTCGGGTTGCCGTTCCGCCAAACCGTCAGGGTTGGCGCTGATCCCGGCGGTATGGTGGCGAATGCTTTCTCGGGGCCTCCGAAAACCCTAACCGCCGCAGCGCATTTTTCGACCAACGTCATCCATTTGGGGTCTTTCGTGATCTGGTACAGGCGATAGAAGAGTCCAGCCGTGCCCGCGGGGCCATGGGCCCAGTCCAGATAAAAAAGATGATTGTTTTTGTTGTCATGATAAATAAGGAAGTATCGGTCGGTAACATTGGCGATTGAGATTAGGTATTTGGCCCCGCCAAGCGCTGCCCTCAGGAATTCCTTGCGACCCGTCGCCTGGTAAAGCGTGGCCAGGAAGTAAGCCACACCAGCGGTGCCGTGACAAAAGTTGGGCATCTCAAAAGGATATGACTTATCCATCATCCATTTGAGCCCTCCACCGGGTTCCTGCTCGCCCGTGGCCAGCAGATTTTCTCCGACATGAATCGCCAGCTCTCGCGCCCCCTGCGCCTCGAGGTGATCGGCAGCCCAGAGCAGGAACAAACCTGTTCCGCTCGCGCCACTGATGATGTCCGTAACATCGTTCCACTTGGCCCCGGGCGAGGTCTTCACCGCTTTCGCCTCGATCCAGCGGACGCATTTGAGGGCCCCATCGTTGTAGCGTCTATCGTGCGTGATGAGGTACGCTTCGCCCAGTGTGAAACCAGAACCGGCGAGACCTGTATACAAGCCGGTGTCATCATTCTGGGAGATGGAAGCGAGAAGAGCGTCAGCACCTTGCCGCGCTTTGTCGAGATATGCTCGATCGCCGGTATAACGGAAGGTCTCCAGAAGAAACAGAATGGGGCCGGGAGTTCCGGCGAAAAGAGTAGTATTCACTGTTTTCGGGTCATCAGGGTTAGAAGCCCAAACAATTCCCGGACTTTTTTGAATACTATTCATTTCGATCCAGTGTGCCGCGCCAATGGCGGCCTCGTGGTAGGATCGGTTCGCCGCTCGAACCGAAAAAGCTAAAATAGCCAGAGAAGCGAGCGCGCCGACAGGCCTTAATAGCTGCTTCATAAATCTCCCTTCAGGATTCCGAACAGTCCAAACTACTTGCGAAAAACGATTTGACCGTCCTTGATGACCAAGGTGATGTTCCGCAGGTTTTTTATGCTCTGCAGGGGGTCGCCGGTAACAAAAATCAGATCGGCTCGTCTGCCCGGTTGAACAGTTCCAAAGTCGGCCTGCTTATCGAGCCAGACGGCTCCGTTTGCGGTGGCCGCCTCGATAATCGTTTGGCGAGGGACGCCCGCCTCTTCGTAAGCTTCCATCTCGTCAAATAAACTGCCGTCATCGGTGCCAGCGAGAAGCGGCACGCCGGCTTCTGCCGCCGCCTTTACGAATTGGGACATTCTCCGATAGCTTTCTTGCCACAGCCCGAACTGCTCGAGACTGAGTTGCTGGCGAAGAGCAGGATGCGGGGCCTGAATCGATAATGTTGGATCGAAACCGACTTTCGCCTGCGCCATCCTGTGAATCAATTCGACGACGCTGGGACTGCTCGGATCGATACGACGCCAATCGGCTTGCATGCGTGGAACTGGATACCAATCGTCGTCCAAGGTGCCGTTTTCACCCTGCGGCTGCTCGCTCAATGGCAGAAAATCCGCCCATACGCGGATATGATTGAGGCCATCGATCCCATCTTCAATCGCCTGGGTCCAACTGGTCTTCACGCCGATGTGGCCGGTGACAGGCAAGTGCGCTTGGTGTGCGGCCTGAACAACAGCACGGAGAACATCAGGACTCAACAGGAAATAAACCTTAAGCAGGTCCACGCCTTGAGCTTTGAGGGAGTCGACTAGAGCTTTGGCATCTTCAGGCCGGTCAATCCCGACGGCAACCATTGGATGGTAAGTGCCGAAGCCATCGATCAACGGACCGGCATTATAAATGTCTGGACCGGGCTCGAGACCGAGGGCGATTGCCTCTTTGAAATTCATGCTGTCAGCAAGATCGGCTCCGGGATCACGAATATAGGTGATGCCACGAGAAAGCAAGCTTGCGCCGTCAAAGGCGTCCCAGAAGTGGTAGTGGTTGTCCATCAGCCCGGGAAGGACTGACTGCCCGTGCGCGTCGAACACGGGCAGGCCGGCGATTCTGTCCGCCGCTGGTTCCTCGCTATCAACCTCAGCGATTCGGCCACCACGAATTACGATGCTCGCATCGGGAATGGGCGGACCGTCGGTGCCGTCAATCAGCCGCGCATGAATGACGACGAGATCGGCGGCCGGCCGTTGCGGGAGCTGGAACGTGATGCTGAAGGGAATCGGCCGCAATGCCCCCGTCTGGATGTCGAGGCGATAGAGCTTGCGCGAGGCGCAGACAATCAGAAAGTTTGCATCACGATCAAAAGCGATCTGCTTATCCTGATACGGCGTGCGAGAAACGACGCGAGGCGTTCCGCCACTGGCGGGCCCAACGCGGATCTCGTCCGCACTGTTGCCGGTCTCCACATACGCGATGGTCTTTCCATCGCGGCTCCACGCAACGCTGGTGTCGTCCAATGGTGTGTCGGTGAGCCGGGTGGCCTCACGATTCTGGACTTCCAAGAAATAGAGATTTGAACCACCGTAAAGTCCCGACGAGAGCGCCAGTTCACTTCCCGTGGGCGACGGAGCGAATGACCATTCATGCCAGCGGTGAGTTTCGGTGATCTGGTCGGCCTCGCCGCCGGCGCTGGGAATCTGCCAGATGTGGGCGTCACCTTGACCATGCCGCAAGACGAAGAAAATACTCCGGCCGGCCGGGTCGTAGGCGATCTGCCCAATTGCTCCATCGGAGTGGTAGAGCACAGCCGAAGTACCGGTTGCCACGTCATAGACGACCAAGGCGCTGTGATATTGAATTTCCTGGGAGTAAGCGAGGAATCGGCCATCAGGCGACCAGGCGGGAAAGCGGTCCCAACTCAATCCGGAGGAGATCACCTCGCCATCGCCGCCGGCCGCAGGTACTAAGCATATCTTTCCCAATACGCTGACAGCGATGTACGCGCCGTCTGGCGAAACCGATGGATCGCGCGCTCCACGATCGACGGTAACCACACGAGGTGGAATGGCAGAAGCAGGCGCTATGCTAACCGTCAGGAGGAAAAGAAGCAGGATCGATCGGCTGCTCAGACCAACGTCCCGCCGCGAAAAAGGCCGCCGAAGATTCACTTCGCCGATGGAGCGCAGCAAATGGCCCGGGCGTCGCATACGCTTGGACCTCCTGGAGGAATCATGCGTGAGTTCCTATGACTCTCGATCCGGCAAGACATCGAAGCTGACCGAGATCTCTGCCGTGGGCCTGAGGGTAGCGGCTACGCTGCAATATTTGGAATTCGAAAGCTCAACCGCCTGTTTCACCGAACCCTCAGAAACGTTCGGGCCTTTCACCACGTGGTGAATACGAATCTTCTTATAGCTACGAGGAAACTCCTGTCGACGTTCACCGTGCACTTCAATGCGGTAATCGGTGATGCGCTCGCGCTTCTTTTTCAGGATGTCCACTACGTCCGAACCCATGCAACCGCCGACAGCGATCAGCAGCAAGTCGACGGGACTGGGCGCGGACCTCCTCTCGCCATCGGTCTCCATAACCAGGGCCTGCCCGCCGGGACCAATCCCAACAAAAAAGCCGTTCGCAGCGTAGTGAATCGTAGCTTTGGTTTCCGTCATGCACTTCTCCTTCGACTGGCCCGGTTGATGGACGAAGCGTCGGCCGGTATAATGTCGCGACCGGGGTTAGCTGTCCAATGAATTCGATAGATGAAAGCAATGCTTTTCAGGAAACGGTGCGTTGTTCGTAGCCTACTAGGCGATTTCGCTTAGTTACCCGCCAAGCGGAGAGGAGTTGCCGATGGAACTGCGCCAGCTTCAAATTTTCGGAATGCTTGCCGAGGAACTGAACTTCACGCGAACGGCTAAGCGGGTGCATTGCGTTCAATCCAACGTCAGCGTTCAGATCCGTGCGCTGGAGCGGGAATTCGGAGTTCAGCTATTTGAGAGGCTGGGCCAAAAGGTGCGGCTGACGGCCCAGGGCCGGACGCTGTTACCTTACGTTGAGCGCATCCTGCGCCTGGTGGAGGAGGCGGCCGCGGTGACCAAAGCAGGCGAGAGCCCGGCAGGAGCTTTGTTGGTCGGCATGCCCGAATCGGTGCTCACTTATCGGCTTCCCCCGGTCCTTCAAGTCTTTCGGGAAAAATGGCCGCACGTAGAGCTTGTGTTCCGCGGGGTCAGCTCCACGGAGCTGGTGCCCTGCCTGGAACATGGAGACCTAGATCTGGGCCTAGTTATCGATGACGCGGTCAAAAGCCCGGGGATCCGCGCCGAGGTATTGTGCCGCGAGCCGCTTGTCCTGGCGGCGCAGCCCGAGCACCCTCTGTTGCGGCTTGCGACAGTGGGGGCCGAGGATTTGTGCTTGCACACCTTCTTGCTCACCGATCAAGGCTGCGCCTACAGATCAAAGCTGGAAGCGGCTTTGGCGCGTTCACACGTAAGGCCGAAAGCGGTCATGGAATTCACCAGCGTAGAAGCGATCAAAGAGTGCGCCGCCCTGGGAATGGGCATCGCCTGCCTGCCGAAAATCGTCGTAGACCGGGAGCTCTCCAGCAAGAAACTGGTCGCCCTGCCGTCTGCCGGATTCGAACTGATGATGAATACCATCGTCGTCTGGCACAAAGACAAGTGGATCTCTCCCGCAATGGAAGCGTTCCTTTCGTTGATCCGACTGCATCTGGGCTCGGCACCAGTAGGAAGAGGAGCTCCGGCCAAGCAGCCAGCCACGGCACGGGCTCCAGTGGGCCTGCAGCGCGCTGCCACAAAGCATGAGGTCTGCGGGACAACACCTCTATCCTCTCGAGCTTTCCGCAGAGCGGCACCGTAGTATTCATAGCGCTGCCGCCCGGCAAACTGTGGGACATGCGAACCGGCGAGCCGAATTTTGCTGATGGGCGAGCCTCGCGCGCGTACTACTGACGGACTGCTCTCTCGCCGTTCGCAAGCGACTGCGCCAGAAGAAGTTCGTCTCGATGTATCTTGGCTGAGCTCTCAGGAATCAGTGTTGTGTATGCCCGACTTAACGTTCGCTTTGCTCTTCTCACCCCTCTACCAGCTAATTCCTCGCTGGACATGGTCGAACTCGGGGGCCGGTTTGTGTTCTAATTCTTGCCATATGCACCGCAC
This sequence comes from Candidatus Acidiferrales bacterium, assembly GCA_030037775.1. Taxonomy (GTDB): domain Bacteria; phylum Acidobacteriota; class Terriglobia; order Acidiferrales; family UBA7541; genus DAHUXN01. The sequence goes on from JASHQB010000324.1 coordinate 14,984, forward strand.
AAACGAACATTGGCTGTCGCGCGGGTACCCAGAGCTGCCGGCGTGATGCAGCGCACGAAGTACATAAGAAGGGCGTTTGTGGTTCTCTGTGCGTTCCTCTTTTTGGCGACGGCTCAACCCGCTAAATCCCAAAAAGAACATGATTCTACCCAGACGGTGCGCATTGATGTGAACGCGCCGGCGCGGCCCTTTCCGCATTTCTGGGAAGACATGTTTGGTTCCGGACGCGCCGTACTCTCGCTACGCGATGCCTACCGTCAGGACTTACGCGCCGTGAGGGCGATCACTGGGTTCGAATACATACGCTTTCATGGAATCTTCGACGACGACGTGGGCCTCTATGACGAAAACAGAAGCGGCGAGTCGGTTTACAACTTCTCCTATGTGGATCAGATTTACGATGGCCTCCTGGCCAATGGCGTGCGGCCCTACGTGGAATTGAGTTTTATGCCGCCGAAGCTGGCGGCAACCGAGACGTTTCAGGCGTTTTGGTATCACCCGGTGGTTTCGCCGCCGAAGAGTTGGGCAAAATGGGACGATTTGATAACGAAGTTCGGACAGCACCTGGTTGATCGCTACGGGATCGACGAGGTGTCAAGGTGGTATTTCGAAGTTTGGAACGAACCGAACATTGATTTCTGGGCAGGCGACCCAAAACAAGCCACGTATTACGAACTGTACGATCACACAGCGCGGGACTTGAAGCGAGTGAACTCGCGGCTTCGCGTGGGTGGGCCCTCGACGGCGCAGGCTGCTTGGGTAAGCAGTTTCATCGCGCACGACATCCAAAATGACGTGCCCGTGGATTTCGTCTCGACGCATGTCTACGGGAACGACACAGCAGACCACGTGTTTGGCACGAGCGAGAATATTCCGCGTGCGGATATGGTGTGCCGCGCGGCGAAGAAAGTGCACGATGAAGTGCTATCGTCGGCGCGACCGCAACTACCGGTGATCTTCAGTGAATACAACGCCAGTTACGCAAACGAGCCGGATGTGACCGATTCAATTTTCATGGGCCCGTGGCTGGCGAATACGATTCGCGAGTGCGACGGCTTGACCAAGATGATGAGCTACTGGACCTTCTCAGATGTGTTCGAAGAGCAAGGCGTCATTAAAACGCCGTTCTACGGAGGTTTTGGGCTAGTCGCCGAGGGAGGTGTGCCCAAGCCAGCGTTCAATGCATTCTTGCTGCTGCACATGCTCGGGACGGAGAGAATACCGGTGGATTCGGACTCGGTGTTAGCGACGCGGGACGCCGAACACAAACTGGAGATCGCCGTCTGGAATTATTCGGCGCCAGAAGTAACGGGAGACACAAAGGAAATCACGCTGCAATTCAGCGGACTGCATGGCGGGCACGAGGTATGGATTTACCGTCTCGACGCCGATCACGGAAACGTCTTGCAATCCTACGAGACGATGGGCAAACCATCGAGTCCTACACAACAGCAATACCA
>JASHQB010000325.1 GCA_030037775.1 Candidatus Acidiferrales bacterium
CCAACCCGGTACCCACAGGGTGCACGGCTGGATCCGCAGGATTCGTGATTGCGGCCCAGGCGATTACCCAGGGCACCACGGGCAACCGTTCGTTCTGCTCGGATGAGACGGGCGTGCTGTATGACGACCCGACAGGCGCGACGCTAGCGACGACGGAAGCCGTTTGCGAAGCGCTGACCCCGCTGCAGTAAGGTTGCGAGAACCGAAACGAGGACAGGGAAGGGAGGGGTTCCACCCCTCCCTTTTTTTTGTTTCAGCTTCTTGGCGTGCCTGCCGGTATTCTTTTTAAACTCAGAAACATTTCGGTAGCTCCCATCGTATCTAGAGAGACGGCTCTCTGTTTGTTTCCGCCAAAGAGCAGAAGGGGGAAGTCTCATGGCTACGTTTTGGCAGGACCTTCGCTACGCCTTCCGGATGCTCGCGAAATCTCCCTTGCTCACCGTCATCGTAGTGCTCACGCTCGCTCTGGGCATCGGCGCCAACACCGCCATCTTCGGCATCGTGAACGGATTTCTGCTGCGCCCGCTTCCCGTCAAATCGCCCGAGCAGATCATGGTCCTTGCCGGCAAGCTCCAAAGCGACTCAATCGGCATCTACACTCTTTCCTATCCCCAGCTCGTTGATTTTCGCAGACAGTCCGACGCCTTTTCCGACGTGTTTGCCTACCAGGTGAATATCGGCGGTCTCAGTTTCGGCGGCAAAACCGACCAATTTTTCTTCGATTATGTCACCGGAAATTACTTCTCGACCCTCGGCGTCCAGCCGGCGCTGGGCCGCCTCTTCCTTCCCTCGCAGGGAGAGCAAGGCGGCAAAGACCCTTACATCGTCCTGGGCTACTCCTATTGGCAAAAGCGATTCGGCGGCGACCCTGCCATCGTCGGCAAGCAAGTGTTGGTCGACGGCCAGGACGTCACCGTCATCGGCGTCGCGCAGAAGGGTTTTGACGGCACGCAGTTCGCCTTGGAAATGGACGGATATGTTCCGCTCAACATGATGCCCGGCGCGTCCAAATTCTGGACCGACCGCACCGCCCGCAGCTTGACCATGATGGCCAGAATGAAGCCGGGCGTCAGCCTCCGGCAGGCGCAAAGTTCGGTGGAAGTCATTGCCCAGCGTCTCGCCAACCAATATCCCGCCACGGATAAAGGCGTGGCCGCTCGGGTGATTCCCGAAAGATTCGCACGGCCCCAGCCCTTCGCCACCAACATCGTTCCCTTCATCGCCGGCTTGTTCCTGGTGCTGGCCGGCCTAGTCCTGCTGCTGGCCTGCATGAACGTCGCAAACATTCTGCTGGTGCGCGCCACCGTCCGCCAACGCGAAATGGCCATCCGCGCCGCTCTCGGTGCCGGTCGCAGCCGTCTGATCCGTCAATTGCTCACCGAGAGCATAGTGTTGGCGCTCTTCGGCGGGCTGGGCGGACTTCTCCTCGGCAACTGGGCTACCCGCGTGATTCCTTCGCTTCTTCCCGCTTCCAAATTTCCTATCCATCTCAGCTTTGCGATGGACTGGCGCGTCTTTCTCTACGGGTTCGCCGCCGCTCTGCTCACCGGCGCGCTCATGGGACTCTGGCCGGCTTTCCGCGCCGCACGCATCGACGTCAACGCCGTGCTGCATGGCCAGGGCCGCAGTGACTCCGCCGGAGTCGGCCGTCACCGCTTGCGCAGCATACTGGTCGTCGCCCAGGTCGGAGGCTCGCTGGTTCTGTTGATCGTCGCGGGACTTTTCGTGCGGACGCTGATGCACGCGGAGCGCGACTATCTCGGATTCGACCCCGATCACTTGCTCAATCTCACTCTGGATCCCACGGAAGCCGGGTACGACCAGACCCGTGCGAAAACTTTCTATCATGATCTGGAAGCGAACGTTCGCGCCCTCCCCGGAGTCGAGAACGCCAGTCTCGCATTCAGCGTCCCGATGGGAGTGGTGAGCACCGGCGGCCAGGTTTACATCGAAGGCCGCATCCTGCCCCCCAACGAGCGGCCTCCCCTGGTGTTCTACAACATGGTCGATGCGCCCTATTTCGACACCCTGCGCGTTCCGCTCCTTCGCGGCCGCGCCTTCCGTGAAAACGACGACCAGAACGCGCCGCCTGTGGCCATCGTAAATCAAACCATGGCCCAGCAGTTCTGGCCCAACCAAGACCCCGTCGGAAAGCGCTTCAGCCTGGCAAGCGCCACAGGCCCCTTCGTCCAAGTGGTCGGCGTCGCGGCGAACGGGAAATACGTTTTCCTCGGATGGAGCAATCAGCCGTATTTCTACCTCCCGCTGGCGCAGAACTACGTCGCATACCGCACGCTGCAGCTGCGCACCTCGGTGCCGCCGGAAAACCTGATCCCTCAAGTGCAAGGCGCCGTCCACGCGCTCGCGCCCACCATCCCGGCTTCCGACGCCCGCAGCATGAAAGAGGCGCTCTCCGGCGCGAACGGCTATTTCATTTTCCGCGTCGGCGCCGTCCTCGCCGCCGCGCTCGGAATTCTGGGCTTGACGCTCGCTGTTGTCGGCGTCTACGGAGTCGTTTCCTACGCCGCGAGCCAGCGCACTCACGAGATCGGCATCCGCATGGCGCTTGGCGCGGACCGCCGCAATATCCTTGTGCTGGTTTTGCGCCAGGGATTGACGCTGGTCATCGCCGGAGTACTCTCCGGTCTGCTGCTGTCGTGGGCGCTGACGCGTTCGATGGCCACGCTTTTGGTCGGCGTCAGCCCTACCGACGCGCTCACCTTTGCCTCCGCGACGCTGCTGCTCACCGCGATTGGCCTGTGGGCCTGTTACGCTCCGGCGCGCCGCGCCATGCGCCTCGAACCCATGGCCGCTCTGCGCCACGAGTAACCACGAGCTTCTTTTCTGTAGCCCCGTCGCATCAAGCCGCTTGCTCGGTACCCCTCGAGCCTGAATGAGGCGGCTCCGGTTGTAGAATGAGGCGACATGGCTTGCTCCGCGATCCTCGCAGGAAAGCGGCGGGCGGCTGCTTTCGTGTTCGCGCTCGTCATCGTGTTCATTCCACAGGTGCGCGCCGCGGACTTGCCCACAAGCTTCCAAGCACCCCGCCAGGGCCCCGAAACTTATCGTTTAACCATCACCGTCAAGGACGAAACCGACTCCGTGGTGCCTTCCGCCCGCGTGACGCTCACCGCTTCTGGTTCGCAAACCTCGTTGCAGGCTTCCACCGATTTCGCCGGTCGCGCTGAATTCCCCAATCTCCGCGTCGGAGCTTATTCGGTCTCCGTCGAAAAGGAAGGTTTCTACGCGCAGTTGAATATCACCGTGAAGGTGGAGCAAACCGAAGCCATCGACGTCACCCTTCCTCACCGGCAGGAATACAAGGAAACTGTGCGCGTGCATTATTCCCCTCCCGCGATTGACCCGGCCCAGACTTCTTCTTCCCAGCAGTTAACCGCGCAGGAGATTATCGAACTCCCCTATCCCACCACGCGTGACATTCGTAATGCCTTGCCGCTCATGCCAGGTGTTTTGCCCGACAACTCCAATCCCGGCCAGGTTCACGTCGCCGGCGGTGCCAGCAATCAAACTCTTTACACTCTCGACGGTTTTGACATCAGCGAACCTGTCAGTGGTCTTCTGAATCTCCGCGTCAGCACCGACGCGGTGCGCTCTGTCGATGTTCTCACCAGCCGCTATTCTGCCGCTTCCGGTTGGGGTTCCGGCGGCGTGTTGAACCTCGAGACCGGAATGGGCGACGATCACTTCCGTTTCTTCGCCACGGATTTTGTTCCCAGTGTTCAGGATCGCGATGGAATTCATTTGGATAACGTCACCCCGCGGTTCACCTTTTCCGGCCCGCTTCATAAGGGCAAGGCCTGGTTTTACGAGGCCGTCGACGGTGAATACGATTTGAATATCTTCACCGAGCTTCCTCCCGGCCAGAATGCCGATCATTATTGGCGCTATAGCAATCTGATTCGTTTGCAAGTTAACCTCACGGAAGGGAATCGTCTGACCGGCAGTTACCTCTACAATCATTCCAACGAGGATCACGCCAACCTTTCGATCATTCAGCCGCTTTCCACCACCACCACCCAGATCAAATCCGCCGATCTCGCTACTTTGAAAGATCAAAACAGCTGGTCGAACGGCACGCTCTTCGAAGCTGGTTTCAGTTTTCTGCAGTTCACTTCCAGCGCGCAGCCGCTCGGAACACTTCCTTACGTCCAGCTTCCCGGCAGCGCCTCGGGCAATTACTACCTCACCTCTTCGAGCACCGTCCGCCGTTACGAAGGTCTCGCCAATCTGTACCTTCCTCCACTCGAATGGCGCGGCCACCACGAATTCGCTCTGGGCGCCGCCATAGAGAGCACGAGCGATCAGCAATTCGCCATGCGCCAGCCCTTCGACATCGAAACCGCCTCCGGCGTCCTGGTCCGCTCCGTCACTTTCACCGGCAGTCCCTCATTCGAACAGGATCTCTTTACCGGAAGCGCCTTTGTGCAGGATCGCTGGTCGCCTGTTTCTTCTTTGTTGGTCGAACCGGGCGTCCGTTTTGACAAAAACGATCTTCTCCATCGCGCGCTCTTCTCTCCGCGCATCGCCGCCACGTGGATGCTCACCCGCGACAAACAAACCAAACTCTCCGCCGGAGTCGGCCTCTACTACGACCGCACCGACCTCGACAAACTCACCCGTCCTCTGGCCGGCATTCGCCAGGACATTTTCTACGCCCCCGACGGCGTCACCCCGCTCGGCCCCGCCGTCACCACCATGTTTCAAGCCAATCCCTCTGCGCTCCGCGCCCCTGGTTTTTACAACTGGAGCCTCGCCTTGGAGCGTAAACTTCCCGCCGCAATTTACCTGACGGGAGAGTTCCTCGAGAAGCGTGGCTTTGACGGCTTTGACTACGTCGACGAGGGTTTGGTGATCAGCCCCAGCGGCCTTCCCAGCAGCGGGTTGTTTACCCTGCAAAATGGCCAGCGGGATAAATATGACGCGGTCACCCTGACCTCTCGCCACACTTTTCACGAGCAGTACCCTCTGTTTTTTTCTTACACGCGCTCGTGGGCGCGTTCCAATGCCGTCCTGGATTCAACGCTCGATGTTCCCTTTTTCAGTCCGCAACTCTCCGGGCCGCTCCCGTGGGATTCGCCGAACCGCGTCCAGTTCTGGGGCGCCACGCCATTCCGCATGCCCTGGATGCACGCTCTCGAACTCGACTACGCCTTCGACTGGCGCACTGGCTATCCCTACAACGTCATCAACCTCGAGCAGGAGTTGGTCGGACTGCCAGGCCAGGCTCGTTTCCCTGATTTCGCTTCGCTGAATCTCCACGTCGAAAAGCGTTTTCATCTTTTCGGCTTCGAATGGGCGCTGCGTGCTGGTTTCAACAACATCACCAATCGGGCGGATCCCGCCGTCGTGGACAACAACATCGATTCCCCCACCTTTGGCGCCTTCGGCGCTTTCGCGACGCGCGCCTTCACCGGCCGCATCCGCTTCCTCGGCAGAAAGTAGTCCGGCTTCTCCTCGCGCAAATTTTTGACTAGCGCAGGGAACGATTCAATGCATAATCCAGCCGAGCGCGGAGCCCATTTTCTGGGGTCGGCGGTCCAAATGCCGGGCGGCGCGCTCGTCAAAGTCGAAAAATCTAGGGAGGCTTGCGCATGCGCATCCATCTTCGTTCCGTGATTCAGGTGGCCTTATTCTCGAGCGCTATAATGTTTGCTGTTTCGGCGTTCAGTCAGGCTCAGAATAGCGGCCCCGACCCCAGACTCGTTGCCGCAAGAAACGCCACCGAAAAAGAACTCGAATCGGTCGCCATCATCGACCGCAAAGTAATGATTACGATGCGCGACGGCCAGCGCATGGCCGCGGACATTTATCGTCCTAAGGACGACGCCAAGAAATACCCCGCTATCTTCGTTCGCACTCCTTACAACTTTAATTATTGGGATATCGCCAACGGCGTTCCGGCCGACATGAGCCGCCAACTTGAAGCCGTTAAGCGGGGCTACGCCTACGTCGAAATTCAGGAGCGCGGCCACTACTTTTCTCAGGGAAATTACGACATCCTCGGTCCGCCACGCACCGATGGCTCCGACGAAATTCAATGGATGTCCTCGCAGCCCTGGTCGAATGGCAACGTTGGCACAACGGGTTGCTCCTCGACGGCGGAATGGCAATTGGGCGTCGTTGCCGAAAACGATCCGGGACTGTCTACCTTCAACGTGCAGGGTTTCGGCGCCGGTGTCGGGCGCGTGGCGCCGTACTACGAGCAGGGCAATTGGTATCGCGGCGGCGCGGTACAAATGTTATTCATCGACTGGCTCTACGGTGAGCAAAACCAGGTGCGGCCAATGTTTCCTCCCGACGCGACACAGGAGGATCTGATCCGCGCGTCAAAAGCCTTCGATCTCACTCCGCACTTGCCCCCGGTCGATTGGTCCACAGCTCTCTGGCATCTGCCGGAGATGGACATCATCAAGGCCGTCGACGGCCCGCACGGCATTTTCGCCGATCCCATGCCCGTCGCCACTGGCGGCGCGATGATCCAAAGAGCGCCAAACGATCCGGCCTGGTACAAAGGCGGACTCTGGAACGACGGCATGCCCATCAACAAGCCCGGCCTCTGGTTCATGAGCTGGTACGACGTCTCCGTCTCGCCGAACCTCGCGGCCTACAACTTCGTGCGCCGTACCGCGCCGTCCGCCGTCGCCGATGAACAATACGCCATCATCGCGCCCGTGCTGCACTGCGCTTACACTCGCGCCACGGAGGACACCATGATCGGCGACCTCAGCGTCGGCGATGCCCGCCTCGACTACAACGACCTGATGTACGACTGGTTCGACCATTTCCTGAAGGGTGAGAATAACGACGTACTGCAGCAACTCCCTAAGGTTCTCTATTATGTCGTCGGCGAAAACCGCTGGGAATCCTCGCCGACCTGGCCGCCGGCGGGCGCGCAACCGCAGACCTTCTACCTAAACAGCGGCGGCAGCGCCAACACTCTCTACGGCGATGGCGCTCTCACCGGCAGCCCGCAGCCGGCTGATCACGCTGACAATTTTGTTTATGATCCCGGGAATCCCGTGCCCACTTTTGGCGGCGGCGGCTGCTGTGAGGGCAACGCCGTGCACTTCGGCTCGTACGACCAGCGCCCCATGGAGGCGCGCAATGACGTCCTGGTTTACTCCACCCAGCCGTTCTCGGCCGGCACGGAGATGAGCGGCCCGATTTCCGTCACGCTTTACGTATCCTCCAGCGCCAAGGACACCGACTTCACCTTCCGCATAGACGATGTTTATCCCGACGGTCGCGCCTTCAATCTCATCGAAAATATTCAGCGCATGCGTTATCGCGATGGCTACGACAAGCCGCTCGCATGGATGCGTCCCGGCCAAGTTTATAAAGTCACCTTCCAGCCCATTGATTTTAGTAATTACTTTTTCCCTGGCCACCGGCTGCGCTTGGAAGTTTCCAGCAGCAACTTTCCGCGGTTCGATCGCAACCTCAACACCGGCGGCAACAACTATGATGAGACCACCTACGTCGTGGCCCACAACTCCGTCCATCACTCCGCCGACTACCCTTCGAAAATCTCCATCACCGTCGTGCCGAATCCTCAGCCGTGGACGTTCACCAAGGAGAGCATCGTGCAAAAGTGAAGTGATTTAGAACAGCAGCTTCAGCGCAAATTGCAAAATCCGTCCCTCGTGCGCCGAGGTCGCATGCAGGAAAGTCGAATCTGTGAAGCTGCCGTCCACCGACTCCCACTCCGTGTGGTTGAAGACGTTGAACGCTTCGGCGCGAAACTGAACCGATGTGTCTTCATGAATCGCGAAATTCTTGAATATTCCCGTGTCGAAGTTGGTGCGGCTCGGCAGATTCAAGAGATTGCGGCCGGCATCCCCGAAGGTGAGCCCTTCCGGCGCCGCGAAAGCGCCGGGATTGTAGAGCTGCGGGCCGGTGATTCCCGGCACGTTGATGGCCGACGAGTGGGGATCCCCGACCAGATCCGGGTACGATCCTGAGCCCAGCGCGTTCGCCACGCCGGCATTGTCGCCCGTGGCGTTTATTCCCCCAAACGTAACGCTGAACGGAGTGCCGGTCTGAAAGCTGGTGATTCCCGACCACTCCCAGCCGCCGATGACCCTGCGTTCCCACCCCATCTTCGAGAAATTCGGCAAAGAATAGACGTAGCCGATGTTCAGCAGATGCCGCTGATCGAAATTGGAGCTTGCCCGATTAGTGGCGAGGTCATACGAATTCACGAACGTGCTGTCGTAGCGGTCCGAGGAATCGTCGATCGAATGGCTATAAGTGTAGGCGACGTCCAGCACCAGCGGTCCCTTGGAACGGCGCACGGAAACTTGCAGCGCGTTATAAATCGAATTCGCCACATTCTCGAGAGAGGTGATGTCGCCCACGCCGATGAAGGGGCGGTTTGGATCGGGATCGTTGCCGCAAGCCACGCCCAAATTAACGGCTGCCTGTCCGGTCACCGGGGCACCGTCGGGTGTGGTGAAGGTGGAGCAATCCGAGGGGCCAATGGCCTCGCCGGGGACGTAGGGATTTTGCGAAGCCGGGATGGGTTGAAGCTGATTGCTATCGCTCTGCAGATTGAGGTGCGTTCCCTTGCTTCCTACGTACGCAACACTCGCCACGGTGTCGGGCATGAGTTCTTGCTCCACGCCGAGGTTCCACTGCTGCACATACGGCCACAAAGCCTTCGTGCCAATGTCGGTCACGCTCAGCGGGAAAAGCAGGCCGCTTCCGCCGATGTTCGTGTATCCAACGATGTTGTATTGCGTGGGGGTCTGTACCAGGGGAGGCGAGCTCTCGAGCGATTCGCTGTTTGCTTCATTCCCATTGCTGTGATCGAAAAACAAGCCGTAACCGCCGCGCAGCGCCGTTTTGCCGTTGCCAAAAATGTCCCACGCGAATCCAACGCGCGGCGCGGGATTGAATAAGTGCCCGTTCAAGCAGCCTGCGAGCGGGGTTCCCGTCGCGGATCCTGGGCCGTAGACGCCGCCAGGACCTCCGCACTGCACCAGCCCGTCAAACGGATTTCCGCTTCCCGGAATAATCGCGCCTGCTTGTCCGGTGACGCCGCCGGTGACGTCGATTTGCGGCGCAGTGCTCGTATCGTAGGCTTGCTGTTCCCAGTTGAACGCGTGTTGAAATCTCTCGCGCGTGGTGCCGAACAGGCTCATTCGCAATCCCAGGTTCAGCGTCAGTCTCGGCAAGACATGCCAGTCGTCTTGAATATACGGCTCGACGATTTTGAAACGGTTGTAATACTTCGGCTGCAGGTTGGTCTGCTGGAAGGACGCAATCTGCCCGAGGAGGAGGTCCGCGAACGCGTTTCCGGTGCTTACCGCCGTGTCCGTCGCATCAAAAGTCAAAAGACCCTGAATATCCGGCACGCCCGGCTCGTTTTTCTGAAAGAACAGCGCAAAGGCGCCGAACTGCAAGTTGTGATTCCCGATCAGCTTGACCATGTTGTCGCGGTAACTGTAAGTCGGAGCCGAATTGCCCCACGGAATGAACGCCGGGTCTTCTGTAAATCCGCCGTTAAGCTCGCCGTTGGGATCTTCCAAGACCACTCCGGGTAGTTTTCCGCCGAAGCCATTATTGAAAAGTCCGGTCATGGTCATCGACGAGGGCCGCTGCCATGGTCCCTGGTTGACAGTCGAAAGAGGATCGTCCGTATAGTTCGCGGTGAATTCGTTCATCAGCGTCGGCGAGAACGTCGAGTTCAGCCGCGCCAGCAGGTCGATCCCGGGCCCTGAAAAGTAGGTTTGAATTGTGGGGAAGGTGGACGTCGTGACCCCGTAATTGAGCACCGTCGGAACAATTGTATTCCACGAATCGTGCATGTAGCGGAAGGTCAGGCGCTCGGTGGACGTCAGATTGTGGTCCAGCCGTAGAGCTTCTTCGCGCCAATTGGTGGGCGTGGACGGAGCCGCGACATAGCAAGCGAATCCACCGCAACCCGCGGATGCCGGCGCATTCGCGCGAGGAATCATCGCCAAAATTGCTTGTGCATTGGGGTCGATCGGCACCAGGTTTCCCGGGAATTGCGTCCCGGTTGCAGGATTGATGGGACAATCCAGAAATGTGCCGTTGGGGTCGGGGCACAGGTCGGAGAAGTTTGCCGTCGTGGTCTGCACTCCGCCCACGATGCCGCGCTCGGCGTCGGTCGGAACGGCCTGATTGAACGATTGTGTGGCCACGCTTTCTTTGCGCCACTCCTCCGACCAGAAGAAGAACGTCTTGCTCTTGCCCGTGTTGTAGTGCCCGGGAATGTATACGGGCCCGCCGATGGTGTAACCGAAATCGTTTTTCCGGTACGCTGGCCTCGCCACGCCCGTGGCATTGTTGAAAAAATTGTTCGCGTTGAATATGGTGTTGCGGTCAAACTCATAAAGATCGCCATGAAAATGGCTAGTGCCCGCTTTTGTTTCCACTTCCACCGCCCCGGACCCGCTTCCGCCGTACTCTGCGCCGTAGTTCGAAGTCATCACCTGCACTTCGCTGATGGAATCGATGCTTGGATAGAGATTTATCGTCGAATTGCTTCCCTGGTCCATCACTTCGGCGCCGTCCACCTGCCAGTTGTTGTACTCCTCGCGGCCGCCATTGAAGCTGAACTGCACGTTGCCATACGTGCCCACCACTCCCTCGTCCTGCCCGGTCTGATTGCTCACGCCGGGCGTCAGGGTGACCAGTTGCGTGAAGTTCCTGCCGTTCAGTTCGAGCTGCGTCACTTCTTGCCCGTTGATAGTGTTGCTGAGTTCGGAGGACTGGGTTTCGACCTGCGCCACGTTGCCGCCTTCGACGACCACCTTGGTATTCACCTCGCCAACGATGAGAGCCACGTTCACCCGCGCGTTTTCTTCAGCCACTAGCACAATGGCGCTGGCTTCGTACTTCTCGAACCCCGGAGCGCTCACCGTCAGGTCGAATTGTCCCGGCGGCAAGCCGGCAAACAGGTATGCACCGTGATCGTTCGTCATGGCTGCACGGTCGAAGCCGATCGTGCTGTTCGAGATCTTGACCGTAGCCTTGGGAATCACCGCGCCTGTCTTGTCCGTGACCGTGCCCGTCAGCGACGCGGTATCCTGTGCGAAGGAGGGCGCGGCGCACGCCAGCAAAATCGCCGCCAGAAAAGCCAGTCGAATTCGGATTCTCATAAAGCCTCCGAAGACAAATCATCAACGTAACGCGCAAGTAAAAACGAAAGCGGCACACCAAGAGCGGATGCGCGCAAGCTCCACGCGGGAGTCATTCGTCTCGGCCTCGCTGATGCGCGATCCACCGAGTCGCCTCTGCCAGCGCCACCCGCGCTGGCGCAACCTGTCATCCAGGATTGCCCTCGACCCCTGTATTAAATCGGATTAATAGTGGTGTCAAGCGCAAAAAGCATCGCGAGAAAACAGCAAGCGGCGATGTGACGAGGCTCCTTAGGGAGCTGGCCGCGTCGATTCCCGGACAACCAGTTCCGGTGGCATTTTCCGGTGCGTCGACACCAATTCGCGTTTCTCCAGCACGGCGTCGACGCCCTCGAGCACGGTTCCCGCGGCCGCCGCTCCCATCGTTAGCAACGGCTGGCGAATGGTCGTCAGCGAGGGAATCGACAACATCGACGGGGCTACATCGTCGAAGCCGATCACCGAACACTGTTCCGGAACGCCGACGCCCGCCTTCTTCAGCGCGCGTATGGCGCCAAATGCGGAGAGATCGTCGAAGGCCATCAGCGCCGTGAATCGCGGCCTTCGCTTCAGGAGCGCCACCGTCAGCCGATAGCCGTTCTCAAAACTCGAGCTCGGGTCCAGCGAGTTTGGCAAATCGGCGATCAGCCTCGAATCGATTCTCAGTTTCACCGAGCGCGCAAAAGAAACAATCCCGCGCCATCGCGGCACCGTGTCCGCCAGGGTCTTCGGGCCGCGAATGAACGCCACGCGCCGGTGCCCCAGCGAATACAAATGTTCGAGCGCCAGCCGCGCTCCGGCCTCGTTGTCCACCATCACCGAACTGATCGAACCGGTTTTCAGCTCGCGTCCAATGATCGCCGCGGGAATGTTCCGTTTTTCGATATCGCCGAGCAGGTTGATGTCTACAAAAAGCCAATTCGCCACCATGATCAAGCCTTCCACGTGCCGGTCCAGCAGCATTTCCAGGTGCCGTTCAAACCGTTCGCGCTGATTGTGGATGTCGACCAGAATCGGCAAGTACGAAGCGTGATACAGCGCGTTGTCAATCCCCCGCAAAATCGGAATGCAGAACGGATCGGTCACATCCGACACCATCACGCCTACGGTGTGGCTGCGCTTGGACCGCAGAAAGCGCGCAATCACGTTGGGCCGGTAGCCGAGTTTTTTTGCCGCCTTTTGAATTCGCCCCTTGGTGGCGG
>JASHQB010000326.1 GCA_030037775.1 Candidatus Acidiferrales bacterium
CCGCCGTTGACCAACGACAGCATCATCCCGACCTACAACCTGTACTTTACTGACGCCTGGCACATGAAGCCCACGTTCTCTCTGAACTACGGTGTTGGCTACACCATCGAAATGCCGCCCTTCAACACCAACGGGGGATACCAGACCGTGATGGTCAACCAGCAAAACCAGATCCTGTCTGCGACGGATTACCTGAATAGTGTTAAGCAAGCTGCGCTTCAGGGTGTTGGTGATGCCCCGTATCTCGGTTTTTCGATTGTTGACAACGTCGACGGCCTGAATAAGTATCCCTATTACCCCTACTACGGCGGCGTCAGCCCGCGCATCGGATTTGCTTGGAATTTGCGGCCTGACACCGTCATCCGTGGCGGCTACTCGCGCATCTTCGGTCGCATCAATGGCGTCAATCCCATCCTGGTTCCCATGCTCACTCCCGGATTGATGCAGCCGGCCACTTGCGGTGGTCCCAACAACTCTTTGGGCGTTGCTGGTGCTTGCGGTGGCACCACTCCGGTGACCGACTTCCGCGTCGGCGTGGACTGCCCCTCCTCGGGGCCCTGTGTGGCGCCGCTGCCTCCCCCGGTTGCGGATCTTCCCCAGCCGTGGTATCCCGGTGTGAATAGCACCGCCACCGGCTCGGGCGAAACAATCGACCCCGACTTCCACCCGAACCGTTCCGACGAATTCACTCTCAGCGTGCAGCACCAGTTCGGCCCGAAGATCATGGCCGAGGTCGGCTACATTGGCCGCATCCTGGGCAACGAAATTCAGTATTACAGCTTGACTTCGGTTCCTTACATGATGACCGTGGGCGGGCAGAGCTTTGCCAACGCCTGGGCCAATGTGATGGTGGCCACCAACTACGGAACCAACCTGAGCAACATCCCGGTCCAGCCTTTCTTTGAGAAGGCGCTGGGAGGGGCGGCGTCGCCGTATTGCACGGGGGCTCTGGCCGCCGGTTTGTTCACCGGAGCCACCAGCTGCACGCAGGCCTTCGTCGAGAACAGTGCTGTCCTCATGAACCGTTCCGACGCGTTCGACGCATACACGGGTGTCTCTAACATGGGTGCGTTTACCTTCGGCCGGAGCATGACCAGCGACCCCGTTCCTGGAGAGTGTACAGCGGGTGTTGGAATCGGCTGCAGTGGCCAATCGCCGTCCATCGTCACCACCGTCAGCAACGGCTATGGCAACTACAATGCCGGCTACATCCAATTGACCACCACCAGCTGGCACGGGCTCACTGCCAAGACCGAATTCCAATACAGCAATGCGCTGGGCACCGGAGACGTTGTCCAGGCATCCAGCAGTTTCGCCAGCGTTGACCCCTGGAACATCCAGAACAATTACGGCCCTCAGACCTATAACGAAAAATTCACTTTCAACTTCTTCACGAATTATGCAGAGCCCTTCTACGCTTCCCAGCAGGGCATCATCGGTAGGCTGCTCGGCGGGTGGAGCTTCTCGCCGCTCTTCGTTTACGGCAGCGGCTTCCCGGTCGAGATGAACACTTCGAACGGTGACTGTGGGAGCTTCGGCCAATGCAACACAAACTACATCGGCTCGCTCGAGAATATGGTCATCACGAAGAACCTGAACTACAGCGGCACCGAAAAGAAAGCTGTGGGAACCGTCTGTGGATTCGCCGGTCCCGGCTACAACGTGTTCAGCGACCCAGACGCATCCTGCCCGGTGAACGGCGGCATCTTTGGCGACCCCGTCCGCAATCCGATCCTTGGTTACGACGGGCAAATCGGAGGAGGCGGCCCCGTGAAAGGCCTGCCGTTCTTTAACTTGGATCTCGGCATCACCAAGAACATCAAACTCAAGGAGCGCCTCAGCAGCTCCTTGTACTTTGATTGGACCAACGTGCTCAACCACATGCAGCCGAACGATCCTTGCTTCTTCCCCACGGCCACCTACGTCTGGGGCGTGCTGGGCTGCGGTGGAAACCTGCAGGGCAACACTCCTCGTCGCTTGCAGCTCGGCATGAGCCTTGACTGGTAAGCCGCAACGAGGCCTGTTCCACAATTCACCCGGCCGGGAGTAACCCTCCCGGCCTTTCTTCGCTCGCGTCCTCGCTGCATCGCGAGTTCTTTCGATGCGTAGTGCGCCAGTCTTTTTTACGCAAGTAGTTTCGGTCGTGCGATACGGCTGTTTCTTTCCGAATTGGCGACACATTGTCGCCGCATGGCTGCTGCAGATCTAGGCAGACGTCTGTTCTCCGTTCACTATAGTTATTTCAATTCTGGGATTTCGGCGATCCACGCTTCCATTTGGTGTATGTCGGTTGTGCCACGTGACGATTCGTCTTCGCCAGGGGATTAGGCGCAAGGCGGTAGGACGAATCCGGATTCGGGTACATCCACAAATCCATATGTTCTTCAGTTTGCGCCCGCTAAGTAGCTGCAAATGTTAGGCGGGCGATTTGGAACCCGTCCTGCTGAGACCGCTGTGGGCGCTTTCGCCAAGACAGGAGAGATACGCGTGACGCCTAGGGAAGTATCTGTCTGCTCTTGTGGAGGTCGAATGAAGTTGGCTTCGCCGACGGCCGAAGACGGTATGTCTCTGTCGCTCTGCGGACAGCAAGAACAGATTCGCGCGAAAGCAAGAAAGGCAATGCTGGAGCAGTTCGGTCGTGGCCCGGAGTTTCTTTCGGAGGCATTGCGGAAATGTCCAAAACAAATGTGGCTTTATCGTGCCGGGGACAGATCTTGGACCATTCATGAAATCATCTTGCATTTGGCCGATCGCGAAGCTGAAGGTTACTTGCGCTGCCGCCAATTCATCGCCGAACCTGGAACTGCCGCACAGACCCTCGATGCGCCGAAGTGGGCGACAACGCTTGGATACTTTCACCAAAGCACGAGAGACGCGTTGGCATTGATTCGACGCTTGCGAAGGATGACGTATCAAATCCTTCAGTACATTCCCGACCCTGTGTGGCAACACACAGTGAGAGACCCCCAAGGGGGAATCATTACTCTCGATGAGTGGTTCGAGCTTCAGACGCAGCACATTCCCCATCACCTAGAGCAAATCCGGCAGAACTATTTCGAATGGGAGCGTCAGCTTAGCAAGCCACGCCAGGTAGGGCTTAAGGTGTCCCTGCCGACCGATGGCGCGAAGAAAACAGACAACGTCCAGAATACAGAGTTCCGGGGGGCGGTACATGCCAGCCCTGACTAGCCTTGACACATCCGCCATCGTGAGATCGGAAGTTTGTCAGACGGCGATGAAGACGTGCCTGGTACTTTTTGCGCTCGGCTTGGCCACCA
>JASHQB010000327.1 GCA_030037775.1 Candidatus Acidiferrales bacterium
TCAGCCTCCTACGTGAGTCTTTCCGTTGACTCACTTGTAGGAACTTTCCTCGTTGCTTCGTTGGTATTCGGCATTCTGATCACGCTGCCCATCGGGGGCGCGGATATGCCGGTAGTGATCTCGACGTATAACGCATGCATAGGCCTCGCGGTGGGTTTCGAGGGTTTCGTGCTGCAAAATCCGGCGATGATCATTGCCGGAATGATCGTCGGCGCGGCCGGCACGCTCTTGACGGTGCTCATGGCGAAAGCCATGAACCGTTCGTTCTTCAATATCTGGCTCAGCGGATTTGGCGATGTAACGGCGGCAGCGGCCGCTGGGCCGCAGCAAGCCATGAAATCCATGGATGCACGTGACGCGGCGGCAACGATGGCATATGCCGAAGACGTCATCGTGGTCCCCGGATACGGGTTGGCCGTTGCGCAGGCGCAGCACAAGCTCTGGGAATTCGTGCAGATGCTGCAGAAAAAGGGCGTGCGCGTCCGTTTTGCGGTTCATCCCGTTGCCGGGCGCATGCCGGGGCACATGAGCGTGCTGTTGGCCGAGGCGGGCGTGCCCTATGATTTGATTTACGATTTGGAGGAGATCAATAGCGACTTCGCGACGGCTGATGTCGCGTTGGTGATTGGCGCAAACGACGTGGTGAATCCGGCGGCACGCACCGACAAGTCCAGCCCGATTTATGGCATGCCCATCCTGAATGCTGACCAAGCCCAGCAAGTGTTGGTGATCAAGCGGGGACGCGGAGCAGGATTCTCTGGCATCGAGAATCAGCTGTTCTTTGGAGCCAACACACAGATGGTCTTCGGCGACGCGCAGGACGTGATTTCGAAGATGATCCAAGCGTTGAAGGAGCTATAGGTCGGCGCAATTATTGCCTTTCGTGGCGCGCACCGTGCGAATCGCGGAAATGGTCATTCAGTATGTGACCTCAGCTTCAAGGCTCTTGCCGTGTTTTGTGACGAAAGAGTGGTGTGTTACGCTTAGTGATTCCGGGTCAATCGGCCCGAGAAATCAGGTGGATTAGAGGCAATGGCCGCACATTTTTGCTGGATGATCGGAGGCCCGCAAGGAAGCGGCCTGAACGTGAGCGCGGAGATTTTTGCGAAGGCGCTGAGCCGCTCCGGCTACTACGTTTTCGGGCAGATCGAATACCACTCGAACATCAAGGGCAAGCACAGTGCCTACAAGCTGCGCATTTCCGACGAGCCGGTCGCATCGCACGTCGACGCGGTGCACCTGCTTTCGTCGCTGGACGAAGAGACGCTCATCGGCGACCTCTACCATGAGTTTCCGGCCCATCGCGGGCACGTGCATGAAGTGGCCGCCGGCGGCGCCATTCTCTACGACGTGGAGCAAAAGCGATTCGTCGGTACGATCCAGCGCAAAGATATTTTTCTATGGGAGATGCCCTACGCGGAACTGCTCGACCGCGCCCTGACCGAGGCGGGCAAGCCCGGGCAAGCGCGTGCCTACCGCATCATGACCAACACGCTGGCGCTTGGCGCGTCGGCGGGCGCAGTGGGCTTCGATTTCGAGCCCGTAGCCACGGCGATTCGCGACAGCTTTGGCGCGAAAGCCGGCAAGGTCGCCGATCTCAACGTCAACGCGGCCCGCTATGCGTACGAATACGCGAAGGAAAGATTCGCTGGCCAATTGCGATTTTCACTGCCGGCGGCGCCTGCGAAGCGCGAACAGATCATGGTGAAAGGCACGCAGGCCGTCGGGATGGCGAAGATCAAGGCAGGAGTCGGCTTGCAGACGTATTATCCGATTTCTCCCGCAACGGATGAGAGCGTTTACCTCGAGGGTTACCAGAGCGAACAGAATCTGCTGGTGCTGCAAACGGAAGATGAAGTTTCGGCGATTGACGCGGCGGTCATGGGGGCACACGGTGGCGTGCGCGCATCGACTTCGACTTCAGGACCGGGATTCTCGTTGATGCCGGAGGGATTGGGATTCGCGGCCATCACCGAAGCGCCAGGACCTGTGGTTATGCTCTATCAGCGCGGCGGGCCTTCGACAGGGCTGCCCACGCGACAGGAGCAGGGCGATTTGCTCTTCGCGCTGCACGCTGGACAGGGTGACATTCCGCGCATCGTGATGGCGCCGGGCGATATTGAGGAATGTTTCTACGACACGTTTGACGCGTTCAACTATGCGGACCGGTATCAATTGCCGGTGATTGTGCTGGTCGATAAGCATCTGGCAAGTTGCTACCAGACGCTGCCGCCATTCAAGACTTCCCATTTGAAGATCGACCGCGGCGTGACGAAGCTGGCGAATACCAACGGCGACTATCAGCGCTACGCGTTCACCGAAGACGGCGTGAGCCCACGCTCGGTGCCGGGACAGGCCGGCGGGATTTTCTGGTCCACCTCGGACGAGCACGATCCTCGCGGGCACATCACCGAAGGCATCGGCAATCGCCTGGCGATGATGGAAAAACGCATGGGCAAGGTGGGCCTCGCGGCGCGAGAGATTCCCGAAGGGAAGAAGTACAGATTCTTCGGGCCGGCGGCGCCGCAGAGGATTCCGGTGCTGGCGGTGTGCTGGGGTTCGACCAAGGGAGCGATGCACGACGCGCTGCATCGCGCGGATCCGCATCACACACGCTGCGCGGCGCTGCATATCCGGCTGATGAATCCCTTTCCAGCGGAGGCAGTGAAAAACATTCTGGCGCGGGCGGAACGGGTCGTGTGCTTCGATGGGAATTACTCGGGGCAGCTAGCGCAGGTCATTCGCGCGGACACCGGCGTTTCGATTCACCACTGCGTGGTGAAATATGACGGGCGGCCATTCTCGGAGGACGAGATTATGGTGGCGCTCGAAGCAGCGAAGGCCGATGCGCCGGAGCGCCTGGTGATTTCTCAGGGGCGCGTGGTGGAAGAGGGCCACGGGAATCGTGAATTCGAGGAAATGCTCGTGCTGCGCGGGAGCAACCCGAAGATGCTCGCACCGATGGTGCCGTTGCCGCCGGGATACAACAAATAAGGAGCCAAGGGGAAAACGGAATGAGTACGCTGACACCGGACACTTCAACAATTCAGGCGGCAGACTTCAAGTCGGACATTCACAACGACTGGTGTCCGGGCTGCGGGGACTTCGGTGTAGTGTCGGCGGTGCAGATGGCGCTGGCGAAGCTGCAGGTGCCGCCGCATCGCGTGGCGGTGATCAGTGGAATCGGCTGCGCGGGGAAGACCGCGCATTACATGAACGCGTATTCGTTCCACACGTTGCACGGGAGGGTGATGCCGTCTGTGACAGCGATGAAGCTCGCCAATCACGATTTGACTGTGATCGGCGTGGGCGGCGACGGCGACGCGTACGGCATCGGGGGCGGGCATTTTGTTGCGGGCGGAAGGCGGAATCTGGACATCACCTACGTGGTGATGAACAACGACGTGTATGCGCTGACCAAGGGTCAAGCCTCGCCGACGATCGCCAAGGGGCAGAAGACCAAATCGATGTCCGAAGCGTCGATCATGGACGCCATCAATCCGATTCTGCTGGCGCTGGCGTGCGGATACACTTTTGTGGCGCGGGGTTACGCGCTGGACACGAAGTATCTATCGGAGATTATCGCGCAGGCCATCCAGCATCGCGGCAGCGCGTTGGTCGACGTGCTGCAAACTTGCCCGACGTACAACGACCTGCACACCAAAGGGTTTTATGCCGGGCAGATCGAAGGCCAGCCCCGCCTGTATCGCCTCGACCAGAGCGGATACGATCCCGTCGTCCACAATCCTGACGACGCCGTGGAAATCGCGCAGAAAAAAGCGCAAGCGCTGCTGAAATCGCAGGAGCCGGGCGGAAGAATTCCGCTGGGCGTTTATTATAAGCTCGACGTCCCTACGTACGAAGACCACCTCAAGGCAAAAATCCCCGGCCTGCAACAAAAGCCGCTTGCCGAACTTGATTTATATCACCGTGATATCACCGCCAACCTCCAAGAATTGATGTAGCAACGAACAACTCCGCCACTCCGCTTGACGGTCCACGCATAGGCACGCGACTACCTCAATTGCGCAAGTCATTGCACAGCGATGTTTCAATTTCTCCCCTAAGGTGCAGTGCAATTTACATGCACATCTAAAATTCACATATCCAATCACTTACGAATAACCTTTATTTCCTCAGGGTTCGCCTCAAAGGTGATTGGCTTGCATAAACCGGCCAGAGAGCAGTAGCGCGAACACCCAAGGCGGGTTGGGGAGAAGAAGAGGCGATTTTGGATGAACTCGGTCTACTCTTCTTGTCCCGATCCTACCAGGTTGCGCTGCACGTCTCTCGGATAGCCGCCGTTAACCTAAATGGGTTCATTACACGCGGCGGCGGGCGTTTTTCGAGCAATAAAGCGGAGAAGGCGGAGCCTTCGGTCGTTCGCGACGAGAACTCTAATATTAGGGGCGTGAAAAATGAACTCTCTTGGAACGTTCAAATCTTGGCCGCAAGTATCTCTCTTCCTTGCGATTCTGGCAATCCTGCTTGGCGTTCAGTTCTCGCCCAGAGCATCCGCGCAGTCTGGCGGATCAATCTGGGGCTCGGTGAACGATACCAGCGGAGCGGCGATTCCCGGAGCAACCGTGACCATCAAGAACACGGAAACGGGTGAAACGCGCACCGTCTTGAGTGACGAGACAGGTAAATTCAACGCGCCTGCTCTGCCCGTGGGCCATTATGAAATCACCGCCACCAAGACCGGCTTCCGCACAAATGCGACGACCGGCGTCACGCTGGTCGTGGGCCAACGAGAAGAAGTCACTTTGGCCCTGCAGGTCGGCGACGTTCATCAGACGGTTGAAGTCCATGGCCAGTCTGCTGCTGTTGCTGTCACCACGGAAGACGTGTCGGGCCTGGTTGGTGAACGCCAAGTGAAAGAACTGCCGCTCAACGGGCGGAGCTACGACCAATTGCTGACTTTGAATCCAGGCGTCGTCAACTACACTTCGCAACGCGCAGGCAGCGTCGGAACTTCGAACTCCGTTGTAGGAAATATGTTTTCCGCTTCCGGACGCCGGCCGCAAGAGAATCTGTTCCTCTTGAATGGAGTCGAATTCACCAGCGCATCGGAGATCGATAACACGCCGGGCGGCGTGAGCGGCCAGCTCTTAGGTGTGGATTCGGTGCGTGAATTTGTGGTTGTGCAGAATAACTATGGCGCGGAATACGGAAAGCGGCCGGGCGCGCAGGTAAATATCGTTACGGCTTCGGGGGGCAATGAGTTGCACGGGGCGGTCTATGAGTTCCTTCGCAACAGTGCCATGGATGCGCGGAACTTTTTCGACTTCGGCAATATTCCTGAGTTTCAGCGCAACAATTTCGGCGCTGCCTTGGGCGGACCGCTTAAGAAAGACAAGAGCTTTCTATTCGGAAACTACGAAGGCTTCCGGCAGAACTTGGGCCTGAGCAACCTCTCGTTTGTGCCTGACGCTACCTCTCGCACTGCCGCGGTGTCCAGCATTCAGCCGTTGCTTGCCTTGTGGCCCGCAGCGAATGGCCCCGAGCTCCTAACATCTACGGGAGCAGACAGCGGTATCGCCGAGGCCTTCACGAACCCGGTGCAGAACATCGGCGAAGACTACGGGACGACGCGATTCGATCAGATTTTCTCGCAGCAGGATTCCTCCTCTGCAACATACACGATCGACGACAGCCGTGCCGTTTCCCCAACCACTAACCCGCTTACACTCGCAGATGTTTTCTTGCGCGAACAAGTGGTGAGCCTAAGCGAAACTCACATTTTTTCTCCCACGCTGCTTAACCAGGCGACTCTTGGCTTCTCCCGCGGAGCCTTCTACTTCAACACCGCCAACGATGCCAGCTTGCCAAGCTGGGTTGAGCCAGGCGATCCCGTCGGAGCGGTTGTAGTTGGCGGCGGCACCACGCTGAACGGCGCGTCGCAAATCACTAACGGCGGCACCAACGCGGGAAGCGATCTGACCGCCGTTCGCAATTTGTTTACCCTTACCGATAAACTTACCCTCACGCACGGCATCCACGTGATTAACCTTGGCATGTGGACTGAGCGCGTGCAGGCAAACGACACGCTGGAGCAAGACCAATACGGGCAGATTTCGTTCACGAACATTCAGACGTTCTTGGCGGGTACGGTCAGCACCTACACTTTTGCTCCGTCCTACACGCCGCTTTCTTGGCGGTCGACGGAAGGCGCTATTTATATCGAAGACACGATTCGGCCAAAACCGTCCCTTGAGCTGGAACTTGGTTTTCGCGCCGAGGGCACAAACGGCTGGCACGAAGCGGACTCGCGAGCTTCGAATTATGGCTTTTCGGACGGCGTCGTACAGACGGAGCCCTTCGTTGGCGATTCTCCGTTCACGGTGAATCGCGCAAAATTCCTCCCCGCGCCTCGCGCCGCCTTCTCTTGGTCGCCGTTCGGCCTAAAGAAGACCGTCATCCGCGGCGGAGCCGGGATGTACTACGCTCTGCTCGACAATTTGAGTTACCGGCTCGATCAGAATGGTCCTTTTAATACGGTGTATGCGGTGAAGAACATTCCGTTTTCGAGTATTGCGCCCGACGTGACCTACAAGGGACAAAAGGTCGTTCCCAGCGGTGTGCAGCCTGACCTTTGGACTCCCACCGTTGCGTCATGGACGCTACGAGTGGAACAGGAAATCACTCCGACCACTTCCCTAAGCGTCGGCTATATCGGTTCGCACGGGTACCATGGACTGCTCTCGGCGGATGAAAACCTGCCGAGCCCGACGATTTGTCCAGCGGCACCCTGTCCCGCAGGGTATCCTGCCGGGACGCTTTATTATCCGTCGAACGCACCATTGGCCAACCCTGCCGTGACGAACACCACCACGTGGGTTTCCGAGGGCGTGAGCTCGTACAACGGACTTCAGTTGGACGTGAACCATCATTTCAGTGAGGATTTGCAGTTCCGCGGAGTTTATACATTTTCGAAGGCGCTGGATGACGGCGACAATATGAACACCAGCGTGGCGACGAACTCCCCAACGTTCGTCTCCAATCCGCTGGATCCGATGGGGGATTACGGACGCGCTTCGTTCGATGTTCGGCACTCGGCGGTGCTCAATGGTGTCTACGCCCTTCCCTTTGGGCGCGGCAACACGGAGTGGGTCAATCGGCTTGTCGGCGACTGGCAACTGAGCGGCATAGAAACCATACAGTCGGGCCTGCCGTTTACGCCTCAGTTGTCATACAACCCGTCGAACGACGGCGACACGCGCAATCCCGTGCGACCTTCGTGGAATCCCGATTTCACGGGGCCGGTTGTCTTGGGACTGCCAAACGAATACTTCAATCCCAACGCCTTCATTCAGCCGCTCGCCGGCACGTATGGCAATGTTGGCCGCAATGTCTTGCAGGGACCGAACCTGTTTGAAACGGATCTGTCGCTGGCAAAGAAATTCAACCTCAGCGAACGTCTGAATCTGCAGTTTCGCGCGGAGTGCTTCAACATCTTGAATCACACGAACCTCAGCACGCCGAACCCTGTGGTCTACACTGCGGCGACTGGAGGGCCTTCGCCAACGGCGGGCTTCATTACGGCTACGACGACGACTTCCCGGCAGATCCAGCTCGGATTGAAGCTGTTGTGGTAGGCGGCGGTCAGGCCAAGATTCGGGATGTGGAAACCAATAACTGCGGAGCGACATCTTAGGGCAGGATGATTCGCGCCAAAGGCGTCGTCTCCGCAGTTGTCCTCTTCGCCCTTTTGACCATCGTTTTTCAGACTCTAGAAGTTCGCGCGGCGCAAATATCTCGATCCTCGGAGGGCGCGCCCGGCGTCACCACGCAGAGCGACGCGGACTTCTATGCCGCCGCCAACGAAGTCCTGCAAGCGATGAGCCAGATCCTGGCTCTGCCCGTGAAGTCCCCTCTTCGGGAGAGCATCCGCACAAAAGCGCAAATTCGCGAATACTTGGTAGAGCAGCAAGATAAGGAAGAATCACCGCAGAAACGCTATGCCGACAGGCGAACTCTCGAGGCATTTGGGCTAATTCCCAAGGGCTTTCCGTTGGACTCATTTCTCTTGGACCTGCTCACTGATCAAGTGGCTGGGCTTTATGATCCGCAAAAGAAGGAATTCTATATCGCGAGCTGGATCTCTCCAGGGGACCAGAAACCGGTTATGGCGCACGAATTGACCCATGCGCTCGATGACCAGTACTTCCATTTGGACAAGTGGCAAAAGGCCGTACGTAACAACGACGACGCATCGCTTGCCCGTGACGCAGTCATCGAAGGATCCGCGGTCGCGTCCATGATGGACTACACGCTGGCCGATCTACATACGAATGTTCGCGAGTTGCCGGATATAGCTCCTTTCATTGAATCGAGCGTTGCCGACGAAATGGACAAGGATCCGAATTTGGCGAAAGCCCCTCCCTTCGTTCGCGACGAACTGCTCTTTCCCTATCTCGAGGGCGCCAAGTTCACGCAGAAGGTGCTGAAAGCCAACGGTAGTTGGGCCGACTTTCAGAAAGTGTTCAAGAATCCTCCGGCCTCGACGCAACAGATTCTTCATCCGGACCTATATTTCCAGCACGTGAAGCCGGAACAGGTCGATTTGCCTCATCTCAAGTCCGCCATCCCGCAAGATTACGTTCAGCTGGACGAGAACGTTGTCGGCGAATTCGCCCTAGGTGAAGTTTTGAGGCAGTTCCTGGGGCCTGGCGACGCAGAAAAGTTTGCGCCCATGTGGCGGGGAGACCGCTACGCACTGTTTGAAGATAAAGACACAAAGCAAACCATCCTCGTGGTCTTGCTGGCGCTTGATAACGATAGCGATGCCGGCTCCTTCTTCGAGGCGTACAGCAAAGCCTTAACAAACAAGGATTCTCTCAAAACGCCAATGGTGCAGGGCCAAGGATTTGTGGCCTTCGACGATGTGTTTTTGTCATGCGTGCGTTCGAGATGCCTGAGCGTTGAAGGTGCGGACAGAAGAACATTTGATCGCATCGGTCATCAGTTGGGCTGGCCAGCTCAGGCGAGGGTAAGCGGCGCTGTTTTTGCCGAAGCGCCCGCTTCGGGGAATTCGCGTTAGAGCCTCCCGTCTCGGAGGGCGCGGGAAGTGAATCTTTGTAGCCCGCAACTGTGAACCCCTATAGAATGTTTCCGCATGGCAAGAGCATTTCTACTTTTCGATTTTGGCTCGGACGAGGAAGCTGCGCAGAAGGCGCGTCACCGTATCGAGGCGTGGAGGCAGGCCTTTCGCCTTGGAAACAAAGTTCAATTCAAGTTGCAACGCCAAGCGCATGCCGCTTCAGGGGATTCGCCAGGTCGTGACTCCAAGGCCAAAGATGACGCGGCAGCAAAAGCGAAAAACGCAGCGGATGGCGAGAGGCCCGAGCGCGTTCGCCTGTTGATTCGTTTGGACTTCTCAGCGCATGAGAAAAATCTGTTTCAAACGTGGCTTGTCCGCATTCCCGCGGAAGAGCCTTTCAAATCTGTAAAGCCCGAAACGATTCGACGCGACGCCCGGGATTTTGACCAGACCTCCGAACTTTTTGACTCCTTGGACTGATCGTAGTCGCCGGCCTTTGTGCATTTGGTGCCCTACCTTTCATTCGTTATAATGGGCGAAGGCAGCCGACACATCCCGACGGTGAAAGGCATCGGATGGCTCTCCAGACGCGCACGAAAACAGCCAAGTTCGACTCCGCAAAGTACCAGGGACTAAGCCGCGAAATGCTGATCCGCTTGTATCGCACGATGTTTCTGTCTCGTCGGCTCGATGATCGCGAAATCCAGCTCAAGCGCCAGAACAAGATTTATTTCCAAATCAGCAGCGCAGGGCACGAAGCGGCCACCGCCGCGGCGGGGCTCGTTCTGAAGTCCGCCTACGATTGGTTTTATTTGTATTACCGTGACCGCGCGCTTTGCTTGATGCTGGGCGTTACTCCATACGAGATGCTCCTGGAAGGCGTGGGTGCAAAGGACGACCCGGCGTCGGGCGGCCGCCAAATGCCGTCGCATTGGGGGCACCAGGACTTCAACATCGTCTCGAAGTCCTCTCCTACGGGCACGCAATGGCTGCAGGCTGTCGGCGCGGCGGAAGCATCGCTCTATTTCGATCGTTTTCCGAAAGCCCTTGCTCAAGCCAGGTCCGCGCCTCTTGGCCACGCCGTGCGGCACCAGCACGACGAGGTGGTTTGCGTTTCGGGCGGTGAAGGGGCCACCAGCGAAGGCGAGTTCTGGGAAGCGCTCAACACCGCATCCAACCGTAAGCTTCCCGTGATTTTTCTGGTCGAAGACAACGGTTATGCAATTTCTGTTCCGTCCGAAGTGCAAACGCCGGGCGGCAGCGTGTCGCGCCTGGTTGTGAATCATCCCGGACTGCACATCGAAGACTACGACGGAACCGATCCGCTAGAGAGCTACGCCGCTGCCCAGCGCGCGGTCGAACATTGCCGCAACCGCCGCGGGCCGGCCCTGCTGCACGCGCACGTAACGCGTCCGTACTCTCATTCGCTTTCCGACGACGAGAAACTGTACAAATCTGCGACCGAGCGCCAAGAAGAAGCGCACCGCGATCCGATCCCCAAGTTCGGCCTGTTCCTCGTTCGCGAAGGCATTCTGGACGAACAGGAAGTGGAAGCGCTCGAGGCCAGCGTCGAAAAGGAGATCATAGAAGCGACCGACAAGGCCCTCGCTGCGGAACTTCCGGCCGCGAACTCGATTTATGAGTTTGTTTACTCGCCAGACGTTGATCCCATGAGCGACGCACTCGCTTCACAGCCCAAGGAGTCCGGCGCGGCGCTGACCATGGTCGAAATGGTTTCTGCGACGCTCATGGATGAGATGGGCTGCGACGAACGCATCGTTGTCTTTGGAGAAGACGTCGCGGATTGCAGCCGCGAAGAGCACCTTGCGCAGGTAAAGGGAAAGGGCGGAGTTTTCAAGGCGACTTCCGGCTTGCAGCGCAAGTATGGAAGTGAAAGGGCTTTCAACTCGCCGCTGGCGGAAGCCAACATCGTTGGCCGCGCGATTGGCATGTCCACGCGGGGCATGAAGCCGGTGACCGAGATTCAGTTTTTCGACTACATCTGGCCGGCCATGATGCAGATCCGCGATGAACTTGCCACCATGCGCTGGCGTTCAGCAGGGAAGTTCAAGTGCCCTGCGGTGATTCGCGTAGCGATCGGCGGCTATCTGACCGGTGGTGCCATCTATCACAGCCAATGCGGCGAAAGCATATTCACGCACCAACCGGGCCTGCGCGTAGTGATGCCGTCTACTGCGCTCGACCTGTGCGGCCTTCTGCGCACGTCGATTCGATGCGATGACCCGGTCATGTTCCTGGAGCACAAACACCTGTACCGCCAGCCTTACAATCGCAGCCCCTATCCTGGCGCCGATTTCACCATACCGTTCGGCCGGGCGCGCCTGGTCCGCGAAGGCAAGGATGTCTCCATCATCACCTACGGTGCGGTTGTCCATCGAGCGGAAGTGGCTGCCGCGGAACTGGCGCGCCAGGGAATCGAAACCGAGATTCTTGATTTGCGGACTCTCAGCCCTTACGATTGGGATGCGATTGCTGCGTCCGTGCGTAAGACGAGCCGGGTCATCGTTGCCTATGAGGATTCGCTGTCCTGGGGTTATGGAGCGGAAATCGCCGCGCGCATCGCTGACGAACTATTCGAAGATCTGGACGCTCCGGTGCGGCGTGTGGCGGCAACCGACACGTTCTGCGCCTACCAGCCAAAGCTCGAAGACGAAATTTTGCCGCAAACGGAAGATATTCTGCGCGCCGTTCGAGACATTGTTGCATTCTGAATTGGTTGCGGCGGGAAACTATTTGGGCCCTTCAACCGTATCTAGAGGTAGAACGCTTCGGTGAAGCGGAGAGATGGGAGGTTTCTATGATCTGCCCGAATTGTCAGCGAGAAATCGCGGATTATTCCAGGTACTGCTATTTCTGCGGCAAGCATCAGGCAACTGCCTTTTCCGGCGCACCCACGCGGCGCTTGCACCGTTCCGTATCGGATTGCAAACTCGCCGGAGTGTGCGGCGGCCTCGCCGAATACTTCGAAACAGATTCAACGATCGTGCGTTTGGTATGGGTGCTGGTAACCTTGATGACCGGCATCGTTCCCGGAGCGGTTGTATACCTGGTCGCCTGGCTGATCATGCCGGAAATGCCCGTGGTCGTGCCTGCCGCTCCTGTACAGAACGCGCCGGAAGCTCCACACACTTGATTCCGGTTTGAAGCAGGCTTTCTGTCTATGCTTTGTTCTTGAAGATGGCGCGGTCGAGCGAGATCGCACCGGCTCCTACCGCTACCAAAGCAAATGCACCCACGGCCATCGCCAGCGGGAATTGATAGTTGCTTACGGCCATCAATCCTCCTTGGGGAATATGGACACGGACGATAGCGATGGCCATCTCGCCCGCCAGTAAGAGCGCGGCGATTCGCGTGAAGAGCCCCAGAACCAGTAACCACCCGCCAAAAAACTCAAAGATGCCCGCTATGTAGGCGAAGTATGCAGGGAACCCCATCCTTGGGAAAGCCTGGACGGTTTCATGCATATGCGTGAAGAGCTTGGGGTAGCCGTGATAGACGAAAATGAGTCCCAGCCCCAGCCTGAGTAGCAGCAGTGCCAACGGTTTGAGTTTTTCCAGAACCTGCATAATCTCTGCCCCCGCAAATGAGGTTCACTCTTTCCTGATTGCAGTTCAGGAACTTCCATTTTAACAGAAACGTATTCACCGCAAACACGCTATGCCATCCTCGCATCGTACCGGATGTAGAGTTAATCTGACACTTAAGAGGCGCTTAGCCTGTAGCGGTCCCCATGACAACGAGACTCCACGCCATCATCGGCGCGTCAACGGCGCATGTTACAACTCTGCGTGCCGCCACAGCCTTGGTGAGGAGCCGAATCTAGTGCGCCGCGCGTTCGTGGTCTCGGTAGTTGTCGGCCTGATTCTGGCTCTGACCATCCGCGAATATCGTCTGCACAGAAAAGTGCCGCTCGAAGAGGCGTATGTCGGCGGCCAAGGCGCTACGGTGTGGAATAGCACGGCGCAGATCCGTTCGCCCGTGGCGAGTCTCTCCTACGGACAGCCTGTCCTAGTCTACCAGCGCGACGGCGGCAACGCGCTCGTCGGCACTTCCACAGGATTGCGTGGATGGGTTTCGTCGGCTTCTCTGATGGATCCGGACATATGGCGCCGCGTCGCTCTTCTCGCGGAAACTACAAAGTCCATGCCAGCGCAAGCGTTTGGGCACACACGCGCACGCGCGAATCTTCACACGCGTCCTGGAAGGCAGTCGCCGGTTATCCTGGAGGCTCCCGGTGATTCGCCTGTAACCGTCCTGCAGCACGCGATGGTTACAGCTCAGCAAGAGCCGTTGAATGCGAGTGCTGGCTCTCCTCAAAATCCCGAGGATTGGTGGCTCGTTCGCGCCAACGTCAAGGATGCCGGTGACGTATCAGGATGGGTTCTCGACCGACTCGTGTCGCTTGATTTGCCGGAGCCGCTGCCCGAATATCAAAGTTCGGAGGCCATGACGATCGTTGCGTGGTTCGAAATTAATCGCGTCGCGGACCCTGCATCAGGGGGCTATCGACCCGAATATCTCGTGGCCGGAACGCGTGATCCTCAGGGCGCATGCGATTTTAATTTGGCTCGCGTTTATACCTGGAGCGTAAAGCGGCATCGGTACGAGACAGGATTTCTCGATAGCCGCCTGTGCGGGAAGTTACCCGTCGACGTCACGCCGGCGAAAAATCCCGGTGGAGACGCGTACTTTCGGTTTCAAAATCTAAGTGCCAATGGTCCGGAGAATCGCGCTTACGAGATGAAGCTGACGATGGTACGTCGAATTGATGTTGGGCTCAGTGCTCGGCGCAAGAATGGGAGGGTGAACCCGAGGAGGAGTCATAGTTAACCGGACGAGGTTTAGCTTTTGGTGGCTCGATTTGTGTTCAACGATGCGCGTCACCGCTGCTATCGTGGCCCTCTCAGCGCTTTGCTTCGTTTCATCTTGCGGCCGGTCTCCTCAGGCCGCGCAGAACATTCCTCCTCCTCCATTCCAGTTTCTTGGACAGTGGGGCCGGAGCGGCACCCAGCCCGGGGAATTCCAGAATCCGCAAGCCCTCGCCTGTGATGCCGTGGGGAACGTCTACATTGTTGACGACGGCAATCCGACGCAGATCCAAAAATTCGATTCGCTGGGGCATCCGCTGCTGGTTTTTGCCGCCTCGGGAAATCAGAACGATTGGGATATTGCCGTCGATCCTGGCGGCGCGATCTTTGTCGTGGATCGGCATCGCGCGCAGGTGCAAATTTTCTCGCCCGAAGGAGAGTCATTTCGTACGCTGTTTTTCCATTATCGGCGCGATTTTCACGACCCGGCCGGTTTGGCCATCGATCCGATAGGAAATTTCTATCTTTCCGATTACACAGCCGGCCGCATTGTGCGCATGAGCCCTCGAGGCCGCACCTTGGAAGGCTGGGAAAGACCAGCGGGGCTCGGAGGCGGACGGTGGATGCCCTATCCGATCCGTTTGGCTCAAGATGGTAATCTTTACGTGGCCGACGCGGCCGCCCAGCACATCGAGCGGCTAACGAGCGTTGGGCGATATGTGAGCTCCTGGGATTTTCCGTTTAGCGGCATTGCGCTATCCGCCAATGCTCCGAAACCAGATGGCCTCGCCGTTTCCCCCATTTTCGTGGCTGCTTCCGACGCGCAGAAACGCCTGCTCGGAATATGGACCCTCGACGGGGCGCCGAAGCTTACCGTCGATTTTTCGCAGCATCCGGAATGGGGCGAACACGTGTCTCCAATGGACATTGCCTTCACGCCGAAGGGCGAGCTTTTGGTTCTCGATCGTCCTGATTCACGCGTCCTGCGTTTTAAGGTTAATATCGCTCCGTGAGTGAACTTCTCGCCCAAATGGCAAGGGAGACCCGTCCGTGGCTTTACTGCTGACCGAGGCGGATGTCCGCGCGCTGTTGACCATGCCAGTCGCGCTCGAAGCGGTCGAGGCCGCGTTTCGACGCCTAGCCGACGGCGTCGCAGCCGTTCACCCACGCCACCGCCTGCATTTGGAAGGGTTCTCGTATTTGCATTATATGGCCGCTGCTGACGGCACCGGAGGATACGAAGGCCTGAAAATCTATACCAGCTCCCGCGAGGGGCTGCGCTTCATGATTCCTCTTTTTCGTGCGAAAACGGGTGAACTCCTGGCCATCCTCGAGGGCGACTATCTCGGCCAGATGCGCACCGGTGCCGCGACAGGGCTGGCAACCAAGCTGCTCGCGCGCGAGGATGCGCGGGTCGTTGGAATCATCGGCACGGGCTTACAAGCGAAGACTCAACTCGAGTCCATTGTCACAGTTCGAGAAATCAAGCGCGTTCGTGCTTTTGGGCGCAACGCAGAGCGCCGCGAGAGATTTGCGCGTGAAATGACCGATAAGCTGCGTGTGCCAGTCGATGCTGTAGGCAGCGCGGAAGCGGCGGTCCGCGATGCGGAAATCCTAGTCACCGTGACCACGGCGGTGACTCCCGTCGTGGAGAGCCGTTGGGTACAGCCAGGAACACACATCAATGCAGTGGGCGCAAATTTCCCCCAGAAGAGGGAACTCGATTTCGAAACCGTGATGCGCGCCGGTCCGATTTTTGTCGACTCCTGCGAACAGGCAAAGATGGAGGCGGGTGACCTAATTCAATCTTTCCGCCAAGCACCAAGCTGCTGGGACGGCGTGAAGGAACTTGCGCAGCTGGTCGCGGGCCGCGCCGCCGGCCGCAACTCGCGCGATCAAATCACCCTTTTCAAATCAAGCGGGATTGCCATCGAGGATATCGTCACGGCTGGGAGAGTCTATGAGCTAGCTTTGGAGAGAAAGCTGGGAAAACAGGTGAGCTTTTGGGAAGCTGACGGAGCGAGGGAGCGAACGGCCTCCTAGCTCTTTGGATGGTGGCAAAGCCGTTTCAGCAATGCATCGTGCAACCGCTTGCGCACGTCTTCGGAAAGCGGAAGCGGCTCCGAATTGCAAAAAATCTGAATCGTCTTTTTCGTTGTGTCCACCAGCAGGTGGCAATCCTCGCAGTGCTCCAAGTGAATTTCGAGCGATTGCCGCAAGCCATTGTCCAGCGCTTCATCCAAGTAATTTGAAAGTTCTCGCACCACGCCTCTACAGTTCATTGCGCTACGCCTCGCAGAAAATATCTGTTTAGTTTGTCCCTCAATTTCAACCTCGCTCTCAGCAGGCGCGATTTCACTGCGGGAACGGAGATCCCCAGCGCGTCCGCGGTCTCTTCTGTGGAAAGTTCTTCGATGTCTCGCAATTGGAACACGGTTCGAAACGAAGGATCCAGTTCGCCGATCACTTGCGAAAGAATTCGCGCCAGTTCTTCCTGGGAATATCGCTCTTCCGGCGACGGCCCCCAGTCCTCGACGTCGCGCGGCATGAAATTCTCTTCGGTTTCAATTTCCTCGTCGAGCGACACGTCCTTCGGCCGGCGCTTGCGTAACTTCATCAGCGCCTGGTTCACCGCAATTCGTACCAGCCATGTATAGAACCGCGAATTCCCTTGAAACTCTCCCAAGTGCTCGTAAGCCTTCAAAAAGGCTTCCTGTGACACGTCCTGGGCATCTTCCGTGTTCTGTGTGATGTGCTGAGCCAGACGGAAAATCTTCCGCTCGTACCGGCTGACCAGCACCTCAAAGGCGGAGATGTCCCCGGCTTTTGCCGCCGCAACGAGGGACGATTCGTTGTCAGCGTCCACGATCATCGGAGGGGTGGCCTTTTCCGGCGAAGGTTGAGGTTTTGGCTTGGCATTCATGTTGGGAATAGGAGCGTAGCACAATCTGCCATACAGCGCTCGCCATCCCTATTCGACGCATACTGACGGGCTTAAGATGCGGTTTCTTGGAAGAAATGCACAGTTATTTCACTTTTGCAGTAAGCTGCTTGACACCTTGGCGGCGGGGCACTATGCTTTCTCTCGAACGAACGTTCGAACGGTTTCGCGCATGCCACATACCGACGAGCCCGACCAAGTTTCGCGAAAGCTGGAAACGATTCTCCGCCACGCCGCACAAGTCTTTGCGGACAAGGGATACGAGGGGGCTTCGATTCGCGATATCAGCCGTTCCAGCCGCATCTCACTCTCTGGAATGTATTATTACGTTAGGAGTAAGCAGGAAATACTCTATCTCATTCAGATTCATACATTTAAGACGGTGCTGGCGCGCCTCCAGGATTCCCTCCGCGGTGTTCGGAACCCGTCGGAACGGCTGCGTATCCTCGTGCACAATCACCTTGCGTATTTCTTGCAGCACCCCACGGAAATGAAGGTTCTGGCTCATGAGGACGATGCGCTCGAAGGCGCCTATCGACAGGAGGTTGCCGAAATCAAGCGTCGATATTACGGTATTGCCGTTGAGATCTTCGAAGCCTTACACGAGGATGGCGAACGCCGCCGCTTGACTCCGCGTGTGGCTGTTTTGTCTTTGTTTGGCATGATGAACTGGATTCATACGTGGTACCGGCCGCAGCGTGATCCCCAGGCCGACACCCTTTCGCGCGCCATGTCGGAAATGTTCTTGCACGGGGTGATGAACGGGCATCATCCGCTGGCGCGCAGATCATTGGGCAATGGGCGGAGTCGCGCCAATGTCGCGGCCCGTCTCGCCGTTTAGTCTTGAACGCGATTCGATAGGAGGCATTTTCAATGGCAACGATTCAAGCAGTGGACCAAAAGCAGCTGGTGCGTTATCGGGTCGAGCAGGGAATCGCGGTGATCGAGTTGGATGATCCGCCGGCAAACACCTACACCTACGAAATGATGCGCCAGCTGGATGATGCCATCCTGCAGGCGCGCATGGACGAAAGCGTGCACGTTCTCCTGTTGCGAGGTGCGGGCGAGAAGTTTTTCTCCGCCGGCGCCAGCATTCCCATGCTGGCCAAGGTCGATCCGCAGTTCAAATATTATTTCTGCCTGCACGCGAATGAAACTCTGTCGCGCCTGGAGCAGACGCCCAAGCTCGTGATCGCTGCCTTGAATGGCCACACCGTCGGCGGCGGCCTGGAAATCGCCCTGGCGTGCGACATTCGCATCGCGAAAAAAGAAGGCGGCAAGATCGGCTTGCCGGAAGTGAACCTGGGAGTTTTGCCCGGCACCGGAGGCACTCAGCGCCTGCTGCGCGTTATCGGCCGCGCCCGCGCCATGGAGCTGATGACCACGGGCCGCACGTTCAGCTTCGAGGAAGCTCTCGAAATGGGTCTGATTCACTATATCTACGAACGTGACTCCTTCTGGGACGAAGTGATGTCCTATGCCCGTCAGTTCTGCCCGCCCAACAAAGCCTCGCGCGCCGTTGGTCGCATCAAGCGCGCCGTCGTCACTGGAGCGGAAGTGGGATTCGGCGAGGCTCTTGGCATCGAGCGCGAGTTGCAACAGTTGCTCTTCACTAGCGAAGACGCCAAGGAAGGTTTGAAGGCCTACGTCGATAAGCGTCAACCGGAATTCAAGGGTAAATAGCCCAATGATGAGCGCCGTGGGCTAACTGCGCAAGCGCTCATCGGTTACAAGCGGGTGAAAGGTGCCTGGCTGGAAGCCGATATCTTGGACGGAGATTTCTGGAAGCGATGAAAACGCTGCCTGATCATCTTCGCAAGGGCATGAAACTCGTGGTCGTTGGATGCAATCCCGGAGAGCGCTCGGCGCGCGTGGGTCATTATTATGCCGGGCGCGGCAACGAGTTCTGGTCCCTTCTTTACGAATCGGGCGTTATTCCCGAGCCACTCACGTACAACGACGACCGCCGGGTCGTCGAGTTCGGCATCGGGCTCACGGATTTGGTCAAGAGGCCCTCGAAGGGAGTGGACGATCTTGGCCGCGAGGAATTCGCGGAAGGGCGCGTCTTGCTCGCTCAGAAACTGGAGGAATACCGGCCACGCGTCGTCGCGTTCAACGGCAAGATGGTTTACGAAAGATTCTCCGGTCGTCCCTGCATGCTTGGGCTGCAGAAGGAGAAGCTGTACGGCGCCGTCGTTTTCGTCTTGCCTTCGACCAGCGGGTTGAACGCAAAGGGCAGCGGCGTGAAGATGCGATATTTCAAGCGGCTCACCGCAGTGCTCAAGAGGATCGGAAATTGATTCGCGATATTGGTTACCCGGAAGGAGAGTAGGCGATGCCGGCTGCACGCATAACAACTTTTGACGATTGGGTCGATCTGTTTGGTTCGTGGCGCAAAGACATCGGTGTGAATTATCCCGAAATCGAAGAGTACAAATTTGAGGCGAAATTTGGGCCGATTCGCTCCAATGAAATCGAATTCGGGGCTTTCAAAGGCCGCTCGAAATGGCAGAAGGTTTTGGATATTCCCGACCAGCGCATCCGCGATGGTCTGATGAATCTCATCATTTTTCAGGGCGACACCGAATTTGCTTCCGTCGAGCAGCAGCGCCATCTGTTCCAGGCTTCTCCGAGCGAACACGACCGCAAATCGCTCTGCCGCGTCGTTACCGAAGAAATGCGGCACGGCTGGCAGATGTGCAGCCTGCTTATTTCGCACTTCGGGTACGGCGGCCGCGTCGAAGCGCAAAAAATGCTGGAACGCCGCGCCTTTGAGCAAAAGCGCTTGCTCGGCGCATTCAATCAGGATGTCCGCAACTGGCTAGACTTCTTCACATATACCGACTTCGTTGATCGCGACGGCAAGTTCCAGCTCACCATGTTGAGTTATTCTGGCTTCGCGCCTCTCGCTCAGTCCATGATTCCCATGCTCCGGGAAGAATCGTTCCACCTGGGCACCGGCCACGATGGCATCAAGCGCATCGTGAAAGCCGGAGTCGTACCGCTCAATGTGGTCCAGAAGTATATCAACAAGTGGATTCCGGTCAGCTATGACCTGTTTGGCGTGGATCAATCCAGCTCGGCTCACTGGTTCTACGTTTGGGGGTTGAAGGGCCGCTACGACGAAGCTCAGAATCAGCAAGCCGCCGATTTGGGCCACATGAATGAACACAATCGCAACCTCTATCACGCCGAATGCCTGAAATTGATCGAGCAGATCAATAAGCATGTACCCGCTGGCCAGGCGCAACTCTACGTCCCGGACCTGAAATTCAATCGCCACATCGGCGAGTTCGCCAATCAGCCCTATAGCGTCACCGGCGAATTGCTTTCTCCTGAGAAACACGCAGAGCATTTGAAGGAAGTTCTCCCGCAGGAAGAGGACGTCAAGCTGGTGATGGACATTCAAAGCACGGAGCCAAAGTGGGTCGCTCCGAAAGGGTCGATGGAATAGTGCCGGTTGAGGGTGGAAGCGCTCTCTCGATGGACAGCTCCGATCGCATGAGCCATGGCTCAACGGTGCGGGTGAGCATCGAGCATCCCGTCGCTTCGATCTTGCTCGACCGTCCTCCGCTCAATGTGATGAATATCGCCATGATGGAGGAGCTTCACGCCGCAATCGCGGGTGTTGCCGGCCACTGCGACATTCTGATTTTTCGTGGCGCTGGCAAGAAAGCCTTTTCTGCCGGGGCGGAGATCGCAGATCACACGCCCGACCGCGTCGCCGAGATGCTCCGGGCATTTCACAGTGCGTTCCGGGAACTTTCGCGCGGCAAAATGATTACCGTCGCTGCTGTTCACGGTCACTGTCTCGGTGGCGGGTGCGAGCTTGCTACGTTTTGCGATTTTGTGATTGCCGCCGAGTCCGCGACCTTCGGCCAGCCAGAAATCAAGCTGGGATGTTTTCCGCCGGTCGCGATGGTGACGTTCCCGCGCCTGATTGGCATGCGCGCCGCTTTGGATCTGATTTTGAGCGGGCGTACGATCTCGTCCGCAGAAGCCCAGCGCATCGGGCTGATCACTCGGGTCGTGCCGGACAACGAACTGGACCATGCAGTCGCATCGCTGGTCGACGATTTGCGCGCGTTGAGCCCGGGCGTCCTGGCGATGACTCGCCGCGCGCTCTGGAGCTCCGGCGGCTTCGACTTCGAGCGTTCGCTGCAATCCCTCGAGGATTTCTATATTGGTGAATTGATGAAGACTCACGATGCGAACGAAGGCATTCGGGCTTTTCTCGAAAAACGCCAGCCCGTTTGGCAGTTGGTGTGAGGCAGACATCGTTAAATTCTTCCACAAGCCGACTTGAACGACTTGCCGGAAAGCGAGAGGTCTCTTGCTTAAAAGCAAGGCCAAAATGGAGCTGCGCGACTTGGATAAAGCGCCATTGAGCCTGGCCGAGTTGAATGAATTGATCGGCGAGCGCGACTACCGCTCGTTTCTGAATTCGCGCAACAAACTTTATCGCGAGCGGAAAATGAAAGACCATCCGCCGTCGCGTTCCGAAGCTCTGAAAATGATGGCCGCAGAGCCCAATTTGATTCGCCGGCCGATTATCATGTCTGGCCGTCGGCTTCTCCTCGGTTTTGACGAAAAAGCGCTGAAGGAATTGGTTTAGAAAGCCATGAATAAAGGAATCGTCCATCTTCGTATCAACGGCGAAGAGCGCGAAATCGCAATCGCGCCCAATCGCCTTTTGCTCGACGCCCTGCGCGAAGATCTGGGCCTCACCGGCTCCAAGCGCGGCTGCGATGACTCGAGCTGCGGCTGCTGCGCTGTGCTCATCAACGGCGTGCCGATGCTTTCCTGTGTCGCGTTGGCTGCAAGCTACGAAAACTGCGACATCACCACCGTCGAGGGCTTGGGAGGACCGAGCGACCTGGATCCTGTTCAGGAAGGCTATGCGGAGATGGGCGGTGCGCAGTGCGGCTACTGCACTCCAGGCTTTATGATCGCGACCAAAGCCCTGCTCGACCGAAATCCGAACCCCACCATGGAGGAAATTCGTGAAGCTCTCTCTGGCAATCTCTGCCGTTGCACGGGATACATGCAAATCTACGAGTCGGTGAAATACGCGCTCGAGAAGCGGCGCGCCATTTCCGCCGCCGCGGCTTCAGGTGTGCGCGCCCCGGTGGTACGCTGACGTGGCCGACCGCGCCCAAACCAACGGCTTCAGCATCATCGGCAAACCTCTGGCCATGGCCGATGCCGTCTCGAAGGTCACCGGCATTGGCAAGTACGCCGACGATCTTTCTGTTCCCGGAATGCTGATTGGCAAAATCCTCCATTCACCCTACCCCCACGCGCGCATTCGCTCCATTGACACTTCGCGCGCTGAAGCTCTCAATGGCGTGAAGGCTGTCGCCACGGGACAGGACGCGCCCAATCCATACGGCATTTTGCCCATCGGCCACGATGAACGCGTCTTCGCGGTTGACAAGGCTCGCTACATCGGTGACAACGTCGCCGCCGTTGCCGCGACCACCGCCGAAATCGCCGAGCAAGCGCTCGATTTATTGCGCGTCGATTACGAGCGCTTGCCTGCTTGGTTCGATCCCGAAGAGTCCATGAAGGCGGAGTCCGACTGGATTCACGAGGAGCGCGCGCACAATATCGAAAAGGAATATCACCACGTCTTCGGCGATCCCGATCAGGGCTTCGCGCAGGCCGATTTTGTCGCCGAGGAACGCTATTACGCTGGCGAGGTGAATCATGCCGCGATGGAGCCGCACTCGACTCTTGCAATTTGGGAGCCGCATGAACGACTGACCGTCCATTCCTCCACCCAGGTTCCTTTCTACCTTCATCGCACCATCGCCGAGGTCTGCGAAATGCCGATGAGCCAGATTCGCGTCATCAAACCCCTGATCGGCAGCGGCTTCGGCGGCAAAAGCGAAATCATTCCCCTGGAGATTGCTGCCTGCGTGCTCGCGAAGAAGTCGCGCAAGCCGGTGAAGATCACTTACACGCGTGAAGAGGTTTTTCTCGCCCATCGCGGCCGTCCCATCACCATTGTCTATTTGAAGGTCGGCATCACCCGCGCGGGCAAAATCGCCGCCGTGCAAGCGCGCGTCGTTCAAGATGGTGGGGCCTACTGCGGCTACGGGCCGGTCACCGTGCTGTACTCTGGCGCCCTGCTCGGCGCGATCTACGACATCGCCAACGTCCGCTACGATGGTTTTCGCGTGCTCACCAACAAGCCCGCATGCGGCGCGATGCGCGGCCACGGAACGGTCAACGTTCGCTTCGCGTTCGAATCCATCCTGGACCAGCTTTCTCACCAAGCCGGACTCGACCCTCTGGAAGTTCGCCGCCGCAATTTGCTGAAGGCGCCGTGCATCACCGCCAATTCGCTCCGCGTCACCAGCTATGGCCTTCCCGAATGCATCGAGAAAGTCTTCGAGCGCTCCAACTGGAAGGGCAAAAAGGGCAAATTGCCTTATGGAAAGGGCATCGGCGTGGCCTGCAGCCATTACGTCAGCGGCGCAGCGAATCCTATCGTTCGCTCCAACATGCCTCACACCACCGTATACATCAAGATCGACCGCGACTCCGCTGTCACTGTGTATACCGGTGCGTCGGAGATCGGCCAGGGTTCCGACACTATGCAGATTCAGATCGCCGCTGAGGTGCTCGGCGTTTGCACCGAGCGCATCAAACTCGTGGGTGCCGACACCGAGCTTACGCCAGTTGACCTCGGCAGCTACTCCAGCCGCGTCACGTTTATGGCTGGAAATGCTTGCCTCAATGCCGCCAAGGACATGCGCGATCAGCTTTTCGCCGCTGTTGCCAAGAAGCTTGGCTGCTCGCCCAGCGATCTCGTCGCGAAAAATGATCGCGTCTCGCACGTGAGCGACCCGGCCAAAAGTGTCTCCTTCGATGAAGCTGTTGCGATTGCGCTCGAATTCCATGGAGCCTTGGTCGGCCGCGGCACTTATGCGCCACCGGAAGCGGCACGCGGAGGAAAATTCCGCGGCGCGGGCGTGGGGCCGTCGCCGGCCTATAGTTACAGCGCTCAGGTGGCCGAAGTTACGGTTGATCCCGAAACCGGACACCTTCACGTCGACAAAGTCGTTGCCGCGCACGATTGCGGCAAAGCCCTCAATCCGCTCACCGTCGAAGGTCAGATCGAGGGCTCGGTCTACATGGGATTCGGCCAAGCCCTTCAGGAAGATATGATTTGGAAAGACGGCCGCCTGATGAATCCGTCGCTGCTCGAATACCGCATTCCCGGCACCAAGGAAAATCCCGACATCGAGTCCATCATTGTCGAAAGCGTTGATCCCGAAGGCCCGTTCGGCGCGAAGGAAGCGGGCGAAGGCTCGCTGGCCGCCACCATTCCCGCAATCGCCAACGCCGTTTACGATGCCGTCGGCGTTCGCATTAATTCCGTGCCTATCACACCCGAGAAGATTCTCGAGGCCTTGCGCGCCAAAGAAAAGGCCCTCGCCACATCCAAGCCACCGCCCGAAAAATCTTCCGCGCCAGGAATGGCGCGATGAGCCTTCCTGCATTTCGCGTTCTGCAGCCGCGCACCGTTGACGAAGCCTGTCGCATGCTCGCCGAGCACGGCGCTGAGGCCATGGTCATCGCCGGCGGCACCGATGTGATCCCCAATTTGCAGATGAAGCTATTCGCCCCACACGTCCTTGTCGACATCAAGCTTCTTCGCGAATTATCCCAGATCGAATTTTCACCACGCGGAGGCCTGCGTATCGGCGCGACCGCATCGCTAACGCACGTTCTCGAGACGCCTTGGCTTGCTGAAGAATTTCCCGTACTCTCCAGCGCCGTCGCCACGATTGCGGGCCCTTTACAGCGCAACATGGGCACGATCGGCGGCAACTTGTGCCTCGAGACGCGCTGCCGCTGGTACAACCAGTCCTATTTCTGGCGCCAGTCACTCGGCGGCTGTCTGAAGAAAGAAGGAGACGTTTGCCACGTAGCTCCTGGAGGCAAATTCTGCTGGGCCGCTTGGTCTGGCGACTCCGCTCCCGCTTTCCTCGCGCTCGAGGCGGAAATCGAAATTGCCAGCGTTTCCGGCGCGCGTCGCGTTCCACTGCGCGATTTCTACAAGAACGACGGTAAAGATCGCATCTCGCTCACACGGAATGAACTGCTCACTTCCGTCCATGTGCCTGCGCGCATGGCGGGACGCCGTGGCGTGTATCACAAGCTTCGGGTCCGCGATTCCATAGATTATCCTTTGGCGGGAGTCGCCGTTGCCATGGAGGTCGATGCCTCCGGCATTTGCCGCGACGCCCGCGTGGCGCTCTCTGCTGTGAATCCCGCGCCCTTGTTGGTGCGCGGTGCCGGCGAAATGCTCGTTGGCCAAAAATGGTCTCGCGAACTTGCCGAACGCGTCGCCCACGCCGCGATTCAGACCGGCAAGCCGCTCACGACGTCGGCCTCGACGCCCATCTATCGCCGCGACATTGTTCGCGTGTTCACGCGCCGCGCGCTGGAAGAAGTCTGGAAAAATGGGCAAGCGAGCTCCTAGAATGTTTGCGGTCTTTGCTACGGCCGAATGATTTCACGGAGGGAAACGTTTGACGCCTGACGCAAGCCCCGTCATCGACATTCACATTCACATCCAGCCGCTCCACATGTTCAAGCCGCATGCGCTGGCACTCATTCAAAAAGGCCGCAAGGATTATCCCGAAGTCCAGCGCTATTCCGCCGACGCCAAGCTGTTCCTGAAATTTCTGGATGAAGCGGGCATCGAGCGCGCCGGCCTGATTAATTACGTCAGCCCGGACGTCATCGGCTTCCCGCCTGAGGTGAACGACTGGATCGCGGACTACTGCTCCGCGGATCCCTCGCGCTTACTGGCCTTCGGCTCCGTTCATCCAAAATACGTTCCCGATGCAGGAGCCGAGGTTGATCGCCTCGCCAAGCTCGGCATTCGTGGACTGAAAGTTCATCCCTCCCATCAACTTTTCGCGCCCAATGCGTATCGCGACGGTTTCGGGCCGCTTGCGGCTATGTATGATCGCGCGCAGGCGAATCGCATGCCCGTCATGATTCACACCGGTACTTCGATTTTCCCCGGCGCGCGTAATGGCTACGCGCAACCCATGCTTGCCGACGATGTTTCCATCGATTTTCCGGATCTGGTCGTCATCCTTGCCCATGGCGGTCGCCCGCTTTGGATGAACGAAGCGTTTTTCCTTGTTCGGCGCCATCCCAATATGTACATGGACATTTCCGGGATTCCTCCGCAGCGCCTGATGGAATATTTCCCGCGCATCGAGGAAATTGCGGATAAAGTCTTGTGGGGCACGGATTGGCCGGGACCGGGGGTGCCGGGGATTCGCGGCAATATGGAAAAATTTCGCGCATTGCCGATTTCCGCGGCGGCGCAGCGCAAAATTCTGCACGACAACGCGGCGCGCTTATTCCCGGCGCGTGCATAATGTCCGCCGACCCCTGGGTGTTTTGACGTAACGCGGGCAATCCCAATCCAATAACGGAGAAACAATGGAAATCAAAACCGTCGCTGTCGTCGGCGCAGGCACCATGGGCCGCGGAATCGCCTACTGCTCGGCCCTCGCCGGCTACCGCACCATCCTCGAAGATGTTTCCGAGTCCGTGCTCGAACAGGGCCTCGAATACATCCGGCGCGCGCTCGACGAGGGCATCTCCCGCGGCAAAGTCACGGAAGATCAAAAGAAGAAGTCTCTCGCTTCGATTGTGACTTCGCGCTCCGTTCAAGACGCCTGCCGCGAAGCGGACCTCATCATCGAAGCCGTTCCCGAGGAAATGGAAACCAAGCTCGAAATCTTCACGGTGCTCGACAAGTTCGCGAAGCCCGGCGCCGTCTTCGCCAGCAACACTTCCTCTCTCTCCATCACGGAGATGGCCGCTATCACCTTTCATCCCCAGAATTGCATCGGCATGCACTTCTTCAATCCGGTTCAAAAGATGAAGCTGCTCGAGATCGTTCGCGGCCTAGAGACCTCGGAGGAAACGCTGTCCGCGTGCGTGGAGGTCGGCCGTCGCATGGGCAAGGAAGTCGTCGTCGTTCGCGAGTCTCCCGGCTTTGTCACCAGCCGCATCAACGCCATGATAGGCAACGAAGCGTTTTACATGCTTCAGGAGGGCGTTGCCACTGCTGCCGATATCGATAAGGCGCTGAAGCTTGGCCTCAATCATCCGATGGGCCCGTTTGAACTTGTAGATCTTGTCGGGCTCGATGTGCGTTTGAATATCTTGCAGCATCTGCACCGCACCCTCGGTGAGAAGTACCGTCCCTGCCCGCTCCTCGAGCAATACGTCAAAGCCGGTCGTTTGGGGAAAAAGTCAGGGCGCGGGGTATACGATTACAAAGATGCTGCGGGCAATGCGAAAACCTAGATCCTTTACTGGGATTCTGTTTTGACCAAGGATAGACGAACGCTCGTGCCGGACGTATCCGCAAGAATCATTCTCATACGGGGCGACCTCACGGAAATGGATGTGGACGCTATCGTCAACGCTGCCAACAATGACCTGCAGCTTGGCGGAGGCGTCGCCGGGGCCATTCGTCGCAAAGGCGGCGCCGGGATTCAGCGTGAATGCAACGCCATCGGCTCGATTCCTGTCGGCGGCGCGGCAATCACTTCGGGCGGCGAGCTCAAAGCACGTCACGTGATTCACGCCGCCAGTATGCAACTCGGCCGAGCCACCACAGCGCGCGCCTTGCGTGCCTCTACGGCCCATGCGCTTCGCATCGCCGCGCAAAACAAGCTGAAGACCATCGCATTTCCCGCCGTCGGCACAGGAATCGCCGGTTTCCCTATGCACGAATGCGCGGAAACCATGCTCGCTGAAGCGGTGAAGCACCTCCACGGCCCCACTTCGTTGGAGCGAGTCTATTTTGTATTGTTC
Source organism: Candidatus Acidiferrales bacterium (assembly GCA_030037775.1). GTDB lineage: Bacteria > Acidobacteriota > Terriglobia > Acidiferrales > UBA7541 > DAHUXN01. The sequence continues at coordinate 27,680 of JASHQB010000327.1, forward strand.
GATGCGTCTTCGCTCGCAACCTTCGAGCAAACGTGGGAAAAGATGAAAGAGGAAGGAATCGCCGCGTATTGAGGTTCTGAAGTCGCTTCGGCGCCTAGGGGTTTGCTGGTTTCGTTGCCGGAGCCGCCGCGGTCGCTGGTGGCTGGCCGTACGGGACCTTCATATACTTCTCGGCCTCTTGCTGCGCGCCGCCAGTGTTGTCCTTCAATTCCTCAGCCTTCTGATATTCGTTGACGGCGCGCTCGCGTGAGCCTGTCAGATCGAAAATCTTCCCCAGATAAATATGGCTCCAGACTTCCACCCAGCGGTAGCTCGGATCCAGGTCGCCGTCCAAAGCGTCTCTGAAGCTATCGGCAGAGGCAGAGTAGTTTTTCTGGTAGAAGAACGCTTCTCCGACGCGGAAATCGGCCAGCGAATTGTTTGCCTGTAGATCCAGCGCCGCCTGGTACTGCTGAATCGCATCGGCGAACTTCCCTTGTTCTGCCAGGCCCTCCCCGCGCGATATCAGCGCGCGTACGCGCAGCGTGGGGCTCGCCTTCAGGATATCGTTGTCCGGATCGATCGAAATCCCATCCGGCTTGGGTTCGCCAAAGGTATCAATCGAGAAAGGGCTGCTCGTCCCGATTATCGACACGGTCTTCGTCACCGCGTTGCCTTCCGTATTCACGCGGATATCCACCGGCATATTGAACGTTTCGATCGGCTGCATCACTTTGCCCACGACCTTGAAGCCCTTGGGCGTGCGGTAAACGATGTAATCCAGTTTGAACTCCGGTACGCCTGTGGAGTTAAGCCACTGCGAGAAAAATGCTACGGTGTTCAGGCGCGGCTGTCCCGCTTTTGCCGGCGGCAGCTTCGCTTCCACGGCCTGCTCGAATTCGTCGATGCTCGCCGTTTTGCCCGCATGCGCTCCATAGAAATCATGGAGCAGGGAATCGAAGGACTCGTCACCCATCGAAGTGCGCAGCATATGAAATACCATCGCGCCCTTGTCCACTACCTCCGACAGGTATTGTTGCGAATACGGCTGCAGGCTCTGCGCTTGCGAAATCGGCACGCTGTCGTCAAACATCACCGAACCGACCGAGTAATTCGTCAGTTCCCGCCGGAAGCCCGGCTCGCCCTGTGTTTTCTCGATGTACATGGCGCCGACGTATTGCGCCAAACCATCCGTGACCCACCTGTCCGCCGCCGATGCAGGCAGCACTTGGTTGCCCCACCACTGGCTCGCAGCCAGGCTCACCAGCTCCGTCTGATTGATCGTCGTGCCCCAATCCCGCGCGCTTAACAGCAGGACTCCCGGCGCGGAATACCCATCGAGCGTTCCATCGGGCAACTGCGCGAGGGTAACATTCAGCGACGGCAGTGGCCCGAATTCATTCGAATAATGCATCAGCACGTCCGCAAGCGCATCGGCATAGCGCGACGTCGTCGCTTTGGCGGAGGGTGGCGCGAACACGGAAATTGTCAGCCCCTGTGCGTTCACCGGCGCCAGTTGCAAATTGCCCGCCACGAACGTGCCCACGGGCCCGGCATCTTTGCACGTGAACGTGTACACCGCCTGGCCGCTTTCGCCTTCCTTCTCCGCAGGCACTTCGCTCGGGATGGAAGACTGGCCCGTCCCCGCAACGGCGAAGTCGTCCGGCACCGTGATCTGGAACGTCGCCGTGTATCGATTCGAAGGATAATCCGTCAACGGAAACCAGCGCGCCGGCAGGAGCAGGTATGCCGAGCTCTTGTCGATCCACGCGAAGCGCACATCCTTGGTCGGACTGTCGTCGTCGTTCGCAAACGCTCCCTCGTACTTAACGACGATTGTCACGTGCATGCCCGCTTGCGCATTGGACGGAAGCGTGACCTCCAAATCGAGCGGATTGAACGAATCTCGCCGGAAATCAAGTGTTTGGCCGTCACTGGCGAGCTTCACCGAAACAACCTGTAAGTCAGGATGCAGCTCCAGGAGTATCGTCCGCGAGGCCGATTTTGCCACCAGCTCGACGCTGGCTTCCGCTGCCATACTCTGCTCGTTTGGCCGGAGCGTGGCTTTCACGTCGTAATGCACGGCATCGAAATCGAACTTCGGGAGCTGCTGCGCCTTTGCCCACGTTGCACCAAACGCCGCCAGCGCAAGAAGGCTCAGGGTCCGCAGGCCCGCTCTTTTGATGGTCATGGAATGTCCGGTCATTAGAGTATCAAAGGGCCTCGGTCAGTTGCCCGCTTGGATTTGGCGGAAGCATCGCCGCGATGATCTCCGCGGCGCGGTCAATTGTTCCGCCTGCCCCAAGCTTGCTTCGCACAGCGGCTAGGTCCCTCTTCTGCCGCTCGCGTGCCTCGGGTGAGTCCAACAGTCTCCGCAGCTCTTTTTCCAGCGCCGAAGCCGTGAACTTCTCCTGAATCAGTTCCGGCGCCACTTGCCGCCCCGAAATCAGATTCACCATGGCGAAAAGAGACGTCGTCACCAGCCTTCGTGCAATCATCGCCGTCAACCGCGAAAGCCGGTAAACTACCACCATGGGCGTGCCCAGCAGCGCCGCCTCCACTGTCGCCGTTCCGCTGGACACAATTGCGCAGTCTGCAGCGGCTAGCGTGTTGTATGTCGCACTCTCCGCCAAGACCCAGCGCGCCCCGTTTCGCTCGTATCTGCCAAAGGCATCACGTTTCAAGCCGGGCGCGACCGCCACCACGAATTGAACATCGGGGTCCTTCTGTATGCGCGCGCAGGTTTCCGCGATGGCCGGCATGCTCCGGCGAATTTCGCTCGGCCGGCTTCCCGGCAAGATAGCCACGATTTGCTGCTTCGCGTCTAGGCCGAATCGCGCCGCGAATTCTTCCCGCGTCATCGTCGCATGCACGGAATCAACCAGAGGATGCCCGACAAAACTCACGGTTACGCCGGCCTTGCGGTAAATCTCTTCCTCAAACGGAAAAATAACCAGCACGCGCTCGAACCGCCGTTGAATCCACCGCATTCTTCGCGGCCGCCACGCCCATATCTGCGGACTGATAAAGTAAACGTTGCGAAAGCCGTGTTTCTTCAGCCGGCGCGCCAATCCAAAATTAAATCCCGGAGAATCGACGGTAATCGCTAGCGCTGGCTTCCGCCGCACCGCTTCGCGCTCGAGCATTCGCCACGCCCGCCACACCGCCGGCAACCGGTGAAAAACTTCGGTGATTCCGACCACCGCAATCGTCGACGCATCCGCCACGAGTTCCACGCCTGCTTCGCGCATTCTCGGGCCGCCCATGCCGAACACATGGGCCCCGGTTCGCTTTTGCAGCGCCTCGGCCAACCGCGCCGCGTACATGTCCCCCGACGCTTCGCCGGCCGAAATCAGAATTTGCGGCGGCGCCATTCGCGGCTATTCCTCGCCAATGCCAAGCCGCCGCTCTCTCGCCCCCGGCGCGCAACGCCATAGGTGCTCAGTCATTCGCGGGCAGAGATGTTCCGGCGGGTTCAATCACGGGAGCGGAAAGTCGCAGCTCCTGGTCTTTGTACTGCAACTGATAAAGTCGATAGTAAATGCCTCGGCGCGCCAACAGCTCCTGATGCGTGCCCTCCTCTCGCAATCTGCTCTTGTGGAAGACCAGGATGCGGTCCGCATGCTGAATTGTGCTTAACCGGTGCGCGATCACTACCGCCGTGCGCCCGGAGAGCAGACGATCCACCGCGCCGCGAATCAGCGTCTCCGTCTGCGTATCGACGCTTGATGTCGCCTCGTCCAGTATCAGGAAGCACGGATTGTGTGCTAGTGCCCGCGCGAAGCTGATCAATTGGCGCTGCCCCACCGAAAGCGTGGCCCCGCGCTCGGAGACTTCCGTCGCCATACCGTGCGCCAGCGAATCCACGAAGGGTCCCAGTCCGACCTGCTCCAAGGCTCTGTGCACATCGTCCCTACTGATCGATTCGGTACCCAGTCGTACGTTGGATTCGATCGTCCCGCTGAAAAGGAACGGATCCTGCAACACAATTCCGAACAGCCGCCGCAGGCCCTGCAAATCCAGTTCACGAATATTGATCCCGTCCAGCAGGATTTCGCCGCGCTGGATGTCGTAAAAGCGCAGCAAGAGCTGGATGACCGTCGTTTTGCCCGCACCGGTATGCCCGACGATCGCAACGTTCTGCCCCGGCGCCACGCGGAACGACACGTCGCGCAGCACCCAATCTTCTTCCTTCGGATTCTCGCCGCCCCGATACGCGAACCACACATTGCGAAATTCGATTTCGCCGCGCGGAATTTCGAGCGGTATGGTCTTCGCCGCTGACTGCACCGTGAGCGGCTCATCCAGCAGCTTGAAAATGCGCTCCGAGGCCGCCATCGCCGATTGCAGAATATTGAATTTTTCACTCAAGTCCTGAATGGGCATGAAGAACCGCTGCGAATACATGAAAAATGCCGTCACTAGCCCGATCTGCAGCCCCCCGATCAGCACGCGAAGGCCGCCAAACCAAAAGATCAGCGCGTAGGCGCAAGAGGACAGGAGCTCAATCGCCGGGTAGAAGAGCGCGAAGGCCAGAATGGCCTTCTTGAAAGCAACATTGTAAATGCTGTTCAGCTCCGTGAACTGCTCGCGCGCCTTACGCTCGCGGTTGAACAGCTGGATGATCGCCATTCCGCTGATGTGCTCTTGCAGGAATGCGTTGATCCGCGCAATCGCCGTGCGGATGCGTCGATTTGCGTCGCGCACGCTATTGCGGAAAATCCACGTCACTCCGAGCATCAACGGCAGGACCGCAAACGCCGCAAACGCCAGCCGCCAATTTAGTTTCAGCATGTACGCAACCGCGGCGATCAAGAAACAAAAATCGTTGACCATGGCCACCACGCCGGCCGCGAACAGGTCGTTCAGCGCGTCTACGTCCGTGGTGACCCGCGTGACCAGTCGCCCTAACGGCGTACGGTCAAAAAAGCTCATGGGCAGCCGCTGCAGATGTCCGAAGATCTGCTTGCGCAGGTCGTACATCGTTTGCTGCCCAACGGACTGCATGATGCGCACCTGGCCGTACTGGAAGGCAAAGAGCAGAATCAGCGTTGCCATGAAAGCCAGCGATATCCATACGATTCCATGGAACGCGACGCTCGCGGCGATCTTGTGCTCCAGCGCTGGGGTGATGTCGTGGTCGATCACGTCGGCGAAGAGCTTCGGCCCCACGAGTTGCAACGGCGTGACAATGATAGTCAGCCCGATGGCGAGGAACACCCGCCACTTGTAGGGCTTCAGATACTCGAGCAGGCGGCGCGTCAGTTGCGCGTCGTAGATCCGCCCTAGCTTTTCTTCCTCGTGGTGGTCGCTCATTCTCTGGCCAATTCTTCTTCCAGCAGCTGTTTCTGATACAGTTCCGCGTAATAGCCGCCCACTCCGATCAGTTCTTCGTGGGTGCCCCGTTCGATAATTTGCCCGTCGTGCAGCACGATGATCTGCTCCGCATCGCGGACCGTGGAGCAGCGATGGGAAATCAGTACCGTCGTGCGCCGCTTCATCACATCTTCCAGCCCTTGCAGAATCTTTTCTTCCGTGTCTGTATCGACGCTCGAGAACGCGTCATCCAGAATCAGGATTTGCGGGTCACGGATCAACGCCCGCGCCAGCGTGGTCCGCTGCTTTTGGCCGCCGGAAAGCGTAATGCCCCGCTCGCCCACCAGCGTTTCGTACCGCAGCGGGAAATCCGAAATATCGCCCGACACGCTGGCGATCTGCGCAGCGTCCTCCACCGCATTCGTGGTTGGCATGTCCACGCCGAAGGCGATGTTCTCGCGAATCGTCTCGCTGAATAAGAACGCGTCTTGCGGCACGAATCCGATGGCCCTTCTCAGCTCTTCGAGCGGCCATTCGCGAATCGACCTGCCGCCGATGAAAAGCGTGTCCGGCGGTGCTTCCCACAGCCGCGCGATCAGCGCCGCGAGAGTCGTCTTCCCGCTGCCGGTCGGCCCCACGATCGCCACCGTCGAGCCCGCCGGGATTTGCAAATTGATGTTGCGGAGCACTGGCTCATTCGCGCCCGCGCTTTCCGCCCGCTGCGTGCCGTTTCCGCTGCGCGTGGTGGGATAGGTAAACGTCAAATCACGAAATTCAATTTCGCCGAGGATCGCCGGCTCTTCCGTTGGCTGCGGCTTCGCATCTCTGATGCCGGGCTTCGCGTCCAGGATGTAGTTCAGTCGGCCCATCGACGCCGCCCCGCGCTGAAAAATGTTGGTCACGAATCCCAAGGCAACCATAGGAAACACCAGCAAGCCCACAAAGAAATAAAACGCTGTAAGGGCACCCAGCGACATCCGCCCCTGAATCACCATGCGGCTGCCTTCCCACAGCACGAACAGAATCGAGAATCCTATGATTGTTGTCAGCGCGGGGAAGAACATGCTCCACGCCCGAATCATCCGAATATTCTGACCGACGTACTGCCGATTCGCCTCGTCGAACGAGCGCATCTCCGCGGCCTCTTGGCCATAGGCCCGCACCACGCGGATTCCCGCTAAATTTTCCTGCGCCTTCGCTGAAAGTGTGGCCAGCATGGCCTGGATCTTCGCTTGCAAATCGTGAATCACGGTGCCGAAGTATCGCACCACGACGAAAACCACAGGCACGGGGCTGAGCACCTCGAGCGTCAGCACCGGCGACAATTTCAGCATCACCGCGATGGCCACCGCCATTCCCACGATTGTGTTCGCGCTGTACATGATTCCTGGACCCAGCACCATGCGCACTGCGCTCAAATCGTTCGTGCAACGCGACATCAATTCGCCGGTCCGGTTGCGCACATAAAACTCGGGCTCCATCCGCACGAGGTGGGCCAGCAGCTCGTTTCGCAAATCGAATTCGATGTCCCTCGAAATGCTGATCAGCAACCAGCGGGAAGCGAAGGAAAAAATCCCTTTCAGCACCACTACGCCGACCAGTAACGAACACAACACCTCGAGCGTATGGCGGCTGTCCGGGTGATAGAGATGAAGAATTGGACTCAGCACCGAATGCCACAACCCTCCAGCACCGGTAGCGCGAGTCGCCGCGGTCAGGTTCGGCATTGGTTCTGCGGCGCCGGTCAGGCAGTCGGTGATGATGCCGATAATCAGCGGAGGGAACGCCCCGATCAGCCCCATCAGCAGCAACGTAAACAGCCCGAACGCGGTCGTTCCTTTGTACGGGCGCAGATAGGGAATCAGCCTTCGCAGCTCCGCCCAGGCTTTCACCTTCTTTTGCTGCGGCTTCGTTGTCGCGGCGCTTTGTGCGGCTGCGCTCATTTACCTTTCGTCGACCGGCTCCAGGCTCGGCAACTCACCCAGGAAATTCTGATAATTTCGGTCCAACGTCTCGTAACGCTTCGCTTCTGGATTCCAGCGAATCTCGTACGTCAGCATGTACCCGCCCGCCGGTTTCTGCAGCGGAGTGAAATAAAGCTCCAGGCCGTTCTTCGGATCGTCTTCCTTCTGCACGCGCCAGCCATCCACGGCCGCGATCGGCTGCCCGCCCAGGAAACCCTTGGGATTCTTCAAGTGCTCATCGACCAGCAACACTTCGTTCCACGAGCTGCCGTCCTTCTCAATAATCGCCGCGCGCGTCACCAACAATCCCGGCGCCATCGTCTCCGGCGTGATTTTCACCTTGTTGATGATGAGGGCCTCTTCCTTCCCGTTCTTCGCCAGATCCCCGTACGCAATCACGTCTGTTTCCAGTCCAAATAGCTTTTGCGCCACCGTGTCCACTTCCGGCGGATACGATGGCACCGCCTTCGCCGCCTCCGTATTTGGATGCCCGCTGTCGCTGCACGATGCACCCAATAACCCCGCGCACAGCAAGACCGCCAGTGAAAGTTTTCGCATGTTCTCCTAAAGGCTTGCCGACGCCAGCGTGATCTCCACCACCCGCTCACTCTCCGCGTCGCAGGAAACCTCCATCGACTGCGGCACATCCTCTCCCGCCCAATCGAAGGAATAGGACAGCAATTCTAGCTTGCGCGAGCCTCGTACGGAAGGGCCGTGCGATTCCGGTGTCCCATAAAGCTCCGTCGCGCGCGCACACGCGTCGCCCAGTTCCAAACCTCGTCCCGTTTTGATGCTGGCGCGCAAACGCCTCTCGTTCCGGCTGACACAATCAGCAGAGGGGCTGCCAAGTGCCGATACCGTCACGGTGCTTATTTTTCGGTCTCTCTCGATTTCGATCGTTACCGTCCTTCCGTCGCAGCTATCCAGCCAGTGATATCCCTGCTGATCCACGGCGAGCAGGCCAAGGCCCGGGAACCTCACGTTCATCGATAGTTTCGATAATCCCGGCCGTAGCCCTGCCAGCGTCAATTCATTGTGCCGTTCGCTGCTCGGCGCCTTTTGCGCGCTCGCACTTGCCAATCCCAGCGCGAGCATGGCCATCGCCGCAGCCGCTGCGCTACCGCACCGCCAGAATTTCTTCCATCCGTGCCTCAAGATTCTCTTCTCCCTCTGACCACAACTGATAACGTTCCGCCGGTATTGCTTTTTCAACCCGCGCCATCCAATCGTAAAGCTTCCGTATGTTCTCCTGCGTCTTTTCCTGATACGTCCGCAGGTTCGCCGGCTGCGACATCACCGCAACGAAGCTCGCCTCTTCTGGATCCCGCGCCGCTTCCGCGCCGCCCCTCCGGAATCCCAGCAGCCTCGCGTGCCCGGTGAAAAAGTGCTCAAATCCCGCATCGATCAAGAAGTGTCCCTGCTCCTTCCAAATCCCCTCGTCGAACTCCCGGCCGTAGCAAGCAATCTCCAGCGGTTGCGGCTTCTGAGCCCACTCGTTGCCCGTATCGTCCCATGTCCACAAATCCCAGAACGCTGCGGTTTCGTATGCGCAGTCCTCATGCGCATGCTCGCTCGCCAGTTCCGCCACCACCTCCGCGCCATACTCCCCGGAACCGAAATCCTGCCCGAAAATCGGCGTTTCCGTCGTATCCACCGCGCGAATCGCCAGTTCCGTGAATCCTCGCCGCACGGCGGAGAAGGGAACTGTTTCCAGCAGCGCGCGCCACTGCTCGATCATCGTCTCCTCGGAAAAATCCCGGCTCCATATGCTCGCATACGCGCGGTTGGCCATGTCCAGCATTATACCGGGATGCTATCGCCGGTGCTCGACACTCAAAATATGCCCTGAAAATCGCGAATCAGCCGCTTCTTGAGGAGACTGCCGTCTACTTTTTCTCGGGGGGCTTTTTGTCGGTGCCTACGTCTGAGGCAAGTCCCAATAGCCGCGCGCGCAGCGTCTCTCCCAGGTTGGCAAAAACATCTGCGCACGTGTCGCGCAGCCGTTCTTCCGCTGCGTGCGAGAGCGTGTCCAGCACGCCTTTCGAGTTCTGCCCCAGCATCGTCGCCGATGCCAGCAGCCACGAATTTGACGCGTTTTCCAACCGCTCCTTATATTGCTCGATGGATTGCTCCACGGTCCCTTTCATCCGCTCAATCCACGCGCTTTGCTCCGCGTCGCGCCGGGCGTGGAATTCGTCCGCCAGCGGCTGAAGCTGCGCTTCCAGATTCCGCCGCACCTCTTCCGCGCCTTCCGCCAGCCGTTGCCGCAGATGGGCATTGAATTCCGCGATGGCCTCTTCCGACTTCTGGCTCACTCCCGTGTTCGTGATTTGCTCGAACTGCGCCAGGCTCTCCTGCGCGATTCGCCCCAGCTCGTCGATGGCCATCGCCGCGGTCGTTTGCGCCGCTTCCGTCAATTGCTCCCGCGTGCGTTCCTTCACGTCCTTGGCGCTTTCCTCGATCAACCCCTGGGCGTGTTCCACGTAGCTGCGGCTGCAATGATCCAGTTCCTGCGCGAACATTCTCGATAGGTCCGCTGCCCGCTCGCGCATCGCTCCTGTCGATTGCTCCATCATCTTCTCGAGCGCCGACTGCATGTTCGTCTGCGCCTTCTTCTGATACCACTCCGAAGCCTTATACAGCGCCTCGAACGTCGCGTGCGACGCGTCTGTTGTCTTCGCGTCCAGCTCCTCTTCGACTTTCGTCAGCGCCTCGCGGCATTTTTCCTCGAAGTCCGTCGGCAGTTCCGCCACCTGCTGCCGCATCCGCTCCAGTGAAGTCTCCAGCGCCTGTTCCGACACGTCATGCATCTGCGCCCGGAATTCCACGAGCACGTCCTGCGCTTGCTGTTGCGCAGCGGCCAGTTGTTCGCCCGTTTCCTGCGCGCGCCGGTAATGCGGAGCCATCTGCCGCTCCACCTGTTCCGCCACCCTCCGCATGGCGTCGTCAGCGAGCTCCTGGATCGGCTTTTCCAGCTCGCCCGTCTTTTTCTTGACCAGCTCATCGGCCCGCCGGTCGAGTTCGCTCGCCTGCGTCGCCAGCAAATCATTCAGTCTCCGTTGCGCGTCATCGTAGGTCGCTCGCGACATCGCCTCGATCTGCGCCGAAGTCTCTTCCGCTTGCCGCGCCGTCTCATGTGCCTTTTCCACCGCCGACTCGGCTCGCGCCTGCCTCTCGTCCAATCCGGCGCACAGCGCCTCCAGGTTCTTCTGCGCCTCCGCGGCCGCTTCGTTCATCAGCGCTTGCAGTGACGCGCTGCGCGCTGAAATTTCCTGTTCCGCGCGCGCCGTCGCCGCCTGTGAAATCTGATTCAATTGCGCGCTCATCTGCTCCGACGCGCCCTCGAGCGCCGCATCGAACTCCGTTCGCCACTTTTCCGTCGCCGATTCCGACTCGCGATTCAACCGCTGCAGCGACTTTTCCTGCAGTTCGCCCGCGGCATCCTCGATCTCCTTGCGCCAGTTCGCCAGCCGCTCGTGCGCGGCCTCGTCGAGCTGCCGCAGCGTTTCCTCGCTCGTCGTACTCGCCGTTGCCGGAGATTGCGCGAGCGGCAAATTCGCCGTGGCGCGCTCGACCGCCTGCTGCACCGATTGTTTCACCGCCTGCTCGACCGTCTGATGCACACTCTCCTGGATGGTCTCTTCCGTCAGCTTCGCCGCCGAGCTCTCCACCACGCGCTCCACCGCCGCACGCACTCTCGAATCGAGCTCCTCCGCCTTCGGCGTGGCCGCCTCGCGCGCCTGCTCGAACGCCGCCAGCGCGTTCTGCACCACCTGCTGCGTGGCCCGCTCCACCAGTTGTTGCAGCGACCTCTCCACCGCGCTCTGCACCGCGGCTTGCACCGACTTCTCCGCGGCCTTCGTTACCGAATCTTCGACCGCCTCGTTCACCCTTGTCTGAAGCTGGTGCTCCACCTTCTCCCGCGCCGTGCGCACTTCTTGTGCCACGGCTTCCGCCGCGCCTGCCTGCATCGTCCGCCGCAGGTGCTGTTTGGCCTCCGCCAGCAGGCGCGCCATCTGCCGCGCCGCGGACATCGTTTCCTGCGCCGCTTCGCGTGCGTGTGACGCTGGCGTCGGCAGCACGTGCACTTTGCTCTCGTTCACCTGTGCATTCGCCGGTACGCTCGACGCCACGCTAGGCGCTGTCTTCTTCGTCTCCGCAGGCACCGAACCGGTCGCCGTCTCCTCTTTTTTCTTCGCGGCCGTCTCGGCTGGTGTCGGTATCGGAATTTCAATCGTCCCGGCCGCGAGTTCCTCTACCGGCTCATTCGGCAGCGGGAACCAATCCGCCGGTGGGAAGGCAATGCCCCACACATTTCCCGGCGTCGTGAACTCCACGCCGATCTGGAACAGCTCGCGCACCGTTCGCGGACGCTGCACCCACGCCACGCGCCCCTCCACCATTCTCGGTGGCGCTTCGGATTCCGCGCGCGCAATTTCGATGGTTACCACTGCGGTTTTCGGAACGTAGTGTTTTGATTGGTATTTGCAGCCGTGGCAGTTGACCGAAACTGTGGAAGTTCTTTCCTTGAAGGCCTGCCCCAGGGCGTCTGTGCCGCTGACCGTGATCGGCACGGACTGCGCGATTCGCGTGCTTCGCCGTTTTTGAACGGCGGCATCGTTCGATGGCAACGACTCAGACACACCCTACTCCTCAGAGGCGATGCTCCAAGTTAACATTTACTTGGCAGGGCAGTTAGCCCAAACGCGCCTCCTTGTGCGAAAAGGGTTACGCCAGCCGTCCGCAACTCAGCTCCCCGGCGCCGCCTTCTCCGCCCTTTCGCGCTTGAAAATTCCGTCCCAGATTTCCTTGCCCACCCAGATCGGCCCCACCAAAAAATAAACCACGCCCTGAAAAAACGCTGGCTTGTTGCCTTCAATGCGGTGCCCGCCAAAGAGCAAAATCCATCCACCGACAAATAGCGCGAGCCCCAGCCTCCACCTCAGCATCGCCAGCAGCACGATTCCCGCGATAATCACCGGAATTCCAATGCCGTGGCACACTTTGTTCCACGGATTCTTGTGCTCGTGGTCATATCGCGCCATGTATTCGGAGAGAGACGCCATGCGGGCCTCCCGAGGCAATCTGCGCCCTGTATATCTCACTTCCCACTGCTGCGGCAAGCCTCTGCTCGTGTCATGCTTGCAAAAGCAACCAAAAATCCCCCTCTCGCCATTTTCCACCTTGGACGACTTTTCATTGATGGCAAAGGCCTTGCGCGAAAAGTTGACACGCCATGATATAATTTAGTTTAACCTCGATTTTTGTCTCCCTCCTTTCGTTCTATTTCGTAACAAAATAATTTCGCAACACGCGCCCGGCTCTGCCTTCTCGTGTTCTTCTTGGTTGACTCCAAAGCTCCCGGCGTGATAACACGCGGCTTCTCGGGGTGCGATGTGATGCGAATGCCGTTCCGTCTGGCTGTGCTCCTGTGTGTTTTTTCCTTTTCTCTTTGTGCCGCGGCCCAAACTCCCGAAGGCAAGCCCATCGTCATCGCCGCCAGCACCATCATCGACGGCCAGGGCCATGTTCTTCACAACACGCGCATCGTCGTCCAGGACTCCAAAATCATCCGCATTGACGCGCACGCCGGCCCGGTCACTTACGATCTTCGCGGACTCACCGTTCTTCCAGGCTTCATCGATTGTCATGTGCACATCACTTATCACTTCGGACCCAACGGTCGTGCCGAAGACAAATCCGAAACGCCCGAGCAGGCCTCTCTCGCCGCCGAATCGAACGCCTGGCTCACTCTGATGGGCGGTTTCACCACGGTGCAAAGCGTCGGCGCGCCCGAGGACAAGCCGCTCCGCGACTTGATCAATAGCGGCCAGGTCCCCGGCCCGCGCATTCTCACCGCCTTTCGCCCCCTCTTCGGACGCGGCCCGGCCACCGGCACCCCCGATGAGATTCGCGCCTACATCGACAAAGTCGCCGACGGCGGGGCCGACCTCATCAAAATTTTCGCCTCCGAAAGCATTCGCGATGGAGGCAAGCCGACTCTTTCTCAAGACCAGCTCAATGCCGCCTGTGACGAAGCCAAAAAGCGCGGCCTTCGCACTCTGGTTCATGCTTATCGCGACTCCGTGCACATGGCCACGCTCGCCGGCTGCACCGAGGTCGAGCACGGCACCTTTGCCACTGACGCTGACCTGCGCCTGATGGCCGAGCACGGCACCTATTTCGATCCCCAAGTCGGCCTGGTCATTCAGAATTATCTCGACAACGAGCAACGCTACCTCGGCATCGGCAATTACACCGAATCCGGCTTCGCGCAAATGAAGCAGGCGCTTCCCCTCGATGCCGACCTCTACCATCGCGCGCTGAAGACCCCCGGCCTCAAGATCGTCTTTGGCACCGACGCCGTTGCCGGCGCGCATGGCCGCAACGCCGAGGAACTGATCGACCGCGTGCGCGACGGCGGCCAGGATCCCATGGCTGCGCTGATCTCCGCCAATTCGCTCGCCGCCCAGTCCCTGAATCTCCAGAGCGAAATCGGCTCCATCGCGCCCGGCCTTCAGGCGGACATCATCGCCCTCGACGGCGACCCGCTCACCGACATCACCGCCGTCCGCCGCGTTTCATTTGTCATGAAGGGCGGCGTGGTGTACAAGAACGTGGCGCGCGACGCCATTCCGCATTACGGCGGCGTTACGCCCTAGAATTCTTGCTGAAGCATTTTTACTTTTTCACGGAGGACTTATGCGTCGTATTGCGTTCTTGCTGGTGGTTATCCTCTGCTCGCCGCTTCTGACCGTCGGCCAGCAGGAGGAGCAAGCCAAGCTCGCCGGCTTTTTCGGTAACTCTTCCGCTGACGAGCAAGCTTGGGAACAGAAGTTCCAAGCGATCCCTTCGCCCGACAACATGATCGCGGATATGAAGCTCCTCGCCGCCCGTCCGCATCACGTCGGCTCGCCGTATGACGAGAAAAACAGCGAATGGCTCCTGGCGCAGTACAAGAAGTGGGGTTGGGACGCGCACATCGAAACATTCCAGGTTCTTTTCCCCACGCCAAAGCTCCGCGTCCTGGAAATGGTCGCGCCTACGCGTTTCGTCGCTCAATTGCGCGAGCCTCCCGTTCCCGGCGATCCCACCTCAAGCCAGCAATCGGAACAGCTTCCCACGTACAACGCCTATTCTCCCGATGGCGACGTCACCGCTCCTTTGGTCTACGCGAACTACGGCGTGCCGGAGGATTACGATCAGCTCGCTCGCATGGGCATTTCCGTCAAAGGTGCCATCGTCATCACCCGCTACGGCCACTCCTGGCGCGGCATCAAGCCCAAGCTGGCCTACGAACACGGCGCCATCGGCTGTTTGATTTATTCCGATCCGCGTGACGACGGCTATTACGAAGGCGACGTTTTTCCCAAGGGACCCTGGCGCCCCTCGCAGGGCGTTCAGCGCGGCAGCGTTGTGAAGATGGAGCTCTATCCCGGCGATCCGCTCACTCCCGGAGTTGGCGCAGACGCGCACGCCAAGCGCCTGCCCATCAAGGAAGCCAAGACCATTGAAGACATTCCCGTTATGCCCATTTCCTACGGCGACGCACTCCCTCTCCTGAAAGCCCTTGGCGGTCCGGTCGCTCCGTCGGACTGGCGCGGCGCTCTCCCGATCACCTATCACGTCGGCCCCGGCCCGGCGAAAGTTCACCTCAAGCTCCAATTCAATTGGGACTTGAAGCCCGTCCGTGACGTCATCGCCAAGCTGCCCGGCTCCACCTACGCCGATGAATGGGTCATCCGCGGCAATCACTACGACGGTTGGGTCAACGGCGCCGAGGACCCCATCGCCGGTCAGGTCGCCCTGCTCGAAGAGGCCCGCTCTTTGGGCCAGCTTTACCAGCAGGGTTGGCGCCCGAAGCGCACCATCATCTATTGTTCTTGGGACGGCGAAGAGCCTGGCCTCCTGGGCTCAACCGAATGGGTCGAAGAACACGGGGACGAGCTGGCCACTCACGCCGTGGCCTACATCAACTCCGACACCAACGGCCGCGGCTATCTCCAGGCCGAAGGCTCTCACTCGCTCGAGTCTCTGGTGAATAACGTCGCCGATGAGATTCAGGACCCCGAGAAGGGAATTTCCGTCGGCAAACGCCGGCAGCTCGCGGCCCTTGCCCGCACCGAAAGTCCTGAAGAGCGCCAGAAGCTCGAGTCGCAGAAGAATTTCATCCTTGGCGACTTGGGCTCCGGCTCCGACTATTCCGCGTTCATCGATCACGCCGGCATTGCCTCCATCGATTACGGCTTTGGCGGTGAAGCCGGCGGCGGCATCTACCACTCCATTTACGATGATTTTTACTGGTATTCGCATTTCGACGATCCCACCGAAGCGTACGGCCGCACCTTGTCCCAAACCGCCGGCACCACCATCATGCGCCTCGCCGATTCCGATGTGCCGCCGCTTGATTTCACCGGTCTTTCCGACGCCGTTGGCCGTTTCGTCTCCGAACTTGAAAAGCTCGACAAGTCCGAAATCAACGAAATCCAGTGGCAGAACAAGGAAATCCAGGACGGCATTTTCGCGGCCAGCAC
This sequence comes from Candidatus Acidiferrales bacterium, assembly GCA_030037775.1. GTDB lineage: Bacteria > Acidobacteriota > Terriglobia > Acidiferrales > UBA7541 > DAHUXN01. Next base: position 43,473 of record JASHQB010000327.1, read on the forward strand.
CGATCCGACGAAGAAATTCGTTCCGCCGGCCACCGAAGAAGTTCCGTCGCCGCTCGATTTTTCTCCGCTCGACGATGCCGTCAAGAATCTGAAACAAGCCGCCGGGCATTACCAATCCGCGTTTGACAAAGTACAGGAGGGAACTCCCGCGTCCGGCGCCTCGTTCCAAACTGTGGATCAGGACCTCATCTCCACCGAGCGCGCTTTGCTCTATCAGGAAGGTTTGCCGGGGCGCCCGTGGTACAGGCATGAACTCGTCGCCCCCGGCATCTACACCGGCTACGGCGTGAAAACCATTCCCGCGGTTCGCGAAGCCATCGAACAGAAAAATTGGTCGCAGGCCGCCGATCAAATCACCATCGTGGCGGGGGTTTTGCAGAAGGAAGCTGATTCCATCAACGCCGCCGCGTCGGCGCTCGAAAGCGCCGGACAATAGCCGAATGCCGCGCTGGTTTCAGAAGCTATTCGTGTGTTTCCGCCGCTCGTTTTGTCGCATTGCGTGGGGAGTGATTTGCCTCCTGGCCGTGCCGTCGGTTTCTTGGCACTTGCCCGCCAAAGCAAACGATCCTTCGTGCACTCTGTGTTTTTACGGCCCTGACAACATCGTCTTCGATGCTGCCGGCAACGCGTATATCACGGATAACGATCAGCAAAGCCGTTTTCGCGTCCTCGAGGTTTCCCCACAAGGAACGCGGCTCGCCGAATGGCGGGTCTTTCGCGCAGTTCAAGGTCGCAGGAGCGGCCCCGAAGGCATCGCCATCGATTCCGTTGGGAATATTTTTGTTACAGATGGCGGCGCGTTACATGTACTGAAGTTTTCACCGACAGGCAAACTGCTCATGACCATAGGCAGCGACCATCCATGGTTTCACGATCTGGGGCATGTTGCCGTCGACTCAGCCGGCTACATCTACGTTGCGGAGGGCGGAGCAAATCGCATCCAGAAATTCTCTTCGGATGGCAAGCCAGTCGCCGTTTGGCAGCGATCCAAGGGAAGCGGATTCAACCAATGGAACTCGCCAGAGACGATCGCTGTCCGTTCCGACGGCAGTCTGGTCGTCGAAGATGCCGGCAACCATCGCATCGTTGTGATATCAACCCGCACCGGGCAAACTCAGTTTATTTTTGGCGGAAGAGGAAAAGGGCCAGGCGAATTTGTCGAGGATGAGGGATCAAGTGTGGATCGTGAAGGGAACATTTATGTCAGCGATTGGACGCTGCATCGCGTGCAGAAATTTGACCCTCACGGCAAATGGATCTCTACCATTTCCAACTCGGGCGATAACGTCTTGTTCTCACAGAATGGTCCCGCGGGTGTAAACATCGATGCGCAGGGCAATCTCTACAGTGTCGATGGGTACGGAATTCCTGGGCGTATGAGTGTAGTGAAGTTCTCGCAACAGGGAAAGCTGTTGGCCCGCTGGCGCTAAAGCGCGACGCCTCTACAAGTCCCGCCGGCCTTCCATCGCTTTCACCATGGTCACTTCGTCGGCGTATTCCAAATCGGAGCCCACCGGTATTCCCATGGCGATTCGCGTCACGCGCACGCCCAGCGGCTTGATCAGCTTCGAAAGATAAACCGCCGTCGCTTCGCCTTCCGCCGTGGGATTCGTCGCGATGATAATTTCTTCCACCGTGCCGCCCTTGAGCCGCTCGATCAAGCTCTTGATTTTGATCTGCTCCGGCCCGCGCCCTTGCAGCGGTGAAAGTGCGCCGCCGAGCACATGATACATCCCGCTGTACTCCCGCGTCTTCTCGATCGCGGAAATGTTCGGCGCTTCTTCCACCACGCAAATGGTTTTCTTGTCGCGCGTCGCCGCCGTGCAGAAATAGCACGGGTCCGCGTCCGTGATGTTGTTGCACACCGAGCATTCGCGAATCTTCTCCTTCGCTTCGCGAATCGCGTCGGAGAGCGCCAGCGCCCGGACGGGATCGGTGCGCAGCAAATGAAACGCCAGCCGCTGCGCGGTTTTCTGCCCGATTCCCGGCAGGTGTTTCAATTCCTCGATTAAACGGTTGATCGGTGGCGCAAAATCAGGCATCGGCAATCCTGCAAAAGAGGGATTCTAATGTGAATGGAACCGTTCGGCGTGAAAAACTTTGCAAAATTCTGCGCGCAAAAACCACGCGTCTCAGAAAAGGCCCGGAATGCGCAATCCCGCTACTCCCGGAATATTCCCGGTCATGTCCTTGATCTGCTTTGCGAACTCTTCATCCACGCGCCGCGAAGCCTCATTCACCGCGGCCAGCACCAGGTCCTGCAGCATCTCCTGGTCCTTGTTCGCATAAACTTCCGCCTCGATCTTGATTTCGGTGAGCTGCTTCTGCCCGTTCATTTTGACGCTGACCATGCCGCCGCCGGCGCTCGCTTCCACGCGAATCTCGCCGCGCTTGTGCTCGAGGTTTTCCTGCATCTGCCACAATTGCGACATCATCTGTTGCAGCGCTTTGACTTCCATTTCAGTCCTCGCTCCGCCGCTTCACTTCGGAAATCTGTCCGCCGAAGCGTTCCAGCATCGCCCGCACGATGGGATCCTCTTCCATCCGCGCGCGCAATTCCGATGCACGCGGCAGCGCGCTCCGACTGGAATCCAGTTTAACACAAACGCGCAGCGGCTGGCCCATCACGGAACTGAGCACGGTGCGCAACTTCTCCATAGGGTCCCGCGCCTGCAACATTTCCGCCAGTGCGCGACTCTCCGGAGGGAAATACAAATTCATTTCCGCGCCTTCCAGCTCCCAGCGCGTGGCGTGCTCCACCATCGACCACAAAAATTTCTGATTCCGCAGTTGCGATTGAATCGCTTCCATCTGCGCCGCGGCCAACCCGCTGAACCGGGTCTCCGCAACCTTGGCGATAACCCGCGGCGGAGAAACAGGAACGGGCGCGGGGCGTTCAGCGCGTTCGCTTGCTGCGCCGGAAAAGTTTGCCGTGGGCATATTGGCCATAGATGCGTTTGCGCCCGGCGACGTTGGCACGGCGGTCGCGGGGCTCCCACTGGCCGTCGCCGCCTGCATTTTCACTTCGCTGGCGCTCGCGCTCGCCACGCGCGATGCCGTCGGTGAAGAAGCCTGCGCCGAATGCGCCGCCGCTTTGCGCCCGCCATCGCTCGGCGATTTCTCGCCGCGCAATTCGGCAATCACTTCCTCCAGCGGAGCCAGCCGCGCCGCGTTCACCAGCCGCAGCAAACCCAGCTCCAGATGCAATCGCGGGTCTGGCTTCCGCCGCAAATCTTCGTCCGTGGCCAGCAGGATCTGAAAAAATCGCGTCAGGTCCTCCTCGCTGAAGAGCGCCGCCTGCTTCTCGAGTCGCGGCCGCTCATCCATCGGTTCGGTGATCAGCGCCGATTCCGTGCCCGCCACTTTCGCCACCAGCAGATTGCGGACGTGCCGTATCGCCTCGCGGCAGAAATGCTGCAGGTTCTGTCCGTCGGCATGCAGCCGCTGCACCAGCGTCAGCGCCCGCTCTGCCGATTGCTCGGCAATAGCCGCGATCAGTTCGTCCAGCACCTCTTCGCCGACCACCCCCAGCAACTCGCGCACCTGCTGGTCGGTGATTTCGTCGCCGGAGTACGCGATGGCCTGCTCCAGCAGCGAAAGCCCGTCGCGCAAGCTTCCTTCCGCCGCGCGCGCCAGCACCGCCAGCGCCCCCGGCTCGATTTTCAGTTTTTCTTCTTTGGTGATATTCGCGAGCGCGTCGGCAATTTCCTGAAACGCCAGCGAGCGGAACTGAAAAAGCTGCGCGCGCGACTTGATCGTGTCCGCCAGGTCTTCCGGCTGCGTCGTCGCCAGAATGAAAACCACTTTGTCCGGCGGCTCTTCCAAAGTTTTCAGCAGCGCGTTCGACGCTTCATCCGTCAGTTGATGCGCTTCGTCCAGAATCACAACCTTATAGCGCCCCGCCGCCGGCGCGTAGCGCACCATTTCGCGAAGTTCGCGGATTTGGTCGATGCCGCGGTTCGAAGCCGCGTCGATTTCGATCACGTCGAGCGTCGTGCCCGCGGTAATTCCGCGGCACGCCTCGCATTCATTGCATGGCGTCGCCGTCGGGCCGTTCACGCAGTTCAAACACTTCGCCAGGATTCGCGCCGTGGTCGTTTTGCCCACGCCGCGCGTCCCGCAAAAAATGTACGCGTGCGCCAGCCGATTCTGCCGGATCGCGTTTTCCAGCGTCTGCGTCACGTGCCGCTGCCCGACGATTTCGCCGAACGTCTGCGGCCGCCACTTCCGCGCAATCACTTGATAAGCCATCGGGTTTCCTGGGGCCTGCCTCGCGCTCCGCGCGCTGGTAAGGAACTTCGGGTACTCCGCGGCGCACGAAACTGACCCGCTACCGTTGCTCCCTTCCGGGCCTGGCGGGGTTTGCGGGGAATCGTCGCACAGAGCCCGAAGTTCCGCCGATTTGCGAGCCATTTCTTCGCGGAAAAATTCCGCGCCGCACTTTTCACTCGCTTCGCGAGTCTAACACAGCGTCCTATGCCGTGAAAGTTTTGCGCGAATTGCGCGCGACGCGCCAGATGTGTGCTAGACGAACCGCTGCCGCGCTAACGCAGAGAAGAGCCAGCCCGGCGCATGTGAACTCAACTTCTCCCCATACCACGTAGCTTCCAAGCGTTGGAGTGAACCCGCTATGAAGCCGCGAATAAAGGACGAAGCTCCTGGTTCCCAAGAGTGCTGCTGACGACCAAAAGGCGATCTTCGCGTACGAAATACGTTTGTATGCGAGCGTTGCCATAATGGAAGCGGTTGGACCGGCGACGTACAAAGCGGCTCTGCCTCCCCAAGCGTGCGGAACGCATACGGCCATGACAAACGGCAGTGTGATTCCGAAGGCGATAAGGAATATTCGAATGCGATTCGCTGACGTGGCGAAAGTCCCGACGCTACTGAATAGCAAGAGTGCCGCGGGTGCGATCAACACCGCTCCGTAAAACACAAGTTCTTCCCACAGGTACAGCGGAGCGCGTCGGCCAAGCCAATGCGAAAAATAGATGTCCTCCCGATAAATATCCTTCACATCTAAGTAGGCAAGCGCCATGCACACAACAGCAGTAAGCGCATAGATTGCCGCTACAGTGCGCGCAATTGTACGGCTTGCCTGCGCCATAGAGATTGCCCGCGATTCTATCTTTTGCGCCCGTGAAAAAGTTGGAAGAAAGCACAAAATAGTTCTTGACATCTGTACCATGTGTCATATAGTATGTACAGCATAGGATATGGCACACAGCGCACAACCCGCCTCCGACGGCCTCTTCGAGAATCTTCGCCTCGAACTCCGTCGCGGCTGCTTGGTTCTCGCCGTCATGGCCGCCCTGCGCACCGAGCAATACGGCTACACCCTGCGGAAGGTCCTCGCCGAGCATGGCATGGCCATCGACGAAGGCACCCTGTATCCGCTGCTGCGCCGCCTCGAAAGCCAGGGCTTGCTCACCAGCCAGTGGCGTGAAGAAGACAAGCGCAACAAACGTTTCTATCGCCTCTCCCCGGAAGGGAAGCTCATCTTGAAGCAGCTTCTCGAGGAGTGGCGCGGCATCGACGCATCGCTGAAAGACATTCTTCCGTAAGGAGGCGCCCATGGACCTTCTCGACCGCTACGTGCATGCAGTTCGCTTCTGGTTGCCGCGTGGCCAACAGGACGACATCACCGCGGAACTCGCCGAGGACCTTCGCTCGCAGATCGAAGAACAGGAAGCCAAGCTCGGCCGGAAGCTGACCGAACTCGAAGTCGCATCTCTCCTCAAGGGGCGCGGGCGCCCCGTCTTCGTGGCCGGCCGCTATCGCCCGCAGCAGTACCTGATTGGCCCCACCCTTTTTCCGATTTACCGCTTCGTGCTGTTCATCGTGGCCCTGTGTTATTTGCTGCCGTGGATGTTGGTCTGGGTCAGTCTCGAAATTTTCGACCCTTTTTATCACTCTCACGTTCTCACGGCCATGGGTCAGGCGTGGGGCTCGTTCTGGATTACCACAATCGTTGCCGTCGGCATCGTTACAATCGTTTTCGCCATTATCGAACGCATCGACTACGAAAAGAAGTTCATGGAAAACTGGGATCCGCGCAAGCTGCCTCCCGTGCGTGACCCCAACCGCATCCCTCGCTTTAATTCAGTCTTCGAATTGGCCGCGAATGGAGTGTTTGCCGTGTGGTGGCTGAATTGGATGTCGTCGCTCACCCTTTTGGACCGCGGCGGAGTGCGCATCGTCCTCGCACCCGCCTGGCACCCGTACTATTGGGCTATGCTCGCCGTGGCGCTTGCCAACATCGCCCTGGCCGCTGTGAATCTCGCTCATCGCTATTGGACCTGGCGCCGCGGCATTCTCCGCCTGATTCTCGAAATCGCCGGCGCCATCCCAATTTGCTGGTTGTTCAAAGCCAACATCCTGGCGCAGATCGTTCTGCCAAATCTGTCCGCAGCGCGCGCCACCGGGCTTGTCAATTCCATCAACCTCAATATGGCGCGTTCTTTTCCGTACGCGGTGGCCTGCTGCGCGATTGTGATTGTGCTTTCGAATACTTTCCGGCTCATTCGCCTGCGGACGAAACGTACCGGGATTATGCAAGGCGCGGCGGTCTAACTGTCGCCGTTAGCCTGAACCTTTCGTTGGCATGGCCCGCACAGCGCGCAGGCCCATCCCCGTGCCGTTGTATTTTGGAACGCCTGCGCAGAATTCTTGGTCTTGCGCTTCGGTCCATCTTGTATCTTTCTCCCGGGTGACTTCCTCCTCACCCGCCCGCTGCGCCAGCGGCCGGTCCCACGAAACGGGGCAACGTTCGGAGCGTCAACGTTCCGAACACGGAGGATTCGCAATGAAGCGGTCATTTTGTTTTGCAGCCGTGGCGCTCCTGGCCTTTTCCCTGGTTCCCGCCGTCCATGCCCAGACAACCCAAGTGATGCAAGGTACACAGGTGCGCCTCACGCTGCTCAGCGGGCTCAGCAGTAGCGTCGCGCGCGAGGGCGACCCGTTCGAGGCGGTCGTCTCCGAGCCCGTATATCTGGGGAACCAGTTGGTTTTGCCCGCCGGAGCGAAGGTGCACGGCGTTGTCAGCAACGTCCAGCCGCCGAAGCGTTTCGCCCTGATTCGTGGCGGCGCTTCCATCGCCCTCACCTTCAACTCCATCGAAGTCGACAGCCGCATTTTCCCCGCGCGTATGAGCCTCCTCGGCATCTACAAAAGCTCGGATGAGGGCGGCAAGCTGCGCCGGGACCTCAACGAAGTCGAAGGCGTGGAGGTTCAGGAAAAGCGTGACGTCAAAGGCTACGTGCTCGACGCGGCCATCGGAACCGGCGGCGGCTCGCTGGTCGGTGAAGTGTTCAGCCACGTCGTGCGCGGCTTCGGCATCGGCCTGATTGGCAGCGCCGCCTATGTGGCCGTCAAGCGCGGCAAGGACCTCAAATTGCCCGCGCAAACCGGCTTGCTCGTGCGTCTCGACAATACAGTTTGGGTGCCTGTTTCGACGGCGAGCGCCGTCAGCGGCGCAGCGAGGTGACGAGAAAAAAAGGGAGTGAGCTCTGAGGGCGCGCAGTCTCAGTCTCGGGGCTGCGCGTCGCGCCAAAGCTGCGGCGCACTCTTGTTGCTTCTGGCGCGGCGATTATTGCGTCTTCGCTTTCGTTTCGGGCGCTGGAAACGCCACGAACCACACGCTCTCCGGCTGCAGTTTCGCCGCGCCCACAATCCAGTGATCACCTTCCTGCGTCGCGCGGACAATCTGATAAAGGAACGGCCGGTGCTCAGTTTTCTTCCGGTCTTTCACCGCCACCTTGATCGCAATGATTCCTCCGCGCTCCAGGCGATGTGGCAGACGGAAGCTGCAGCCGCTCTCGCTGATGTCCACCGTCTTCGTTGCTGCGCAGAAGAATTTTCCGTTCACGTCGAATCCGGTCACTTCGATGGGAATGGTGAGCGCAATCCGCGCTTCCCGCCGGCGGTCTTTGTTTGCTTCAATCCCTAGCTCTTCCCAGTTGACTGTCGCATCCATGGCGGGCTCCTTCATATCGAGCTCAAGCAAGCCGGTAGCCGCGGTTCATTGGCGCCAAGCGACGGCAAAGACGCGGGTTGCGGAGATTTGCCCCAATTCATTATGGCGCGATACGAAACTCCTGCTCCGTTGCGGGACGTTGCAGCGCTCAGAATCTACGCAGCATGCTTCCCGGCGGGCTCGCTCGGCTCGCGTTTCAGGAAGCGATACAGACTGGTGCGGCCGATTCCCAGAATCTGAGACGCGCGCACGCGGTTTCCTCCGCACATCTCCAGCACGCGCTTGATGTGCACTCGCCGCACCTCGTCGAGAGGCAGTGGCCGCCAATTTTCCTCCCTTGCGCCCATCCGCTGCGTGGGTTTGCGCAAGTTGCTCGGTAGGTCGGCTACGTCGATGAATTCATTCGTTGCCGTGATCGCCGCGCTCGAAATCACGTTTTCCAGCTCGCGTACGTTTCCCGGCCAGTCGTGCTGTAGCAGCACGATCTGCGCGCGCCGTGTCAGCCCCTGGAACGTTTTTCCGTACGCTTCGCTGTATTTCTTCAGGAAGTAGCGCACCAGGATCGGAATGTCCTCGATGCGCTCGGTCAGGCCGGGGACTCGAATTTCCAGCGAACTCAGCCGGTAAAAGAGATCCTCACGGAATCGCCCGGCCATCACCTCGTTGCGTAGCTCGCGATTGGTGGCGGCGATGATGTGCACGTCCACTTTTTTCACTTCTGGCGAGCCCACGCGTTGAATCTCGCGATTCTGAATCACGCGCAGCAACTTCGCCTGCATCGGCGCGGAAGTCTCTCCGATTTCATCCAGAAAAACGCTGCCCCCGCTGGCGTATTCGAACAGTCCCGGGCGGGTATCTGTCGCGCCGGTGAACGAGCCGCGCATGTGCCCGAAAAGCTGGCTCTCCAGCAGCGTGTCCACCAGCGCCGAGCAGTTGCACACCGCAAATTTCTGCTGTGCCACTGGGCTCATCTGGTGCACCGCGCGCGCCACCAACTCTTTGCCGGATCCGGTCGCCCCGCTGATCAGCACGTTGCTGTAGTGCCGCGAAATCTTCCTGGCCATGTCCAGCATCTCGAGCATCGCCGGGCTGCGCCCCACGATTCCCTCGAATTCGAAGTTCGAAAGCAATTGCTCATCGAGCGCGCGGATCTGCGACCGCCGCGTGGACACTTCCGCCAGCTCATCGAGCGCCTTCACCAGCCGTTCCTCGTCGATCGGCTTGCACAGGAAGTCATGCGCCCCGCGCCGGATGGCCTCGATCGCCGAATCCACCGAATAAAAACCGGTCACCAGAATCACCGCCACATTGGGATCGATCTGCAGGGACTTCTCCAAAAACGCGAACCCGTCCATCCCCGGCATCTTCACGTCGGCCAGCACCGCGCGGCATGCCCCGGCGCGCACCTGTCCCAGCGCGTCCTCCGCTTTCGACGTGCCTAGCGCCGGAAAGCCCAGCCGCGCGAGCTTCGTCGTCGTGATTTCGACGAGCTCGGTCTCATCGTCGAGGACGCAAATCGGCAGATTGCGGCGGACCAGTTCCGCCATGGATTTTTCTGTGGCTACGGACATCCTGAATAGCGGTTAGGCAAGGTGTGTGCCATAAATGCCGGCGCGGCCGGTCCCAAGCGCCCAGGCCGTCTTCGCCCGAAAATCGCCAAGGAATCAAACGCAAATGCCGAGGAAGAAAGAGGTTGCCGCGGGTGCGCCTACGCGGCTAAGCCGCTCTCGCAAATCTGTGGCAGGGAACTCTCGAGTCCCAAATCGGGATCGCTGCCATTTCAGGACTACCAGGTTCAAAATGGATGCGCTCTTGTTCCCGACTCGGCTCAGTTCAGCGCCGCCTCGCAAACGGAAATTTCAGCATCGTTCCGCGTGGCCCGAGATTCCTCAGCCGTAGTGCAGCCCGGGATACAGAAGATTCAGCGCCAGCAGAAATATGTAAGGAAACAGTTTGTCATAGATGAACCACGCCAGGAGCAGGCCTGCGAACCCCAGCCCCGCGAACGTGCTGCCGGCAAACCGCGCCGCTGCTCCGCGGCTCATCAGCAGAGTCACGCCATTGTGTCCGTCGAGCGGCGGAAAGGGCAGCAGGTTGAACGTTCCCAGCAGCAGATTCAGCACGAACAGAATGCTCAGCGCGGTCGCCGCCAGTTGCGCTCCGCTTCCCGCAGCCTGTGTCACTTGCGTGAACGACGCGCTCTCCGGCGCTCGGAAAACTCCCATGGCCATTCCGACGTGTATGCCGAGGGCGGCCAGAATCATCAGCAGAAAATTCGCTCCTGGCCCCGCCAGCGCCATCCATGCCGCGCGTCGCGGATACCGCTGCGCCCATGCCCGGTCGTACGGCGCGCTCGCCCATCCCATCATCCAATGCGCCAACGCGTACGAAAGAATCGGAACCACCACCATTCCCACCGGCTCGCGCTGGATGTGCGGCCACGGATTCAGCGTCACCTGCCCGCCTTGAAACGCCGTCGGGTCGCCGCCCAACTTTCCCGCCAGGGCGTGCGCTCCTTCATGGCACACTGTCGAGAACAGAAAAATCACATACCAGACCACGCCCAGTACAATGAATTGTTGGCTCATGCGGTGCGCTAGATTACTTCCGCCAGCGTAGCAAAACAAGGTTCTGTCTGTTGCCGAGTCCCAAATACTCTGTTACCGCACGCGGTGATTGACTCCTACCATTTGACGTACCGGGATATGAAAATGCATATACCATGCCCGTGGCTATCATCATTGCCAGTTACTCCAACCACAGTAAATGTCCTGTTTTCTGTCAATCTACTGTGACGAATCACTCATTTCGAGACGGCGCTTTGTTTGCATAGTAGTTCACCAGTGAGACCGGTGGGGCCCCTGAATGTCTGGCATTACAGCTTGTTGCGTTTTGAGGAACTCCGCCGGCGCGTTCCTTGACACTCGCATATCCAATGCATTATAAAACGGCCAGATTTTGGGGCGTTCTAACTAGCATCGTTGTCATCTCGTTTCGGCCTAATCGTTTAGCGTGGTTGGAATTATCTTGTGGGGTATCGGGCTCGTCTGAGTACATCGACAGCGCGAAAAATTTGCTAGGAGGGTGTGACTCGTGAAACAACGCTTGATTCTGATGTTCGGTCTGCTGGCGTTCATCGCCGGATTCCTTCTTCCCAGGGGCACTCAGGCGCAGACGGCGGCGTCCTCTACTGTGGTCGGCACGGTGATTGATCCAAGCGGCGCTGCGGTTCCTGGCGCTACGGTCAAGTTGACCAACGTGGCCACAACCGCCTCGCTGACCGCCACCGCCAACGGCTCTGGCGAGTACACATTCCCGACGGTCACGCCGGGCACCTACACGGTGGAAGTCTCCAAAGAAGGCTTCAAGAATTCCAGCGTGCAGAATCTCGTCGTGGACATCGCCAAGAGCTATACGGTGAACGTCACTTTGCAGGTCGGCCAGGTGAGTCAATCCGTCACCGTCGAGGCCGGCGCGAGCGTCCAGCTCGAAACCACCACCGCGCAAGTCAGCGGCACCGTCAACAGCCAGGAAATGAACGCGCTGCCCACCCTCAATCACCAAGCGACCGAGTTGATCACCATCCAGCCCTCCGTGTCCCCGGGGAACGGAGCGTTTCCCACGCCGGACGCGCGCTTTTCCGGCGCCATGGATGACCAGAACACCTACACCCTCGATGGCATCGATATCAGCGACAACCTCGTGGGCGACGGCACTTGGGTTCCGGTCAATATTGATAGCGTGCAGGAGTTGAACATTGGAGTCAGCACCCCGAACGCCACGTTCGGCCGCAGCTCGGGCGGGCAGATCGCCCTTCTCGGCCGCCACGGCACCAACGAGTATCACGGCTCTGCCTACTGGTATACCCAGAATAGCGCGTTGAACGCCAACTCCTGGGACCTGAACTCCGCCGGCATAGCGGAGCCTCATCTCGTGGATAACTTCGGCGGCATCCGTTTTGGCGGGCCCATCTTCAAGAATAAGACCTTTTTCTTCGCCAATTACGAACTCAACCGTTTCCCCCAATCCTCTACGTTCACGCGGGACATTCCGACCGCGGCCCTGCGCTCAGGCATTCTCACCTTTAAGGATGCGTCTGGTAACATTGACACTTACAACTTGGCCACTTCTACCGCCTGCGGTCCTACCGGCGGTTTGCCCTGCGACCCCCGTGGAATAGGAATTAGCCCCACGGTTCAGCAGTTTTGGAATTTGGAACCGGCGACTGGAAACTCCGCTGGCGGCGACGGCTTGAATGAGACCGGCTACCGCGGAACTGTCTCCAACCCGCTGGATACCGACTTCGGTGTCTTCCGCCTCGATCACAGTTTCACCGACAAATGGCGCTTTTCCGGCAGCTACACTTACTACCGAGACATCAGCAACCCCGCTCCTCAAATCAGCATTCTCAATGGCACCCCATCGGCGGTCAACAGTAGCCCCGTTCGCGACGTTTTGGCGACCGGCCAGTTGACCACCTTGCTCACGCCCTCTCTTACCAATACCTTCCGAGTCGGCTGGGTGCGTAATTGGCAGAACTTCCAGGTCGAGAACCCGGCAACCTCGGCGGCGGCGTTCAATCTTCCGGAGACGGCATCCGGGGTCACTTCCGACCCGTTCATTGCCATTAACCCCGCGGAAGCCTTGGTGGCTGCGCCTATTGACAACACCCCCACCAACGCACGCTTCCAGGACTACTTTGAGAAGAACGTTCAATTTACCGACAACCTTGACTGGATCAAGGGCAAGCATACCTTGGAGTTCGGTACCGATGACCGCCACTTGCCGTTGCTTACCGATCGTGCCGATACCGTGGTCGGTGGAATCACTTCTTTGGTGTCCACGTTGGATAGCGTAAACGGTGCCGGCGGCTTTTTATCTGTTCCGGCCTCTGAGGCTCCGCCCACGTGCGGTAGCGGCATCGTTACGAATTGCCTGACCGCTGGAGAAGTGCCGGAATGGAACCAGCTCTACGCCGGCGCCTTGGGCCTTATCGACAACACTTCCATCTTCGCCGTCCGCAACGGAAGCTTGCAGCCGCTCCCGTTCGGGACTCCGTTGAGCAACAACACCACCCAGAATCAGTTCTATTTCTACGGTCAGGACGTCTGGCGGTTGACCAACTCCCTGACCATCAGTTACGGGCTCGCCTACGGTTGGCAGAGCGCGCCGGTTGACACCTTGGGCCGTCAGACTATTTTGGACAACGATGTTACTGGGGAACCTTTGACCGCTCCCTCGTACTTGAGCTCCAAAATGACCGCCGCTCTCCAGGGCCAGATCTATAACCCCACGACTGACTATGTTCCTGTGAATACTGCGCACTCTCCGGTTTTCAACACCGATTGGGGTAACCTTGCCCCGCGCGTTTCCTTCGCTTGGAACCCCAGCTTTGGAGATGGTTTGCTTGGTCGATTCTTGGGCGACAGGAAGACCGTCATTCGTGGCGGCTACTCCCTCGTCTATGACCGTGAATCCACCATCGAAACCGTCGTGATTCCCATGCTCGGTGTGGGTTTCGGTCAAACACTCACCGAGATTGAGCCAGGTTGCCCCCTGCCCTGTTCCAATCCGGGGGCTACTGACTTTCGGGTCGGAGTGGACGGTGCCATGGCGGTGCCGACGACTCAACCGGAGGCCAATCCGATTATACCGACCACGCCGTTCGGGAATTTCATCTCCTTCCAGGACGATCCTGACATGAAGGTCGGCCGTTCCACCAACCTTGATCTGGACGTTCAGCGCGAGCTTCCGGCCAACATGTTGTTGGAAGTCGGTTACGTCGGGAATATGGCTTCCCGACTGCCCACCTCGGTGGACATCAATGACGCTCCGTACTTTTTCAAGGATGCGGGCTCAGGTCAAAGCTTCGCCCAGGCCTTCGACACCGTGGGCGGTGCTTTGCGCGCCGGTGCTACTCCTAATGCGCAGCCTTGGTTTGAGAATCAGTTGCCGGGATATGCCGCGAGCGTCTGCGGCGGTGGAACCAACACCGCGTGCTTGGCGTCTCAACTTGGCTCCCTCTTCTCGAACGGCGACGTGCAGAGCTTGTTCCAGCAGATGGATCTGTACCGCTTCGGACAAGGTTTGACGCCCTATGACAACCTGCAAAACCAGGTTTCCGTCCTGCGCACTTACCTGGGCACTTCCAATTACGACGCTTTCATCGTCAGCTTGCAGAAGAAGACTTCGGCGGGGTTGACCTTCCAGGCGAACTACACCCTCTCCAAGTCTCTCGATGAGTCGCTCGTGAACCAGAACAACGCCGGGTACTTCCTCAATAGCTTTAACCCGGACGCTAGCTACGGGCCCTCTCTGTACGACCGTCGGAATATGTTCACTGCCGACTACGTCTATCAGCTCCCCTTTGGTACGGGACATCGGCTCCATCTCAGCAATGGGTTCGACAGAGCCGTGAGTGGATGGTATTGGTCCGGCATCTTTGAGACTTATTCCGGGCTTCCGAATCCCGTCACAGAGGCGGCCGATGCTTGGGGCGTTTCACCCATCCTCGGCGCGGGTGTTCCGGCAATTGCAACCGTTGCGACGTCGGATCTCAAGAACAGTCTCAATTCCGGCGTGACCGGTTCCGGCGGTATCGGTACTGCCACGGCTCAGGCCAATGGCGGGACTGGTCTTAACGTCTTCTCCAACCCGGCCGCGGCTTTCGACGACTTTCGCTTTATCAACATTGCGACGGATGGCCGTGACGGCTCCGCCAATCCGATCCGAGGATTGGGAATGTGGAACATGGACATGGCGGTCGGCAAATCAACCAAGATCAAAGAAGGCATTTCGGCTGATTTCTCCGCCCAGTTCCTCAACGTCTTTAACAACGTGAACTTTGCCAGCCCGTCACTCAGTTTGGAGAGTCCGACGAACTTTGGCGAAATCACCAGCACATTCGTTCCGAACAACCGCACCAACAGCGCTCGCTGGATCGAGCTCGGGCTCCGCATTTCGTACTAAAAGTAAAACGAATCGCTACTTCGAAACCCTGGGTTCCCGCAAGGGGCCCAGGGTTTTTTCTTGCCTCAATTTTTCTCTGTGATTCAAGCCTGCGGTCGCGCGCAGTGCGCGATGCTGAGGGTGTGCCGCCTTAAAGAAAACGCCGTCTGCAGGAAGTGCCTTCGTGGAATTCAGTGGATCACACAGCGAGGAGATTTGGCTCC